>PMKE01000059.1 GCA_003158585.1 Alphaproteobacteria bacterium
TACCTATGTCTCCAGACTGGACAAGCGAAGCCTGGTGCCGGCTACAGGACTCGAACCTGTGACCCCGTGATTACAAATCACGTGCTCTACCAGCTGAGCTAAGCCGGCCCCGGCAGCGGAATACGACGCCCCGGGCCGTGGCGCAACGGCCGGGTTGGACGGGCCCCCGCGTCCCTGTAATGTCCCGACTCCATTCCAGCAAACGGCCGACATGACCCGCACTCTGATCACCTCCGCGCTTCCGTATATCAACGGCGTCAAGCATTTGGGCAACCTGGTCGGCTCGATGCTGCCCGCCGACGTCTACGCCCGCTTCCGTCGCGCCAGGGGCGACGAGACGCTGTTCATCTGCGCCACCGACGAGCACGGCACGCCCGCCGAACTGGCGGCGCTGGAGGCCGGACAAGATGTCGCGAGCTACTGCCGCGAACAGCACGCCATCCAGAAGGGATTGGGCGAACGCTTCGGTCTGTCGTGGGATTACTTCGGCCGCTCGTCGAGTCCGCAGAACCGGGAGCTGACGCAGCATCTGGCGCGCGTCCTGTGGCAGCGCGGCCATCTCGAAGTGCGCACCACCAAGCAAGTCTATTCCCACGCCGAGAAGCGCTTCCTGCCGGACCGCTACGTCATCGGCACTTGCCCGCATTGCGGCTACGACCGCGCCCGCGGCGACCAGTGCGAGAACTGCACGCGGGTTCTCGACCCGACCGATCTCATCAACCCGCGCTCGGCACTTTCCAACTCGACGGAAATCGAAATCCGCGACAGCGCGCACCTCTTCCTGAAGCAGTCCGAATTCATCGAACCGCTGCGCAAGTGGATAGACAGCCACGAACACGATTGGCCCAACCTCGTGCTTTCCATCGCCCGCAAGTGGCTGGACGAGGGTCTCAAAGACCGCGGCATCACGCGCGACCTCGATTGGGGCGTGCCCGTTCCCGACGACATCGGCGACGGCAAGCTGAAAGGCAAAGTATTCTACGTCTGGTTCGACGCGCCCATCGAATATATCGGCGCGACGAAGGAGTGGTCCGACTCCCGCGGCAAGCCCGACAGCGAATGGCAGAGTTGGTGGCGTCCGGCCTCGCAGAAAGACGTGACCTATGTCCAGTTCATGGCGAAGGACAACGTGCCGTTCCACACGGTCGGTTTCCCGGTCACGATCTTCGGCTCGGGCGAGAACTGGAAGCTGGTGGACCGCATCAAGGGATTCAACTGGCTCACCTATTACGGCGGCAAGTTCTCCACCTCGCAGAAGCGCGGCGTGTTCATGGATACGGCGCTTGACCTCCTGCCGGCCGATTACTGGCGCTGGTATCTGATGGCCAATGCGCCAGAGAGTGCGGACACCTCGTTCACCTGGGAACATTTCACGGCGGTGGTGAACAAGGACTTGGCCGACGTGCTCGGAAATTTCGTCAACCGCGTCACCAAATTCTGCATCGCGCGCTTCGACGGCCGCGTACCGGGCGAGGGCAGCTACGGTGCCGAAGAGACCGCGCTGATTGCGGAGCTGGACAAGCGTATCGCCCAGTACGGCGCGTATCTCGAGGACATCGAGTTCCGCAAGGCGCTTGCCGAATTACGCGCCATCTGGGTGGCGGGCAACGAGTACCTGACCCGCGCGGCGCCCTGGACGCATGTCAAGACCGATCGCACGAAGGCTGCGGTAGGCGTGCGCATGGGCCTCAACCTCGTGCATCTGTTCGGGCATCTGTCCTGGCCGGTGATACCGGTGGCGGCGCGCACGATCCATGAAGCCATCCAACCCGCGTCGGAAGTCATTTCTTGGCCCGCCGGGCCGATGAGTGCATACCTCGACCAGCTAGACGCCGGTCAGGTCGTTCGCGCCCCGGATGTGCTGTTTGCGAAGATCGCCGACGAGCAGTTGGCTGAGTGGAAAACACGCTTCGGAGGCGAGGGGTGACGTCGATCTTCATCGAGCGGTTGGGCGCAAAGGATGCCGAAGCGTTTCGTGCCATCCGTCTGGAAGCCTTGCAGTTGCATCCCGACTGCTTCTGCGCCGACCTCGACGCGGCCGAAGCGATGACGATAGCCGAGTGGGCACAAAGCCTCGAACGCACCGTGTGGCTCGGCGCCAAGAAAGATGGTGCGCTGGTCGCCATCGCCGCCTTCACGCGCCCGGCCTCGAAGAAGCTTGCCCACACGGGAGAACTGAGCGGCATGTATGTCCGCGCCGGCGAACGCGGAACGGGCCTAGCCGACGGGCTGCTGCGCGCGGTGATCGATCATGCTGTGAGCGAGGTCGAACAGGTCAAACTGACCGTGAACGCCGGCAACCGGCGCGCCATCAGGCTTTACGAGCGCCACGGCTTCCGCACGGTCGGCTGCATTCCTCGCCGCATCCGCGTCGGCGACGAGGTGTACGACGAAGTGATCATGCTGCGGCGCGTTTCGCCAAGCGATTGAACGCGCGCAAAACCCGGGCGTTACATCGGGAACCAGGTTTCGCGTTCCGGGATGTCGAACGCGGGTTTGCCCCAAACCGATTGATATACCGTCGCACCGAACACGCCATCGCCGAGAACGCCGTCTTCCGCCAGAGGCATCATGATCCGCTCGCCGTGGCCGAAGTGGTCGACATGTCTGAAAACCATGCCCTCGCTCCGGTAGAGTGCGGGCTCACAGGTGACGCGCCTGGCGCGCTCGAATAGCCGAGGGTAATCGTCCGGCGGATAAAGTTCATTCATCGGCGTTCCCCGGAAGCTCATGCCGAAGATCTGCTCGATGTGATGGCCTGCCAATCGTCCCGTGAAGAGATTGGCATCGCGGTCGAATTTGTAGACCCAGATCAACGGCAGTTGGGCGGCGATTTGCGAGGGGCGGATGTCGCCCCAGCCGGGCACTGCCCGCGAGCCGCGCACTTCCTCCCAATGCTGCGCGACATGTTTCAAATCAGGCGACACGACGGACTGCAAGAAATCGTGGAAGCACATGGCGGCTGCCCCTTCCCTCGCCGCTGCACGTTCTCGGATCGCTTGTCGGACGACGTTCTTGACAGCAGCAAGTGGACCGTAAGTTATCCTTACGTAGGGACAACCTGTAGCAGATTCAACCGGTGCTTGTCTCGGCCGATTCTTCGCCTCGGCGATCATTCTTCGCCGTTCAACAGCTCCCACCCGTCACGCGTGAGAGCTTCTATGGGGCGGAAGCGGGACTTATAGTCCATTTTCCTCGATCCGCGCACCCAATAGCCCAGATAGACATGTTCCAGCCCCAGCCTGCGGGCGGCGCGCACGTGATCGAGAATCATGTAAGTGCCCAGGCTGCGGGCGTCCTCGCCGGGATGGAAGAAGCTGTAGACCATCGAGAGGCCGTCGCGCAGTTCATCCGTCAGAGCGCAGGCGAGCAGGCGGCCGCGTTCGCTGCCGTCCGGGATGCGATATTCGATGATGTGCGTGTGGACGGGCGTCTCCTCGATCATCGCCACATAATCGAATAGGCCCATGTCCGACATGCCGCCACCCGCGTGACGCGAGTCCAGATAGGTGCGCAGCAGAGCGAACTGCTCGCGCGTTGCCTCGGCGGAAACCATGCTGCGAACCAGATCGCTGTTGCGCCGCCGGATGCGTCGCAGGCTGCGGGTTTCCTCGAATCTCTCGGTGACGATGCGCACGGAAACGCAGGCCGAGCAGGCGTCGCAGGCCGGCCGGTAGGCGATCGTCTGGCTGCGGCGGAAGCCGGAATGCGTCAGGGCCTCGTTCAAAGGTTGCGCGAGTGTGCCGACCAGCCGAGCAAATACCTTGCGCTCCGTGCGTCCGGGCAAATAGGGGCACGGTCCTCCCGGAGTCAGGAAGAACTGTGGAACGCGCGTACTTTTTTGCTCCGTCACTGCCCACTACCCGCCATCCGCACGCGAATTATGACAAGGGATGGGGCAGTCGCGCCAGTGTGGCGGGGGGAAAATCAGTAATTAGAGTTGATGGCCGAGCGGAACGGGCGGCGCCTCGCGCAGGAGCACGATGGAAAGCCGCCGGTTTGCCGAGGCGTTGGGGTCTTCCGGCAGCAGCGGTTCCGCTCCGGCTTTGCCTGCGACCTCGTAGATGCGGTCGGAATCGAGCCCCGAAGCGGTCAGGATCGCCCTGCCGGCGTTGGCGCGCGCGGCGGAAAGCTCCCAGTTGGTCATGCCGCTGGAGGAGGTGAACTGCTTGGCTTCCGTGTGACCGCTGATCGACACGCGGTTGGGCAGGCGGCTGACGACCTTCGCCACGGTTTCCAACAACCGCCTAGTGTAGGGCATGGGAACCGCCGTGCCCTGCTGGAACATCGGACGGCCGTCCTCGTCGACGAGTTGGATGCGCAGGCCATCGGGCGTCTGGTCGATAACGACCTGATGCGACAGGGCGGCGATGTCGGGATTGTCCTTGATGGATTGGTGAATGGCCTCGGCGGCGTGCGCGAACTCGCCGTTCTGGCTCGAAGCGGATTCGGCGCCGTTCTGTCCGTCGGCGCCAGTCGCCTGATTGCTGGAGGCGCCGCCCTGGCTGCCGCCGCTCTGGGTAGAATGCGAGTTGTTGGCCTTCGCCGACGGGCTGTTGTTCTGGAATACGGAGGCGGCGCCCCCGGCGCGGGCGCTTTCCTGTCCCATGACCCTGCCGCCCAGGACGCCGCCCGATCCGCTCAGGGTCTGGGCGATGCTCTGCGGCGCGAAATAGTCCGCAATGCCGCGTTTCTGCTCGGGGGTCGTCGTATTGATGAGCCACATCAGGAGGAAGAACGCCATCATGGCCGTCACGAAGTCGGCATAAGCGACCTTCCAGGCGCCGCCGTGATGGCCGTGCTCGCCCTTCTTGATGCGCTTGATGATGATCGGTGTGTCGCCGGCCAAGACCAGTATCCCAAATGCCGAAAAGCATCGGCGCGGCCTTTCCCGGACGCCACGCCTCGCCTAACGTTGCCCAGGATGCACGCTCCGCCTTAACCGAACCCTTAATCCGGGATTGCCATGAGCTTCGACGCCCGCGATTTCCGCAACGCCCTAGGATGTTTCCCCACGGGCGTGGTGGTGGTTACGGCGGGTTCCGGCAGAACCCTCTCGGGCATCACCGTGAATTCCTTTGCATCTCTGTCGCTCGATCCGCCACTAGTGCTGTGGTGCCTCGACCGCCGCTCCAGTCGTTACCGAACGTTTACCACGGCAGAAAATTTCACCATCAGCGTCCTCTGCAACGGCCACCGGACCATTTCGGCGAGACTGGCCGTGCCCGGCGGCTACAAGCTCGACGGGCTGAAACTGACACCCACGCAATCCGGTCCCCCGGCACCGGCTGGAGCGCTTGCCGTGCTCGAATGCGTCCGCGAAGCGATCCACGACGGCGGCGATCATGCGATCATCGTGGGGCGCGTTCTCGCTCTCGCTTATCGAAAGACAGGTAAGCCGCTGGTGTTCTTCCGCGGACGCTATGGCACGCTGGCGGGCCGGGCTTAATTCCTCGCCTGCGCTCCGGCGCGCTCCAGATAGGCGCGCACATCGGTATCGGGCGGGGAGGGCACGCCCTTGCCGGGGCCGGGCGTGCCGAGTTCCTCCAGCGTGAAATCCATGCGCGCGTCATAGGTGCGGTCGATCTGGTTACGCAGATTCTGTTCGGCCGCGTACCAGGATCGTTTGAGCGCGCCGTCGGGGCAGGTGAACAGTTCGGCCGCGTCGCTCGCGCCCCAGCGCAGTTCGGGGCAGTGGGTGGGATCGAACGACATCGCGAACAGCCGCTCGCGGGCGTCTTCGTAGGATAGCGTAACGGGATTGCCGTCGCTGCGGCGATATTCGATCCGGCAAGACTGGGTCACGCGGTCGTAGACCTTCAGCATGTCGCCGGCGATGTCGGTGCCAAAGTAAGCCAGGTGTTTTGTGTCCTTGCGCTGCTCCATCTCGACGAAACGCTGCACGGTATCTCGTAGGGCCTTGAACAGCGTCTTGAGGCGCGCGTCGCGCGACGGCGTCGAATAGGTCTCCCAGTCCCCGGACGTGCCGTAGATGTTGCGCGGCAGACGGTTGGGCTGCTGCTTCTGCGCCATGCCTGCCGCCACGGCGATCCGCACCGCAAGCGTGCGGTATTGCAGGTCCGAGCAGATGGAGCGGGTCATGTATGCCACTTCCTTGAGCGGATCGAAGATGAGTTTGCCGCCCGCCAGCCTGCCGCGCACGAAATCGTAATAGTCGAGCGTCTCGCCGTTTAGGCTAAAACTGCCGCTCGCCCATTCCTCGTCTGCCGGCCGCTTGCCCGTGCCGAAGTATTGCTCGTCGGAGAAATCTGGAATCTCCGCATTGCCCGCCACCTCGATGCGGCCGCCTTTGAGCGTGCCGTCCGGCATTCTCGTGGCGCCCACCAGCCGCACCGGCCGCCAGTTCTTGAAACCCGCCCCTTGCGACGGGCGCACGCGCGCGAACCGCACGTCGAACACCAGTTGCGTCAAGGTGTAGTCGGTGTGGGCGTCGAAGGAATGCACGCGCCCGTCGGGATCGACGCGGAAGACCGTCGCCACGTGCCCGGCCGGATCGTAGACGATGGTGCCCGGTTGGATCGCCTGCGGCGTAATGGCGGGCGAATAGAAGTCCGATCGCAAGGGCCCGTCCGCGTCGGGGTGGATGCGATAAGTCGCCGACGACACCGCGTCGCGGATGTTGTCGATGATCCGGCTCCCGCCGAGGTTCCCGCTCGTGACATCCGTGCGGGCCGTCACCTTGTTGCCCGCGTGCGAGTAGCGGATGTCGTCGCCGCTGCCGTCGCGCGGCGCAACACCGCTCACATAGGCGAAGGGAAGCCCTCGCTTCCAGGCGTAGTAGAAGCGCAGGACATAGGTCAGGTCGGAACAGTCGGCCTCGAAATGACGGTCAGGCGGATCGGTGCCGTAAAAGGGGTTTGCGCTGCTGTGCAGACACGAATCGAGCGTATTGCAATCCGACTCGCCGATGGCCTGGATGAACTTGCGGTAGCCGAGTTCGTCATCTTCCGACCAGTGATCGGAGCGGATGACGTATTTCGACGCCGACTCGGAGCCGGCCGCCGCCGCAACAAGAACGGTCCAGGCACAAAGCGCCACGGCTCCGCATATGCGCAAGCTTCTTAACATCACGAAGTTCTATCCCGGTTCCCCAATATATCAAGGAGTTGCATTGGGCGGTACGTGCGCAAGTGTGCTCACACGGACACGCGTTTCCGATTGGTAAGCACCGTCATATTTACTTCACAGGAACGTCACCTACCTGTCGCCGCCCCCTGCAATTCCTCCCCCGGGCAAAAAGGGTCCGCTAGGCGGTGGGGTGTCGCGACCGACGATGCTTTGAGGCTTCGAAGTCGGACCTTTTCCCTGAAGAGATATTGGAGAAGGTTACATGAAGGGGAAGACAGCTTTGATGGCCGGCGTCGCCGCGATTGCGCTGGTCGCGACGGCAAACGCCGGTTACGCGGCGAAAAGAACGTCCGATGCGACGTCCGCCGCGCCGGCTCAGGCAACGGCACCGTCCGGGCCGAGCAACCAGGAACTTGCCGCCCGCATCCAGGCGCTGGAAGACCAGCTTCAGGCGGACGAAACGAAGTCCTCGGGCGACCACACACGTCTTTCGACGCTCGAGCAGAATTTCCAGTATGCGAGCTGGACGTTCGACAACGGCCGTCCGGTTCTCAACAGCGGCGACGGCCGCTTCTCGATGGCGTTCCGCGTCCGCTTCCAGGCCGATTTCGGCGCGTTCCTGCAGGACGATCCGCGGGCGCTGACCAACACCGCGCAGTACAAGGATCTTGCTACCGGCGCTGCCGTGCGTCGCGCTTTCTTCGGCGTCGAAGGTAAGGCCTTCAACGACTTCTGGTACGAGTTCCGCTACAACGCCGGCGGCGGCGGTGGTGCCGAAAGCGGCGATCCGGCAGTGTCGATTGCCCGCGTGGCCTATACCGGCATTCCGCACTTCCGCATCAACCTCGGCGTGATCGAGCCGGCCTTGATGCTCGAAGGCACGACGTCGTCGGGTCAGCTCATGTTCCTGGAGCGCCCGGAAATCGAGAACATCGCGCTCGACACCTTCGGCGCGGCCGATGCCCGCCGCGGCATTGAAGTCGCGTTCCAGTACGAAAACATGATCCTGCCGGGCGACAACTTCATCTGGACGGCCGCTTATACCGGCTCCAAGACCACGGCCCCGGGCGGCAGCGCCACCGGCCACGGCAACGGCGGCGACGAGCAAGCCCAGTTCCTGTCGCATCTGTCGTATCGCTTCTGGAGCGNNCGGCCCGTCGAACGCCATCGTCGGCTTCGACTACGGCACGGTCCTCTATACCGGCGGCGGCGTTTCTTCGATCGCTTTCCAAGACCGTCCGGAAATCCGCGTTGATGGTACGCGTCTGATCGGTGTCACGCTTGGTGCGAACCAATCGGCCGGGTGCAAGAATGCGGCGGCCGGCTTCATTTCATGCCATGCGACCATGTTGTCGGGACATGTGGCGGGGAACTTCGAAAACTTCTATCTCGGTGGCGAGTACTCCTCCTTCCGCGACGACCGCTACAACGCCACGACCCTCGTCTCTGACCATCCCAATTTCGAGGGCTGGATGGTGGAAGGTTCGTGGGTTCTGACGGGCGAACCCAAGGGCTATTCCGTGAACGCGACCAACAACGAAATCGGCGGCTACGGCGCGCCGAAGGTTGCCTCGCCATTCTCGCTTAACGGCGAATCGTGGGGTGCACTCGAACTGGTTGCGCGCTACACCTTCACCGATCTCGATTGGAACCGCACCACGGCGACCTACGGCGTTGCCGGCGGCCGTGAAGGCATCGTCGATGTCGGCCTGAACTGGTACCTGAACAACGAAGTGAAGCTTCAGGTCCATGATTCGTTAGTGCACGTGAATAAGCTGAACGCGATTGCCGGTACGACGCAGGTCGGTCAGGATCTGAACATCATCGGCGTCCGCCTGCAGTTCTCGAACTAAACGTTGCTGGCTAGAGGTTTTCTCTAACCGAGAGAGGAAAAAATGAACGTGTCTCTAAAGTCCGTAATGGCCGCCGTCGCGGGGATCGTCTCCGCTGCGGTGATCGCGACGAGCGCCTACGCCGCCAGTGTTTCCGGTGCAGGCGCCACCTTTCCCTATCCGATTTATGCCAAATGGGCGGGCGCCTATAACAGCGTGAGCGGCTTCCAACTGAACTATCAATCGATCGGTTCGGGCGGCGGCATCGCGCAGATCAAGGCGAAGACCGTGACGTTCGGCGCCACCGACGCCCCGCTCAAGATCGCCGACCTCAACAAGTTCGGCCTGGCCCAGTTCCCGACCGTCATCGGCGGCGTCGTGCCGGTGATCAACGTCCCGGGCATCGCTTCGGGCCAGCTGGTGCTCGACGGCAAGACGCTTGCCGACATCTTCCTGGGCAAGATAGGCCGCTGGAACGATCCGGCGATCAAGGCGCTCAATCCGGGCCTCAATCTGCCGAATCAGGCGATTGCCGTCGTTCACCGCTCGGACGGATCGGGTACGACGTTTGTGTTCGCGACCTATCTCTCGCGCGTCAGCAGCGAATGGAAAGACAACGTCGGTGCCGCCACTGCTGTCGATTGGCCCGTCGGCATCGGCGCCAAGGGCAACGAAGGCGTCGCGGGCAATGTCGCCCAGACCGCGGGCTCGATCGGTTATGTCGAATACGCCTATGCCAAGCAGAACCATCTGAAGTATGCGCGCATGATCAACAGGGACGGCAAGACCATCACGCCGTCAGCCGATACGTTTAAGGCGGCGGCCGCGGGTGCGGACTGGGTTGGCGCCGCGAGCCAGGGCTTCTACATCATCCTGGTCGACCAGCCGGGTGCAAATTCGTGGCCGATCACGGCGACCACCTACATCCTCGTCTACAAACAGCCGTCCGACCCAGCCGCAACTGCGGAAACTCTCAAGTTCTTCAAATGGGCCTATGCCAACGGCGACAACATGGCTCTGAGCCTCGACTACGTCCCGCTGCCGGAAAACGCCGTGCAGGCGATCCAGGCAAGCTGGAAGCAGATCCAAGGTTCCGGCATGTAAACTCGGCTCTTTGGGAACTACCCCGGGGCGGCCGCGAGGCCGCCCCTTTTCTTTGCGGGATGCCGCTGAAAGGCCGGTTTCTCAGCAGATACAGGCACTAATATATATAATGTTAACTTCTTGAATGTTATTATAAGGCAGCTTATATTATAGACGGCCTAGGAAAATCTCCATGCTACCCATCCACAACGACCTCATTTTCGTCCTCCACGACGTAGCCCGGATGATGCGCACCAAATTCGATCAGCGCGCCCGGGGCTGGGGGATGACCCGCGCCCAGTGCGTGATCCTGATGCGCCTCCACAAACAGCCCGGCCTTTGCCAGAACGAGATGGCGGCGATCTGCGAAGTCGAGCCGATCACGGTGGCGCGACTGATCGACCGCCTGGAAGCCAACGGCCTTGTCGAGCGCCGCGCCGACCCTTCCGACAGACGCATGCACCGGCTGCATCTGTTGCCCGCGGCGGAACCTATTCTCGCCGAAATTACGCGCTATCGCACCGAATCCATAGCCCGCCTGCGGGACGGCATCTCCGACGGCGACTGGGATGCGGCTCTGCGCGTGCTGTTGCAGATGAAAGACAAACTGGTGACCGACGCTGCGGCCTCGCGCCCCGAAGCGGCGGCAGGAGAAAAATCGTGATGGATGTTCTTCGCGACCGTTCCTCCGCCTCGTTTTACGAGGCTAATGTTCGCCGCCGCGTGGGGCGCGCTCGCGCCTGGACCGGCGAACTGTGGACCGACAAGGCGCGTCTGCGCCGCTTTTCGATGTTCTTCGGCGTCGCGGCCGTGGCCGTCACGGCGCTCGTGGTCTGGCTGATGGGCGGGCGCTACGTCGGGACGGAAGACGCCTATGTGCGCGCCGCCAAGCTGATGGTGAGCACGGATGTCTCCGGTCTGGTCAAGACCGTCGATGTCGTCGAAGGCCAGCATGTCAAGAAGGGCCAAGTCCTGTTTACGCTCGATGCCAGGCCTTTCCAGATCGCGCTTGAAAATGCCGAGGCCGCGCTGGAACTGTCCGCACTCGACGTGAAATCGCAGGAGTCTGGCTACAAAAGCCTGACGGCCCAGGTGGCCGCCCAACAGGCGCAAGTCCAGCTTGCCCAGAGCACTTACACGCGCGATCTGGCGCTGGCGCGTGCCAATGCCATTGCGCCGCAGACGCTCGATCAGGTCCGCAGCAATCTCCTTTCGGCGCAGGCGACGCTCGCCTCGTTGCAGCAGAACGCACAGACCCAGTTGGCCAAGCTACACGGCGATCCCGATCTGCCGCCGGAACGCGCCCCTGCCTACCAGCAGGCCAAGGCCGCGTTGGACGAGGTGCAGCGCCAGCTCAACCACTCCGTCGTTCGCGCGCCCTTCGAGGGCGATGTGACCGAAGTTGACTCGCTCCAGCCAGGTACGCTGGTGATCTCCGCGCTGTCGTCGTTCTCTACCACCAGCGCCGTGGGTCTCGTGTCCACTACCGATTTGTGGGTCGAGGCGAACATGAAGGAAACCGATCTTACGCATGTCTCGGTCGGCGATCCCGTGTCGCTGACCGTCGACACCTATTCCGGCCGCACCTGGAATTGCCATGTCGGCGCAATCAGCCGCGCTTCCGACAGCGCCTTCTCGGCTTTGCCGTCGGAGAACTCTTCGAGCAACTGGGTCAAGGTCGTGCAGCGCATTCCCGTGCGGGTAAAGTGCGATCTCAAGCCGAGCGATCCGCCGCTGCGTGCCGGAATGAGCGCCATCGTCAGCATCGATACGGGGCTGCGGCGTTGGCACCGTATAATTCTGGGCCAGTAGTGTCGAATGACTGCCGTCGATCGAACTCAAGCAAACGATTTCTCTTCATGTCCACCATAACGCTGATAGCATACCCACCAATCCGGATGATGCACCGTCCGGCCTGTTCCAGCCTTGGAAACGTGCGGCAGGCGGCTGCCGAGGAGATCGCGTGATGCGTGCGGCGTTCATCGGCCTGGGTGTCATGGGTTACCCGATGGCGGGCCATCTTGCCCGTGCCGGTCACGACGTTGTCGTATTCAACCGTACCGGCGAGAAGGCGAAGCGTTGGATCGCCGAGCATGGCGGCCGGATGGCGAAGACCCCGGCCGAGGCGGCAGCCGGAGCCGAGATCGTGCTCGCCTGCGTCGGACGCGACGCCGATGTGCGCGCCGTGACTCTCGGAACGGACGGCGCCTTCGCGGCGATGAAAAAGAGCGCGGTGTTCGTCGATCACACCACGGCGTCGGCCACGCTGGCGCGCGAGCTGGCCGCTGCGGCGGAGAAGGGCGGCTTCGGTTTCGTCGATGCACCGGTCTCGGGCGGCGAGCAGGGCGCCAGGAACGGCCAACTTACTGTCATGTGCGGCGGCAGCGAGGAGGCCTATGCGAAAGCGGAGCCTGTGATCGCCGCCTATGCGAAAAGCTGCCGGCGGATGGGGCCTGCCGGTGCGGGGCAGCTCACCAAGATGGTGAACCAGATCTGCCTGGCAGGATTGATCGAGGCGCTGTCCGAAGGTTTTTCCTTCGCGCGCGCGGCGGGGCTGGACCCGCTGGCCGTCGTGGAGGTGATCTCCAAAGGTGCGGCCCAATCCTGGCAGATGGACAACCGGCACAAGACCATGCTGGCCGGGCACTACGAACACGGATTTGCGGTGGAGTGGATGAGGAAGGACCTTTCGATCTGTTTCGACGAAGCGGCGCGCAATGGGGCTGCGTTGCCGGTGGCGCGGATGGTCGACGAGTTCTATGCCGAAGTCGAGGCGATGGGCGGCAGGCGTTGGGACACGTCGAGCCTCTTCGCCCGTCTTGAGTCGAGAGGCAAGCAGTGATGGACGCCAAAGCAGAAACCAAACGCCCCTATCATCACGGGGACCTGCGCAATGCGCTGCTCGATGCGGCGCGCGCCATCCTCGAAGAGGAATCGCTCAGCGCCCTGAGCCTCAGAGCCGTGGCGCGCCGCGCCGGCGTCAGTCACGCCGCGCCTTACAGGCATTTCCCCAACCACGAGGCGCTGCTGGTCGAACTGGCCGCGGAGGGTTTTGCCGAGTTGAAGAGCGGCATCGCAGCCGCCGCCGCGACGTCCGGCGCCGAGTCCGACCGCATCGCCAATGTCGGCGCGGCCTATATGCGCTTCGTGGCGCGCCGTCCCGCGCTGGCGCGCTTGATGTTCGGCCCGCAGCTTCCCAACCGCGAAGCGTTCCCCGTGCTTGCCGAAGCGGCGGACGGCATCGGAGACGAGATCGGCAAGGCGCTGCACGATTCCTCTCTTGGACTTGCGGTCTGGGCGGCGGTACACGGCCTCGCCATGCTGGTGCTCGAAGACGTGATCGATCTCGGCCAGCGCCGCTCGGGCCTCGACGTGCTGCCGTCGCGGGCGGAAATCCTTTTGCGCAGTCTGTTCATGGTGACGAGGGAGTAGCTCCGCTTCGGCAATGCAATTGCCGTCGCTTGTCCGCTTCGGCAACGCAATTGTTACATGTTAGATTCCGAGGCAGTTTCGAACAGACTCCGAGCGTCCATCGCTGCGAGGTTTTTCAAAACGGCGTAAGCGCGGAGGTGCGGCGGCGAAGCGGCCGTCGGACATCCGGATACACTTGCGGGGATTTAGTGGAAATGGGGATTCGACCTTGTCGGTTCAAGGGGGTGCGACGTTCTTGCACTATCCGTGCGGCGACAATGGCTTAACGCGAATTCACCCGATCATGACTCTCATTTGCGGTCCACTTTGATCGAGTTTTTTTCGAGCGCACAGGCGCTCGGAAATCCTGCTGCGCAGCCTGTTCATGGTGCCGAGGGAGTAAGCTGGCACGCGGACCTCGCCTGCAGGATCGCCGGGTATGCCCGGCAATGACGTATGAATTTGTTCGCTGACATTGAAGCGGTCAGCGTGAAGCCGGTTGAGGCTTGACGATGAGCCAAAAGGCGGCGGCTGCAATGGTGCCCGCAACGCCACACATGACCTCCATAATAATCAGTCCCGAACGGAGTCCGAAATCTACATTCGGTGCCAGACCCAAATACGTCTTGATGCCTCCCGGCCAAGTCAGTTCGAACGCAAAGATACCGAGAAGGCATCCGAGCAGGAGGAACGTCCAAAGCGAGGTCCAGCCAAGGTAGCGGAGCGCAAAGTACAGAGGGATTCCTCCTACGGCGGTGCAGACATAGCCCGCTAGAACACCAAGCATGGCGATGTTTCGGATTTCGGTCAGCGTGACCGGAACGTCGTGAACGTGCGCGGACACGATCATCCAAGTTGCAGTTGTCGCGCCGCACGTAAGTGGCGCGAGTACGAACCCCGCGATAGTTCTCGAAAGAACGCCAGTGTTCATCATGCCCTCAACATCCTCGCCGCGTCGCGCGCGAAGTAGGTGAGTATCCCGCTCGCGCCCGCGCGCTTGAAACCGAGCAGGCTTTCCAGGATCGCGCGCTCGCGATCCAGAAATCCGTGCTCGATCGCCGCCGTCAGCATCGAATACTCGCCCGACACCTGATAGACGAAGGTCGGCATGCCGAAGGCGTCCTTCACCCGGCGCACGATGTCGAGATAAGGCATGCCCGGCTTCACCATCACCATGTCGGCGCCTTCGGCGATGTCGAGCGCCACTTCGCGCAGCGCTTCGTCGCCGTTGGCCGGATCCATCTGATAGGTGCGCTTGTC
>PMKE01000013.1 GCA_003158585.1 Alphaproteobacteria bacterium
CCGTCATATGCGATAACCCTGCCCCTTGCGGGGAGGTCGAAATGCGGAGCGAAGCGCAGCATTTCGGGTGGGGGGCGGTGCCAGACGGATGTTCGGCCCCCCACCCGATCCGCTTCGCTTCGCTCGCGGNNCGACCTCCCCGCCAGGGGGAGGTGAAGGGATATGCGCCGCTCATGCCGTCTCCTTCTGGCGCTTAACTTTCGCCAGCTTGCGCAGCGCGATGGAGCGCTTCAGCCGCGAGATGTGATCGATGAACAAGACGCCGTCGAGGTGGTCCATCTCGTGCTGTAGGCAATCGGCGAGCAGCCCGTCTGCTTCCAGTTCCTGCCTTTTGCCGTCGCGGTCGAGATACTCCGCGCGGATGCTAGCAGGGCGCTCCACGTCTTCCCAGATGTCGGGAACCGACAGGCAGCCTTCCTGGAAGGTGGCGGTTTCGTCCGACGCCCACAGGATTTTCGGATTGATGAAGACGCGTGGATTGTTCTTGCCGTCTTTCTGCTCGAGGTCCATGACGATGACGCGCTGCGTCACGCCGATCTGCACCGCGGCCAGCCCGATGCCTTCGGCCCCGTACATGGTTTCCAGCATGTCGTCGACCAGGCGGCGAACCGCGCCGTCGACCTTTTCCACGTCCTTCGCCTTGGCTTTGAGGCGGGGATCGGGGGCGATGAGGATGCTGCGCTTGGCCATTCCCGTCAGATAAGCGCGGGCGGCAAAAGGGTCAAGTTTTGCGACAAAAACGGAGTATATTGCCGCCGGACGAAAGCAGATTCGGACGGAAAGCGGCCGGGCCGCAAACGACAGAGGAAGTGCGATGGGCTCGTTGGGAAGAAGGACACTCTTCAAAGGCGCGGCGGCACTAGGACTGGCAGCGGGCCTGCCGGATATGGCTGGCGCGGCGAGGGCAACAAAAATCGCCCCCGGTTCGTTCGCGCCCAACTGGGATTCCCTCGTCGCCGGCTACAAGGTGCCGGAATGGTTTCGTGATGCAAAATTCGGCCTGTGGGCCCATTGGGGTCCGCAATGCGCGCCTGAGGACGGCGATTGGTATGCGCGCCAGATGTATATTCAGGGTTCCTCTACTTACGAGCATCATGTGAAGCATTACGGCCATCCGGCCGACACCGGCTTCATGGACATCCTTCCCACCTGGAAAGCTGAAAAGTTCGATCCCGAAGCGCTGCTCGATCTCTACAAGAAGGCGGGCGCCAAATACTTCATGGCGCTGGCCAACCATCACGACAATTTCGACACCTACAATTCCAAGTTCAATCCCTGGAATGCGACCCGCATCGGGCCAAAGCGGGATATCATCGGCCTGTTCGCCAAGGCGGCGCGTGCCCGCGGCTTGAAGTTCGGCGTGTCGAACCACTCGGCCCATGCCTGGCATTGGTTCCAGACCGCCTACGGCTACGACCCCGAAGGGTCGCGCAAAGGCGAGCGCTACGACGCCTTCAAGCTCACCAAGGAGATGGGCAAGGGCAAATGGTGGGAAGGTCTCGACCCGCAGGAGCTTTATGCCGGCCGCGTCATGGCGATGCCGGACGGAATCTCCTCCATCGCCGAGGCGCAGCAATGGCACGAGATGAACGACCGCATCTGGGACGAATATCCACCAATTGCCAATCCAGCCTTCGTGCACCACTGGTTCCTGCGCTGCAAAGATCTGATCGACAGCTATAAACCCGACCTCGTCTATTTCGACGATTTCGATCTGCCGCTCGGGCAGACAGGCCTCGACATTGCCGCCCATTACTATAACTCGTCCATCAAGTGGCATGGCAAGCTCGACAGCGTGCTCACCATCAAGGCTGTGGTGCCGCAACATCGCGCCGCCGTCGTGGAAGACGTCGAACGCGGCTTCCGCGCCGACATCGAGCCGCATCCGTGGCAGACCGACACCTGCATCGGCGATTGGCATTACAGCCGCCCGCTTTACGAAAAGAACGGTTACAAGAGCGCAGCCTCGGTCATCCACCGACTGTGCGACGTGGTCGCGAAGAACGGCAATCTGCTCCTCAGCGTACCGGTGCGCGGAGACGGCACCATCGACGAGAAGGAACAGGCCATCGTCGAAGGCATCGCATCTTGGATGGCACGGTTTTCCGAGGCGATCCACGGCACGCGGCCTTGGAAGGTGGCGGGCGAAGGCCCGACCCAGGTAGCCTCCGGCCAGTTCGGCGAAGACGCAGCGAAACCCTTCACCGCAGACGACATCCGCTTCACCACCAAGAACGGCGCGCTTTATGCTCTGACTATGGGCAAACCGGAAAGCGGCACAGTCAGTATCGCCTCGCCGGATGCAGCGAAGGTGCGTCGCGTGGAAGTGGTGGGATCGCCACAGCCTCTTGCCTTTACACAGGGCACAAGCGGGCTGCATATCGCCGTGCCGCCGACCGCCAGTCACGACTACGGCGTGGCGTTGAAGATCACGGGCGAGGGTTTGGTCTAGGTTTCTGTTTTGTCGTGCAATCTTACGGAAACCCGCTTCGCACTTATCCGGATTGCGCTTTAGGATGCGGCGGAAATGGAACTGGGCTTGATCGTTCTGGGCGTTGCGCTGGTCCTGGCGGCGGCGATCCTTGCCCTGACGCTGCGGCGCAAGGCGCCCGAGGCCGACCCGCGGCTCGACACAGTGATCGCGGCGCAAGGCGAGATCGCCGGGCAGTTCAAGCAGACGGTCACCGCCCAGGCCGAACTGCAACGCACGCTGGCGGAGCGCATCGACGCCCTCAACAAGCGGCTCGGCGACAGCCTGACGGAGAGCGCCACCAAGACCACGGCGACGCTGACCTCCATCGGCGAGCGCCTGACGGTGATCGATCAGGCGCAGAAGAACATCACGACGCTGTCTGACCGCGTGGTGTCGCTTCAGGACATCCTCTCCGACAAGCAGTCGCGCGGCGCCTGGGGCCAGGAGCGCATGGAAGACATCGTGCGCGACCAGCTGCCGCCCGACCTCTTCGCATTCCAGGCGACGCTCTCGAACGGCATGTCGCCGGATTGCCTGATCCGCATTCCGGGCATGGCGGCGGCCATCGTGATCGACGCCAAGTTTCCGCTGGAGGCCTTCGAGGCGCTGAAGGCGGCACCCACCGACGCCGAGCGCAAGGCGGCGGCGGCGCAGATGCGAAACGACGTGCAGAAGCACGTTACCGACATCGCCAAGAAATACCTGATCCCCGGCGAGGTGCAGACCCCGGCGCTGATGTTCGTGCCTTCGGAATCGATCTATGCCGAGCTGCACGCCAGTTTCCCGGAGATCATGCAGCGGGCGCGCCGCCTCCAGGTGGTGATCGTGTCGCCGCATATCCTGTGGCTGGCGGTGAACACCATCCGCACCCTGATGCGCGACGCCAAGATGCGCGAGCAGGCCGGCCTGATCCAGAAGGAAGTGGGCGAGCTTTTGCAGGACGTGAAGCGTCTGGCGGAGCGCGTGGGCGATCTGCGCAAGCATTTCGAGACCACCAGCAAGGATATCGGCCAAATCGAAATCTCGGCCAAGCGCATCGCCTCTCGGGCGGACAGGATCGAGGCGGTGGAACTGTCGGCGCCGGAGGTCGAGGAGCCGAAAATCGCCGGGCCCGGCTGACGGAAGGCCGGTCCAAACCCGCCTTCGCTTTCAGCTACGGCGCGGTAAACGAAAAGGCGGACTCGACAGCGGCGCTACATACGAAAAGGCGGACTCGAACCCGGCTTCGCTGAAGCTTCGCCGGGCAAGTCCGCCCCTGACTCGAGGCTACGGCAGCAAGCGGAACCCGCACATCAGGCGGAAATCGACATGCACCTTTGCTTTATTTCAGGGGCTTTACGCTGCCGGCCTTCTCTTGCGACCGCCACCATGAGGTGCCGGGAGTCCCTTGGCCAGGCTTTGTGTCGGATGCGCGCGACGAACACCCAACCCTAGTATGACTTGGTCAGCGCTTGTTGTTTCTCTTTCAATTCGGGCCACCGGAACGGCCCTTGCGTGCTGCTCTCCACAAAAACTACGAAGGCGATATGGAGATGAAAAAAGGCATTTCAAGGGGTGCGGGCAAATTTATTTTCGCAACAGCGACTTATTATTGTTCGTGTACGCACAAATGACTCCGTCGCGGAAAACAAGAATGCGTAGTGGACTATCCGAAGTCCGCTCGGCAACCGGCTTCGGACATTCGCGGCGCACGCCCTACTTCCTAGATGCACCGTTAGTTGCCCTTCCCGTCCACAGGACTAAACTCTTTCTGGGATCATCATGAACAAGCTTGACCTTGGTCCATCGTCTCGAGGCTAGAGCTATGAAGCATCTACTTCGTGTCTGTCTTCTGCCGCTGATTGCGGTCTTGGGATGGGAGCAAGCTGTTGCGCAAGGCAAACCGTCTGCTCTCCCGAACCGGCCCGATGCGTTGGTCAGCCGCTTCTATGAGCAGGTCGTAGCTCGACATCCGCTCGGCATGCCTTATGGCGCGGACATGAAGGTCTTCGCGCCGTACCTCAGCAAGGCCCTACGCCACAGATTGAACGTAAGCGAGGCCTGCTTTGCTGACTGGCATCGGCAGAATCCAGACCGCAATCTGAAGCCGCCCTCCCTGCTGCTTGAGGATGGGCTGTTCTCAGGGCCTTCTGAGGAAGCAGAACCCAAGGCTTTTCACATCGAGAGAACCGAGCCGGGGAAAGATGGTTCCTCGCGTGTGACCGTGAGGCTCACTTGGGAAGACCCGTTTAATAAGCCGTATATCTGGTACGTGGCGGCGGTCGTGGTTCCTGAAAACGGTCGCCTTGTCGTGGACGATGTTATCTATGTGAAACACATGGGCGGCGATGCTGGATCACGTCTGTCGGAAGCCCTTTCGTCAGGGTGTAACGGTGCTCGTTGGGTCGGAGAAGGCCCTGAGCCGCGCTAGACGGAAAGCCGAAGCGGTCGGCATGCTCGGCATTGGAGCGGCGCAAAGCCCAGATGATGCTTCTCAACTGGGCCGCAGAAACTGAGAGGTCGGGAACGATCGTTCATGGCGCAACGCGGTCGTAATCCAAACGGCAGGGTTGGCGCGGCGGATTCAACGGGTCGAGGCA
>PMKE01000029.1 GCA_003158585.1 Alphaproteobacteria bacterium
GATGTTGCCGTTGTAGGAGCGGTGAAAACTCACTTCACCGCCTACCGTCGGCACGCCCATGCAGTTGCCGTAGCCGCCGATGCCCGAAACCACGCCCGACACCAGATGCCGCGTCTTGGGGTGCGACGGCTCGCCGAAGCGCAAGGAATCGAGCATCGCCACCGGCCGCGCGCCCATGGTGAACACGTCGCGCATGATGCCGCCCACACCCGTCGCCGCGCCCTGATAGGGCTCGATGAAGCTCGGATGGTTGNNGCTCGCTCCACATCACGCTGAAGACGCCAAGCTCGACCAGATTGGGATCGCGGCCCAAGAGGCCCTGGATGCGCGCATACTCTTCGTCCGAGAGGCCGTGCTCGCGGATGATCTGGGGGGTGATCTTGGTCATGAGATTGCTTCGATCAGGCTTTCGAACATCGCCCGGCCGTCGGTGCCGCCGAGCAGGGGATCGCAGACGCGTTCGGGATGAGGCATCAGGCCGAGAACGTTGCGCTTCTGGTTGAGAATACCGGCAATGTTGCGCATTGAGCCGTTGGGGTTATCGCTTGGCGCATAACGGAAGACGATGCGCCCTTCGCCTTCGAGGCGGTCCAGCGTCTCCTCGTCGGCCACATAATTGCCCTCACCGTGCGCCACCGGAAAGACGACGCGCTGGCCGGCATTATATTTGCGCGTGAAGGCGTTTTGCGTCTCCTCCACGATCAGGCCCACCGGCCGGCAGGCAAATTTCAGATTGGCGTTGCGCATCAGCGCGCCGGGCAGCATCCCCGCCTCGGTCAGCACCTGGAAGCCGTTGCAGATGCCCAGCACCATGCGGCCTTCCTGCGACTTGGCGACCACGTCCTGCATGACGCGCGAAAAACGGGCCATCGCTCCGCAGCGCAGGTAGTCGCCATAGGAGAAGCCGCCCGGTAGCACGATGAGGTCGGTGTCCTTGGGGATTTCAGCGTCTGCGTGCCACACCATATGGGGCTTCACGCCCGTGATCTGTTCGAGCGCCACCGACGCATCGCGGTCGCAATTGGAAGCGGGGAAAACGACGACGGCGGATTTCATTTGTACACCTCGGGAAAGCCCATATCGTCGCCCTTCTCAAAAGCATACATGCGACCGAGCGGAAGCTCCCGAGAGTGCCGCAGATAGGTCGGAATCATCTTCAATGCCAGTTCCAGCGACTGGAATGCATCCACACCGTGAATTTCTTGGTGAACCATTTTGCGGCCATATGTGATGCGAATTTGACACGTGTAACAGCGGTCATCCGCAAATGGCTTTCCGATTTCTACCCGGACTTTACTGCGTGACCCTTCGACTGCCAGCTCGCGGCACGCCGTCAAATTGCGGAACGGGCCTTTGACCTTTGCCATCAGGCTTTCAACTCGATCTCGTATTTCTCGATGACGGTGTTGGCGAGGAGTTTCTCGCACATCTCTTTCAGACTGGCGCGGGCCTTCGACTCGTCGCGCTCGCTGAGTTCGATTTCGATCAGCTTGCCTTGCCGGACTTCGCCCACCGCACCAAACCCAAGCCCATTCAAGGCATGGCCGATGGCCTTGCCCTGGGGATCGAGAACACCGTTTTTCAAGGTCACGAAGACGCGCGCTTTCATATGGATGTGTTCTCCGTCATTTCCGCTCACGCGGCCGCAGCGAGGACGCAATACCCCCCTCGAACGAAGCGGCTTTGCGAATTTTGGTGCCTCGACCCGAAGGGAGGCGAATCTTGCGGACCTGGATCCCCTTCCCCTCGCGATCCTGGCGGATCGCTCGGCCGGGGATGACTTTTGCTACGCAAAAGTCACTTCACCAGCATCGGCCCTTTGGCCTCTCCTTGCCCTGATTCGGGCAGGATTCCCAGGCGGCGTGCGACCTCACTATAGGCTTCCATCAGCCCGCCCAGATCGCGGCGGAAGCGGTCCTTGTCCATTTTTTCGTTGGTCGCCACGTCCCACAGCCGGCAGGAATCCGGGCTGATCTCGTCGGCGAGCACGATCCGCATGTAGTCGTTCTCCCATAGCCGCCCGAATTCGACCTTGAAATCAACCAGTTTGATGCCGACGCCCAGGAACAGGCCGGAAAGGAAATCGTTGATGCGAATGGTGAGGTTCACGATGTCGTCGAGGTCCTGGGGGCTGGCCCAGCCGAAGGCCGTGATGTGCTCCTCGCTCACCCAGGGGTCATGCAGCGCATCGTTCTTGTAATAATACTCGATGATCGAGCGCGGCAACGCCGTGCCTTCCTCGATGCCCAGGCGCTTGGCCAGCGAGCCCGCCGCCACGTTGCGCACCGCAACCTTGAGGGGAATGATCTCCACTTCCTTGACCAGCTGCTCGCGCATGTTGAGGCGGCGCATGAAATGCGTCGGCACCCCGATGGCGTTGAGTTGCATCATCAGATATTCGCTGATGCGGTTGTTGAGCACGCCCTTGCCTTCGATCACCGCCTTCTTGGCGGAGTCGAGAGCCGTGGTGTCGTCCTTGAAGTACTGGATGACCGTTCCGGGCTCCGAGCCTTCGTAGATGATTTTGGCCTTGCCTTCGAAGATCATGCGCCGGCGCTTCATCATCTCTCTCCGGACTTCATTGTGGTCGCGCACTCTAGCGGCGAACCGGTGCCCACTTCGCCGGAGTGCGCTCCATAACGCGAAACTGGGCCTCGACTTTGGAGTCCCCGCCAGGAGCGCAATCCGGAAAAGTGTTAGGCGGTTTTCCGTCAGATTGCGCGACAAAACAAAAGCCTAATGCAAAATAGCATGAGCGGCCCCCTCGGCAATGTACATGAGGGGGGCTCCCCGTCGCACCGGGCGCAAGGCTGCGCTATTGTGCTGCGGCAATTAGGCCGGTTTACCAAGGAGCGCCAAAGACTTGTCCCGCGATGACGCATTCGAGGAACGCAAGAAGAAGCACGAAGAAAAATGGGCCCATGACGAGGCGCTGCGCTTCAAGGTTGCCGCGCGGCGCAACAAGCTTGTCGGGCTATGGGCCGCGGGCGAACTCGGGCTTCGCGGCGAAGAGGCCGAAACTTACGCCAAGGCGGTGGTCGTCGCCGAATTCCATAACCCCGGTGTGGACAATATCTTCAACAAGCTCCGCGCCGATTTCGACGCGGCGAAGCTGGCGCACACCGACGCGCTGATCCGGCGCAAGATTGAAGAACTCTTCGAACGGGCGCGCGATCAGATATTGAACGACGTCAAGCCGTCCTGATTGGGCGTTACGCCTCGAACACTCGCTTGAACACCGTATCGACGTGGCGGAAGTGGTAGGCGAGGTCGAACAGGGCATCGAGTTCCTTGCCCGGCAGCGCGCCGGAGACCTGCGGATCGGCCCTTAGCAGATCGAGCAGCGCTCCTTCGCCGTTCCAGGCGCGCATGGCGTGCTTCTGCACAAGGCGATAGGCCTCTTCGCGTCCCAGGCCCTTCTGTGTCAGCGCCAGCATGACGCGCTGGCTGTGGACCAGGCCGCGGGTTTTCTCCAGATTCTCCTTCATGCGCTCGGGATAGACCAGCAGCTTCTCGACGATGCCCGCCATGCGATGCAGCGCGAAGTCGAGGGTGATGGTGGCGTCGGGGCCAATGAAACGCTCCACCGAGGAATGCGAGATGTCGCGCTCGTGCCATAGCGCCACGTCCTCCAGTGCCGGAAGCACATAGGCGCGCACCATGCGGGCCAGCCCCGTGACGTTCTCGGAGAGCACCGGATTGCGCTTGTGCGGCATGGCCGAGGAACCCTTCTGGCCGGGGGAGAAATACTCCTCCGCTTCCAGAACCTCCGTCCGCTGAAGATGGCGGATTTCGGTCGCCAGCCGTTCCAGCGAAGAGGCGACGACGCCCAGCGCCGCGAAATAGGCGGCATGGCGGTCGCGCGGGATCACCTGGGTGGAGACCGGTTCGACCTTGAGGCCCAGCTTGCCCGCGACATAAGCCTCCACCGCGGGATCGATGTTGGCGAAGGTGCCGACCGCGCCCGAGATGGCGCAGGTGGAAATCTCCTCGCGCGCCGCCAGGAGCCGCTCCTTGGCGCGCACGAACTCGGCGTAGAAGCCCGCCAGCTTGAGGCCGAAGGTGGTGGGCTCGGCATGGATGCCGTGGCTGCGACCGATGGTGGGCGTCAGCTTGTGTTCGATGGCATGCGTCTTCAGCGCTGCGAGCAACAGATCGACATCGGCGATCAGGAAGTCCGCGGCGCGGCGGAGCTGCACGGCTAGGCAGGTGTCGAGCACGTCCGACGAAGTCATGCCCTGGTGCACGAAGCGCGCATCGGGCCCCACGATCTCGGCCAGATGGGTGAGGAAGGCGATGACGTCGTGCTTGACCTCGCGCTCGATCTCGTCGATGCGCTCGATATCGAACTTGGCGGCCCGCCCGTTCTGCCAGATGGCGGCGGCGGCTTCTTTGGGGATGACGCCGCGCTCGGCCAGCGCCGTGGCGGCATGGGCCTCGATCTCGAACCAGATGCGGAACTTGGTCTCGGCCGACCAGACGGCTGTCATCTCGGCGCGGGCATATCTCGGAATCATGGTCTTTCTTCTAGAGCAAAACCCACGATTGTTGAATCGGGATTTTGCTCTAGCTCCTTTTTGGTCGCGCAATCTGGCGGAAAACCGCTTCTCACTTTTCCGGATTGCGCTTTATACCGAACCCTCGTCCTGGGAAAGGTTGGGCAGCGTCACCGCCTCGATCAAGGCCTTGGTCGCCTCGTCCTTGGGGTCCCGCAAGAGATCGACGATCGCCCCGCGCTCCACGATCTTGCCGTCCCTGAACACCATCGCCTCGTCGGCCAGCGCCTGGGCCACGGTGAAGTCCGAGGTGATGACCAGGAAGGCGGGGTCCTGGGTGACGCGAAAATCGGTCAGCACCTCACGCATGATGGTGCGAGCGAAGGCGTCCAGGCCCCGCAAGGGTTCGTCCACCACCACCAGCAGCGGGGCGCCGACGATGGCGCGCGCCACCTGCAGGCGCCGCTTGTCGAAGGCGGAAAGGCCGGCGACGCGCCGCTTGCCGTCGTGCGAGGCAAGTCCGACGCGTTTCAAGGCCGCTTCGCGATAGCCCGCCGTCAAATCGCCGGTGAGGTTGAGGTGGGCGCGCAGCGGTTCTTCCACGGTATCCCAGATGGTCATGCGCGGATCGAGCGAATCGTCGGTGCCGGTGATGAAGGCGATCCGCCTGCGGATGCGCGAAGCCATCGCCTGCGACAGGATGTTGAGATCGACCGCGTCGAACACCACGCGGCCCGCCGGCGCACGGTCGAGGCCGAGCACCGCCCTGAGATGGGCGCGCCGTCCCGAGCCGTCCTCGCCGACGAAGGCAAGCGACGCCCCGCGGCGCAGTTCGAAGGTGATGCCGTCGCGCAATTCGTTCTCGGGCTGAAGCGACAGGCCGTGAACCTGAAGCAGCGGCTGGCCGCGCGCACGCGGCCTTGCCTGATCGAGCGTGAGTCGCGGCAGCGCCTTGAACAGCGTGCGCGTATAGGCGTGGGCGTGGCCGCTCATCAAGCGTTCCGCGTCGCCTTCCTCGACCACGCGCCCGGCGCGGATGACGATGACGCGCCCGCCGAGCCGCGCCGCCGGCTGCAAGCCGCCCGTGGCGTAGAGCAGGGCAAAGCCCAGACGCTTTTTTTCCTCCGCCAATGCCGTCAACAGCGCGCGCTCCGCAGAGGGTCCCAAATCCGCCATGGCGCGGTCCGCCAGCACCAGAGCGGGGGTCTGTGCGCTGGTCGCCGCCAGCAGCGCGACGGCAAGCGTGACCGGATCGAGCTGCCCCGGCTTGGCTTCCAAAAGCTGGAGCGTGACGCCACCCGGCATCTTCTCCAGCGCCAGGCGCAATTCCTCGCGCGCGCTGCCGGGCGGGGCGCCCAGCTTGCGGGCCACCACGCGCTCGAGTTGCGCCAGCACCGTGGCGTGCGGCGCCAGCGGATGGCTGCGCGGATTGGGCAGATAAGCGACGCGAATTCCGGGGCGCAGGCGTTTGGCGGCGGGGCGCGCCTCGCCGCCGGCAAAGCGGATGGTTCCCGCGATCGTGTCGTTCGTATCGGCGAAGCCGCCCAGCACGCCGAGCAGCGCTTCCTTGCCCGAGCCCGTCTCGCCGAGCACCACGACGCTTTCCCCGGCTTCGAGCTTCAGCGAGAAACGGTCGAGTACGGTGGCGCCCGCACGCGACACGCTGAGATCGGCGATCTCCAGAACCGGATCGCTCATGGCCGTTCGCCTTCTTCCAGACCTGCGGCAAGACGCGCGCAAAGAATCAGCATCAGCAAGGCGAGGGCGGGGAAAGCGGCCGTCCACCAAGCGGTGTAGTAGCTGCTCTTCGCGGCGGCGATCATCAGGCCGAGATCGCGCGCCGGCGGCTCGGCGCCGAAGCCGAGGAAGCTCGCCGTCGAAAGGATGATCGCTACGGCCGCCAAAGCGCGCGCCGCGATGGAGGCCAGCGTTTCGCGGAATTCATAGGTCAAATCTCGCCGCAGCAGCGTCATCGCCGGAATGCCTGTGGCGCGGGCATATTCGGCGTGCAGGGAAGCCAAGTCCACATGGTCGAAAGCGCGCACGAAGGCGAACGGCGCCGCCGCCAATCCCGCCATCAGCGGTGCGAAACCGCGCGCGGTCAGCCCGATCAGCAGGATTGTCAGCAGCAGCGCGGGAACGGCGGCGAAAATGCCCATCATGCCGCGCAAGCTCGCCGAGAAAGGACGCGGGAGGCGCGCCGCCACGGCGCCGAACAGTCCTCCCAGGATGATCGCCGCCACCGCGCCGATCAGGGCATGGCCCGCCGTCTGGCTGAGCCCGTGCAGCGTCTCGCTCAGCATGTCGCGGCCCAACAGATCGGTGCCGAACGGATAGACTTCAGACGGCACGCTCAGCATCGGTCCGGCGCCTCGCGTCCCGGCCGGCTCGCGCGCCAGGAAATCGCTGAGCGCCACCGTGATGGCGATCAGGCCGAGGCCGCCCCATCCCGCGGCCCGCGACACGGTGCGCAGAAGGGGAACCGGTGTTTCCAGGGCCGTGCTCATGGCTGGCCCTCATTGGCGAATACGAACCCTGCGAGGCTGCCGAGGAAATCCGTCGCGAAGCTGAGGCCCGCGAAGACGACGAGAATGAGCGCCGTCATGTTCCAGTCGTGCAGCGCCACCGACTTGACGAAAAGGTCCGCGGCACCCGGCCGGTTGAACACCCATTCCGCTACCACGGCCGCCGAGAGCAGCGCCAGCATGATCTCGCCCGCGCTTGCCACCAGGCCCGCGAGCACCTGGGGTACGACGTAGAGCCGTTCGATCTCGAGGGCGCCGAGGCCGAGCCGTTTGAGTCCGGTGCGGAAGGCGGCGCCGCTCGACAGCGAAGCCGCCCGGCGCAGCGCCAGCTGCACGGCGGCGGCACCGGCCAGCCCCACCGTCAGAACCGGCAAAGCGGCGATCCTGAGTGCCTCATCCGGCGCCACCGGGGCGCCCGAGGGCATGTTCACGCTGAGAGGCCAGTGCAGCAGATGCCCCGCGCCATAGGCGAGCGCCAGCCCGGCGCAGAACACCGGCGCCGCCGTCACGATCTGCATCAATGGGGCGGCGGCGCGGCGCACCGGCCCGGCGCCGAACAACAGGCCCAACGGTACGCCGACCACAAGCGCTATCGCGCCTCCGCCGAGCACCAAGAGCAGCGTCGGCGGCAAGCGCTGGCCGAGTTCATGCGCCGCAGAGAGGCCGGTAATGGCACTGGTGCCGAGATTGAACTGCAAGAAGTGGGCGAGCCGCGACGCCGCCGCTTCGAGAAACGGCAAAAGGCCGTGCGCCCGCGGTTCGGCGATCGCCGAGATCGCTGCCGCAATCGCCACCGTTCCCAGGATGCCGACCGCCAAACGTCCCGCTTGGCGGGCCGCAAAGTTCAGCATGCCCCATTCCTCTCGCGAGGCCACAATATCGGCCGCGCCGCGCGGAGGGACAAGTCAAATAACTCGATTTTAGAGCAATCCCAGCGCCTTGAAGCTGACATGGCCGCTGCGGCCCACGATCACATGGTCGTGGACGGCGATGTGCAGGGCTTTGGCCGCCGCTGTCACGTCGCGCGTCATCTCGATGTCGGGGCGGCTGGGCGTGGGATCGCCCGAAGGATGGTTGTGGACGAGGATGATGGCGGAGGCGCCCAGCTCCAGCGCCCGCTTGACGATCTCGCGCGGATAGACGGGCGTGTGGTCGATGGTGCCGCTGGATTGCACCTCGTCGGCGATCAGGACGTTCTTGCGGTCGAGGAAGAGGACGCGGAATTCCTCCTTCGGCGCGCGCGCCATCGCCGCGGCGCAATAATCGATCAGGGCATTCCAGGAGGCGAGTGCCGGCCGCCCCAGAAGACGCGTCTGGGACAATCTCAGGGCGGCGGCCTCGACGATCTTGAGCTGGGCGGCGACGCTGTCGCTCGCACCCTCGACTTCCAGAATACGCTCGCGCGGGGCAGCAATGGCTTCGGCGAAGCCGCCGAAGTGGGCGATCAGCGCCTTGGCCAGCGGCTTCACGTCGCGCCGCGGCACCGCCGCGAACAGCACGAGTTCCATCAATTCGTAATCGGGCATGGCGTCGGCGCCGCCGGCGAAGAAACGTTCGCGCAGGCGCTCGCGATGGCCGAGGTAATGCGGCGCTTCCTCGAAGGGCAGCTCGACGTCAGAGATATGGCGGCTTGTGCCAGCCTTTGGGCGAGAGGGTGAAGATTTCGACCCCATGCTCTGTGACCCCCACGGAATGCTCGAATTGCGCCGACAGCGAGCGGTCGCGCGTCACTGCGGTCCAGCCGTCGTTCAGTACCTTCACGCCGTAGCCGCCGAGATTGATCATCGGCTCGACGGTAAAGAACATGCCCGGCTTGAGGCCGATGCCGTGGCCCGCCTTGCCGTAATGCACGATGTTGGGCAGGGCGTGGAACACCTGTCCCAGCCCGTGGCCGCAAAAATCGCGCACCACCGAACAGCCTTCTTCGCCTTCGGCATAGGACTGGATGGCGTGACCGATGTCGCCGGTGGTGGCGCCGGGCTTGATCGCTGCGATGCCGCGCAGCATGGATTCGTAAGTGATGTCGACCAGCCGCGCCGCTTTGCGCTTGACCTCGCCGATCAGAAACATGCGGCTGGTGTCGCCGTGCCAGCCGTCGAGGATCACCGTCACGTCGATGTTGACGATGTCGCCCTCGCGCAGCGGCTTGTCCGCCGGCATGCCGTGGCAGACGACATGGTTGATCGAGGTGCACAGGCTGTAGCGGTAGCCGCGATAGCCGAGACAGGCGGGCACCGCCCCGCGGCTGACGGTGAAGTCGTAGGCGAGCTTGTCGAGATGGGCGGTGGTGACGCCGGGTTTCACCTCCGGCACCAGCATGTCCAGCACTTCGGCGGCCAGCCGGCCTGCCCGGCGCATGCCCTCGAAATCCTTTTCGGCGTGCAGCGCCACGGCAAAATGGGCGCGCCGCGCGGCTTCGAACACCTGGGAATCGGGCATCAGGGCAAACATGTCGGGCCTTTTGTTCGGCTTAATCTAAGGGGCGTGCTGGGACATTACCAGCGGTGCGCTTTGCCGCCTTCCGCAATACCCCTTACGCTAGGCGCTTCTGGGGAGGAACTGCCATGAAACGAATGGGTATCCTCGTCGCCGTCTGCCTTTGCCTCGCCGCAGGTTCGGTAAAGGCCGATGAATACTGGCACGGACCGGGCTGGTACGTGATGGCCTATCAGCTTGCCGTCATCATCTGGTCGGGACCTTACGACAGCAAGGAAGCCTGCGAGGCGTCCAAGCCCGCTAACGACGAGTTCGAATACGACTGCTCGTACCTCGACAAGGAACCCGGCTAGGTTGCCGTTCGCAAGCGCCGGGACCACACTGGGCGCGATGAACGCGAACCCGACCGCTGCGGTGCTGATCGTCGGCAACGAGATACTCTCCGGCCGCACGCAGGACACGAATTCGGGCGCCATCGCCCGCTTCCTGGCGCCGCTGGGCATTGATCTGATGGAGATCCGCGTCGTCGGCGACGACGAAGGCGAGATCGTTGCGGCACTGAACGCGCTGCGCAGCCGCTACAGCTATATCTTCACCACCGGCGGCATCGGGCCGACGCATGACGACATCACGGCGGACGCCGTCGCCAAGGCGTTCGGAGTCGGCATCGATTACCATTCCGAAGCGCTGGCACTCCTGGCGGCGCGCTATGACAGGCCAGGCGATTTCAACGAAATGCGCAAAAGGATGGCACGCATTCCGTTTGGCGCCGAATTGATCAGGAATCGCGTTTCCGCCGCGCCGGGCTTTCAGATCGGCAACGTCTTCGTCATGGCGGGCGTGCCGATGATCATGCAGGTCATGCTGGAAGAGATCGCGCCCCGGCTGACGCGCGGCCATGTTTTGCACAGCGTTACAATCACCGCGCGTATCGCAGAAGGCGTCATCGCCGCAGCCTTGGCGAAGGTGCAAGCAGAGTTTCCGGCCGTGGCGATCGGCAGCTATCCCTTCTATGGGCCGGACGGATTCGGCGTGAATCTGGTGGCGCGCGGCCGTGACGCGCAGTCAGTCGAGAATGCTTCGCAAGCCATCGCACAAATCGTGCGCGAGGCCGAGCCGTATTCACGATAAACCTGCTTAACACTGTCACATTGGCGCACGTGCCTGGAAATGCGGCGCGAAGGGTGTATCGTAGCTGCCATAAGAAAAGGCCGGAACACTGGCCCCAGGGGTTGGGAATTGAACAAACAGGACGGGCGTTTCGCGCGGACGCGAAGCGTAACCTCCGGAGGTGGGCGATGAGTCGGATGTGGGTAGCGGTCGCCGTCGGCCTCATGGTCACGGCCGCCGGTGTGGCAGTGGCCGACAATCTCGCATCTTCCAAGCAGGTGGATTTCTTCGCGCCCGGCAAGCATCAGTTCTATGTGTGGTGCGGCAGCGGTCACGATTACACCGCGGTCGAACGCGGCCGTTCCGCCGAAGACGCCCAGATGCGCCTCTACAACGAGGTCAAGGCCAAGGGCAGCCCGGCCTGCTGGCCCGTCTGGCAAGGCAAAGTCACGGGCTGATCCGCAGAAACTGTCATCCCGGCCAGCCGCGCGAAAGCGCGGCGCGTGCCGGGACCCACCCCAAAGCTCGCGCGCGTTTCGCAGTAGGTCCCGGGCCGCTGCGCTTCGCTACGCGCCCGGGATGACAGTATTGTGCGTTATTCCTTCGGCGGGATGCGGTGCTTGCCTTTGGCGAGCGCCACGATCATGCCGCGCAGGGTCTGCACTTCCTGATAAGTGAGTTGCGCGCGATGCAGCATGGCGCGGATGGCGCGCTGCATGTGTTCGCGCTTGTCGGGCGGATATAGGAAACCGGTGCGCGTCAGTTCGCCTTCGAGGTGATCGAAGAGCTGGAACAGTTCTTCGCGCGTGGGTTTCCTGTGCAGCGGCCCATGCTCGATGCGCGAGGGCGGGGTGTCGTCCTCGATCCTGAACCATTCGTAGCAGCAGAGCAGCACCGCCTGGCCCAGATTGAGCGAAGCGAATTCCGCCGTGGGAACGGTGATGACGGCATCGGCCAGCGAGACGTCCTCGTTCTCCAGCCCTGCCCGCTCGTTGCCGAACAGGATGCCCGTCTTGTCGTCGGGACCGGCGCAGCGCAGCCGCCGCGCGGCTTCATCCGGCGTCAGCACTTCCTTGGTGATGCCGCGGTCGCGCGCCGTCGTGGCATAGACGAAGTTCAGATCGGCCAGCGCGTCGTGCAACGTCTCGAAGAGGCGTGCGGATTGAAGGATGTCGACGGCGTTCACCGCCATCGCCTCGGCCTTCTCGTTGGGCCAGCCGTCGCGCGGGGTGACGAGGCGCAAGTCTGAAAGCCCGAAATTCTTCATCGCCCGCGCCGCGGAGCCGATGTTCTCGCCCAGCTGCGGGCGGCAGAGGATGATGGTGGGTGAACTACTCATTGCAGGGTTGCCCGCGAAATGGCGTCCGCTACTGATTTTCTCGGTATGACTATCACGTTTGATTGGAATGCTGGATAGCTGATTCCAATCCAGATTTCTTTGTAACCGTGAAGGATAGCACAGAGTTGCTCGGGACTTCGGACCAAGTCGTAATGATACTTCTCGGGCAGCACCGACTCCATGAATCGCACGTCCACGAGGAAGTGATATGGAATGGCGCCCGTTACGTCACGCGGTCCGCTTGGGTGCGATCTGTAGGAATTGCCGTCAAGAGACCACATGTCCACGGCGCCGAAACCGTCGAACGGTTGCCCCCAACCTTCGGTCCAAAGCAACTTTCCAGGATCAACCGTGCCGTCGCGACACGGCGATACCTCAAAATGCAGGTGAAACCTCCCCCTTCGGGCCAAGCTTTGAAGGTCAGCGCTGCTGGTGAATGTCGTGCGCAGCACATCGCTGTATACATGGTGCCGGTGGTCTCCCGACGACGCGACGATCACGCGGTCTACTTCGACTGATTTCAGGGCGAAGTCGCGAGGGGCGAGCGATCCAAGCCACAGCCACCAACCGCCCAGCGCGGCCACAATAACAACCAGCGGGATTACCACCCAGGCAACAGGTTTGCGCATCACAACCCCCTGAAATGGCTTTGACGGCCCCGGAACTCCCGGCTAGAACGCCTCCAAACTCCGAGGCCGTTCATGGACAAGATCAAGGTAGCAAATCCGGTCGTCGAACTCGACGGCGACGAGATGACCCGCATCATCTGGGACCTCATCAAGCAGAAGCTGATCCTGCCCTACCTCGACGTAAAGCTCGAATATTACGACCTTTCCGTCCAGCACCGCGACGCCACAAGCGACCGGGTGACGGTCGAAGCGGCCGAGGCCATCAAGCGCCACGGGGTCGGCGTCAAATGCGCCACCATCACCCCCGACGAGGCTCGCGTCGCGGAGTTCGGCCTCAAACAGATGTGGAAGTCGCCCAACGGCACCATCCGCAACATCCTGGGCGGGGTGATCTTCCGCGAGCCGATCATCTGCCGCAACGTGCCGCGCCTGGTNNGACCAAGCCCATCGTCATCGGCCGCCACGCCTATGGCGACCAGTACCGCGCCACCGATTTCCGCTATCCGGGCGCGGGCACCCTCACCATCAAATTCGTCGGCGAAGACGGCAAGGTGATCGAGCATGAGGTGTTTCGCGCGCCCGGCTCCGGTGTGGCGATGGCGATGTACAATCTCGACGAGTCGATCCGCGATTTCGCGCGGGCCTCCATGAATTTCGCCCTGGCGCGCAACTATCCGCTTTACCTCTCGACCAAGAACACCATCCTCAAAGCCTATGACGGGCGCTTCAAGGATTTGTTCGCCGAAGTGTTCGACGCCGAATTTGCCGCCGCGTTCAAAGCCGCCGGCCTCACCTACGAGCACCGCCTGATCGACNNGTCCGACACGGTGGCCCAGGGCTTCGGTTCCCTCGGCCTGATGACCAGCGTCCTGATGACGCCCGACGGCAAGACGGTGGAGGCGGAAGCGGCCCACGGCACCGTGACGCGCCATTACCGCGA
>PMKE01000007.1 GCA_003158585.1 Alphaproteobacteria bacterium
GGATCATTGCCTGCAAGACGTTGATGGTCTGGGCGATCGCGGTCATGCGTACGCGGTCGGCATATTTGTGGAAGATGTTGAAGTTCGTCGCCGCGATGATCGCATCGCGGATGGTGTTCTGCTGCACGAGGAAACCCGGATTACTGCCGGGATCCGGCAGGTACCAAGTGCCCCATTCGTCCACATAGAGGCCAATCTTCTTGTGGGAGCGGAAGTAGTCCGGCGGCAGCTTCCTTTCATAACCGGATATGACGGCGTCCTGCTTCTTGATGAAGCCGTCCATCTTGAGCGTGTTGGCCATCATGTTGATCCACCCGGTCTCGCCGAAGCCGGTGGCCACATCCTTATGCTCCCATTGCGGGCCGAGGATCGTGTAGTAATGCAGAGAGATCGCGTCCATGTTGTAGAATGGATGCTGCACCAAGGCGCGCATCAGCGCGGAGGTGAAAATCGTCTGATTGTCGTGGTCGCCGCTGGCGAGCAGTTCCGGCCGGTATTCCGGCTTCGTCTTCATGTAGCCTGCGTATTGCTTGTAGAGATCGGCGTAGTACTCCCCGCTCATATTGCCGCCGCAGCCCCAAGTTTCATTGCCCATAGCGTAGATCGCGACCTTCCAGGGCTTGTCGCGGCCGTTGGCCCTGCGTTCGCGGACCAGGGTGGTGTCCTGATCGCCCGTCATGTATTCGAGCCAACGCGCGGCTTCTTCGGGAGTGCCGGTGCCGACATTGGCATTCACATAGGCGTCGGCGCCGATCATCTCGACGAATTCGAAGAATTCGTGTGTGCCGAAGGAATTGTCTTCAGGAACGCCGCCCCAGTTGGTGTTGATGCGTACCGGGCGCTGCGCCCGGGGGCCGATGCCGTCGCGCCAGTGGTATTCGTCGGCGAAACAGCCGCCCGGCCAGCGCACCATCGGGACCTTCAACTCCTTCAGAGCCGCGATCACATCGTTGCGGAAGCCGTCGGTATTGGGGATCGGCGAGTCCTTGCCGACATAGATGCCGCCGTAGATGCCGCTGCCGAGATGTTCGGAGAACTGTCCATAGACGTTCTTGTTGATCACCGCACCGGGACGGTCGGCGTGTATGACGACGGAAGTGCTGCCAGCCGCCGTGCCGGCGGGCGCCGCCGCAAGCGACAGCGCGGCAACGGCGAATGCGCCGAGTAGTTGAAGAGGCCTGCGCTTCATGTGGAGTCGCCTCCTTTTGTTCATTTTTTCGCTGGGGGTTGTTCCGCAAATCCTATATCAGAGCGCTCGGCCAGCCGTCCGCCGACCAAACCAGAGGCGCTATCCGCAGAGTCGGTGTACCTTCGCGGCGCGCATCATAAGCGTGGTAGACGATATAGTCGACTTTCCCGTCGCGTAGGATCGAACACCCTCCGGGACCGCGCCAACGGCTGTTTGGATCGTGTTTGAGAACGATGGTCCCGTTGCCGTCGATCATGGCGTAGCGGTTCTGGTCGCCGTACGGCCCGGTGACTTTTCGCGAACGTCCGACGACCGTGTAGTAATTACTGTCCGCCCCGCGACAACAGAAGTCGAACGAGCAGAAGAGATAATAGAATCCCTCGCGCTCGATGATGAAGGACGCCTCGATCGCGTCGAAACCCGGGTCATTCGTCGGACGTTTCGCAAGAGCATAGACCTGGCTGTTGCCGGCGAGCGGCTTGCCCGTGGCCGGATCGAGCTGGATCAGCTTGATGCCGCCCCAGAAGCTGCCGAAGGCAAGCCAGTGGTTTCCCTGGCTGTCCACCACATGGTTGGGATCGATGGCGTTGTAGTCGTCGCCCGGTCCGGACTTGAAAACGAGGCCCTGATCCTGCCACTGATACTTTGGCGACTGCGGATCGAGCGTGACATTGGTCGCCAATCCGATGGCCGAGGTGTTCTTCCCGAAGGTAGAGCAAGCGTAATAGAGCAGATACCGGCCGTTCACGAAGGAAATGTCGGGCGCCCAGACTCCGCCGGTGCCCGGCACCGCGTCGGTCGCCCAAGACGGCAGGCCGTTTAACACATAGCCGCCCTTCTCCCAGTTGCACAGGTCCTTCGAGAAACGCCAAGGTATCTGCTGTCCGCCGCTGCCGGGCAGATCGGTGCTGAAGACGTAGTACGTGTCGCCCTCGCGGATGGCGCAGGGGTCGTGCACCGGCGAGATGTTGCCTTCCAGCTTGTTGTTGATGGGCTCCGGCGTCTGCGCAGACGAGGCCATGGAGGAAACCGCAGCGGCGACGCCCGCCGCGAACGAACCCTGCAGCACCCGGCGCCGGTTGAACGAGCGCAGCGCCTTCGACAAAACCGGCGCATCGAATGACGGCATCAAGACCTCCTTATCGTGGTTGCTGTGAGAAAACAGACGGCGGGAACGGTACCCTTGCCGGATACGCCCGTCCCGCCGCCCACGGAGAGGGAGGAACTCTTTGAGGTGCGCCTCCCGGAAGTGACGGGGCCGAGTTTAACTTTCAAACTCGGCCCGGGTCACTCCCGGCGGGCTTATGGTCTCTACATCTTATAACGCACACCGAACTCGATAGTCTGGTCGAAGCGACGGGTATCGCGTGGGAACGCCGCGCAGGTCGCGCCCTTGCCGAAGCAATCCTGGAAATAGCTATCCAGAAGATTTGTGGCGTCGAAAGTAAGTGTGAAGTTTTCATTCACTTTGTAGCTCGCCGACAAATCAAGCCACGGCTGTGACTTTCCATAGAAGTTGGACGGGGTGTTACAGCCGACTCCATAGGTGCATGGGGTCACGCCCTCGTTGAAGCCCGAGCGCCAGTTGTATGCCGCACGGATCGACACCGGACCATACTCGTAGATGCCGACCATGTTGTAGGAGTACTTAGAGATAAACTGGAATCCTCCATCGACATAGGTTGCGTTCGCCTGAATCCCAAGCCCGCTCCACGCCCCCGGCAGGAAGTCGAAGAACTGCGTGTAACCGACTTCAGCGCCGTCGATATGGCCGGCTGACCCATTCGTATAGCTGGTGATCTGGTAGGTGTTGGTACCGATCACTTGGGAGCTCACACTTGATCCGATGTAGCCGGAAACATCACGATAGAACACAGCGCCGGTCAGAACGTTGGACGGACCGAAATAGTATTCCAACGACAAATCGACATTGGTGGACTTCACAGGCTTGAGGTTCGGATTGCCTTGGGTGCCCGAACCGAGAAGCGTCGCCGTCGAGTTCGTCAGGTTAAGCCCGGGATCAAGCTGTGCGAAAGTCGGACGCGTGACAGTCTCGCTGGCGGCCAGACGAAGGAACAGATCGTCCTGGAGTTTGGCCCGCACGTTCAGGCTCGGCATCCAGTCCACAGTGCCCTTGTCTTTGTTCTGGGCAACGATGGTGTAAGTGTTGCCTGTATTGACTTGCAGCACAAAGCCCTTCATCGAGGACTCGGTGTCGACGACCCTGAGGCCGATATTGCCGTCGATAGGAATCGTGCCGTCGAGGGCAAAGTTTGCCTTGACATAGCCGGCGTAACTTATCTCACGGTCATCGAACGAATTGGTCGGGTCGGCTGGCGGCGCCGAGGTTGACTGTCCGAACAGCGCCCTTATTTCGCCAACGTGATTGAAGAGGTATTCTGGATCCGCATCCATCCACTTCGTGATGCCGAATTTGCCGTCGAATATTTTGCCGCCCGTGATGTGATAGGAGCCGGGAAGGTCCGCCAAAGTAACCCCAACCAATCCCCCATTACCCGAGTTCCCGTACCCATAGCATGCCTGCGAATTGTACTTGAGCACATCTAACGCATAAAACGCACCTTCCGCAGCGGCCGATGCCGATCCCGCAGCCGGCATTGCCTCATCGCAGTCAAGGCCGCCGGTATTGTCTTGACGGTTCTTGGCAAAGCGGTTGGCATAGCGCACACCCGCATCGATCGACTTGATAAAGCTCCCGCCGCCCATGTCATACGACAGGTCGCCGCGCCAATCGATCTCGTTGCCGGATTGCTTCGTCCACTGATCATACCACTGGCGGAAGACCTGGTTTGTGGCGTCGGTCACAGAGGCGAGCGGCACGTTCATATAAGGCGTGCCGGTGCCCTTGTAGTTGAAGTCCGCCTCATATGCGGGCGGGACGCCCGGGAAGTAGTGGGTATCGAGAATGTAGCCGGTCTGGGC
>PMKE01000019.1 GCA_003158585.1 Alphaproteobacteria bacterium
CGCACCAGCGTATCGGTGATTTCGAGGGCCTGCTCGCCGGTGTCGGGCTGGGAGATCAAGAGTTCGTCCACATCGACCCCCAGCTTCTTGGCGTAGCCGGGATCGAGCGCGTGCTCGGCGTCGATATAGGCGGCGATGCCGCCCTTTTTCTGGGTTTCCGCCACCACGTGCAGCGCCAGCGTGGTCTTGCCGGACGATTCGGGGCCGTAGATTTCCACCACGCGCCCGCGCGGCAGCCCGCCGATGCCGAGCGCGATGTCGAGCCCGAGCGAGCCGGTGGAAACCGTATCGGCCTCGGTGACGGGCTCGCGCTGGCCGAGCTTCATCACGCTGCCCTTGCCGAAGGCGCGGTCGATCTGCGACAGCGCGGCTTCGAGAGCGCGCTTTTTGTCGTTGTTGTCTTCTTTCCCCACGACGCGCAAAGCCGCCTGACTCATCGATTCGCCCTCCTTATTTCACGGCGCGCGCTCCATTCCCAATGAATTCTGGCCGCCGTGGCAACGCTCACAGTACACGGTTTGTTCCTGTTGGCAAGGCGGCGGATAACATATTGAGTCAAAAAGTTTATCTCACTTGTTGTTCTGCCAATGTTCGATACAAATTGTGGTGGTGTCTCAGTCGGGCAGGATAGAATTCCACCATCTATTTGGATTGGAATTGCGTCCTAGTATCAAAAGCCGTTTTACGGAATTGTTGCCAATCGTTGGTGTATGGTGTCTACCCGTTTTAGTGGGACGGGGGACTGCACTGAATGCCACAGGTTGAGGCGCCAAACGCGCCAGCCGTTGTGCCCACATACAAAGATGGACCTTTACCAGAAGCGTGCCCGCCCGCTGACGCCATCGCACCTGGCAACATTCTTCTGCTCAGATTGGTCCGTACAGACCACCCGACGGCCGATGACTTTTTATCATGCCGTTTGGAAGGTAAGACGCCGCCACGTAAGCAATATGACCCATGCGTATGGCGAGCAGTTTCTTTCTTTTTGGACAGCACGCCAGCCGAGAAGATCGCTGACGTTGCGAAATACAGAAACCATGCCGACAAAAAGTATGTGGCTTTTGTCCGCGCCAATCAGCAAAGTGGGGTCATCAAGGTCGGGCCAGACGGTCATCACGTCAGTTTCTGGATGTACGAGCAGTTTCAACCGGAAACGGTCGTAGAGAAGGTTGAGCCGTTATGAGCTACCGCGCAACGACAGCAAAACTGATTGAGTACCTCGTTGATTACGATGGTCCTCAGCTCGCACTTCTGGTTACGGACAGAAATAGGGAAATGCTTGCGCACGCAGTTTATCGCGGCGACATGAAAGATGCGTTCTTTGGCTGTGAGGTTCCAGAAAAAGCCTACAACAAGTATTTTGCTGGTACAGCCGATCTCAACTATGCATTTCAGAGGGCAACTCAAAATGCATTTTATTTCTTCGATAATGCATTCGTCGAAGGTGCGGATGATGTAGTCCAATTACAGCCAGCGACGAAGATTGAACTCGAAAACGAAGCATATTGGCCGCGCTCTGGGATTTTCTCCCGTAGCCATACCAGCCAGTATAATCGTAACAGACCGGCGTCTTCGACAAAGACGTACAAGATCGACGGGACATGGGGTGCGTCTGACTTTTCGCATTTCTATGGGAAGATGTCCGATCTGTATTCATTTTTCGCCGTTATTAATCGCTTCGAAGGTTCGTCTGCGCCCAAGGAAAAAGCGTTTCTTTCGCACGCGATAAGAGAAAGATTGTGGCGCGGTGGTGGTAGCTACAGTGGATTCTTTGATGATCTTGATACTCACAACACTCTGAACGCTTTGGCCCCGCTAGAGGTAGCAAAAATTCAATATGCTTCTCCGGGGCATATTGATTTGCGCGGTAATACGGACGCGCTTTCCTACACTGCCGATGTGATTGCGCTGTTTGAGGAAAATTCTCGCGAGTTGGGGAAGTCCTATAACGAAATCCACAATATACTACGCAAAGCAAAAATGCTGAAGGCAAGACCGGACACGCAGTTCCCGGCGAGAGCAATTCAAGAACATGTACTTAACCGGACTCGCGAGTTTGCACAGGCAATGAAACTGGAAAACATTGACCAGATATTCGAAGCGTCTGGCCCGAACGTTCTCGTTTTTGCCAAGCTTGTCCTCTCCATATATCGGCGGGCAAATGAGTTATATACGTTTGAGGCCGAGGGGCGCGTGCAGCGGGCGTAATTCGAATCAAAATGACATAAGGACGAAGTACTCATGCGGATGCTGAAAACGCCGCCGAAACCTCACAATCCGAAAAGCAAGTGAGGCTCACCCCTTCAACATCGGTGGCGCGTTGCCGTTGAAGGCTTTGAGGTAGCGCAGGGCGCCCGTCCAGATTCTTTGGGCTCTCTCGAATTCCTGCCGCGTCGGCTCGCGATCCTTCTTCTCGGCGTTGCACGACAGGCAAGCCAGCACGCTGTTGCGGACGGCATTGTTGCCCTTGCAGAGCGGCTTCACGTGATCCTTGGACCAGCCGTGCAGGTGCTTCTTGCCGGGAAGTGCGCGGCCCTCGAACTCGCAGCCGCAATAGAAGCAGGCACCGCTCTGCGCCATGAACAGCGCCATGTTCATGTTCATGTCTTTGGCCATCTGAGAACCCTTCTCGCGCCCGGCCGTTAAGGCGCGGCCAATTCTATTTATGCGAGAAACGAGTTACCGAGTGGTTTCTTCCCGTGCCGCGGGGCTTATGCCCTCCGGCCTGGTTATGCGCAGTTGAAAAGACTCGATAAAAACCGATTCAAACGGCCGGCCGTTCAGTGCACCCGCTTCGAACGGCGCGACGGGGAGGTCAGCCGCGTAGCGATACGAATTCTCTTTGGCATCGGCGGGGGCGGCGGGGCGTTTTCCCGGGCCGTTCTTTCGGCTTCGGCGAGGACATGGCGCTTCATGACGGCGGAGGCGGACAGACTGGGCAGTTTGGGCATTTCGGACCTCTGAGAATTCTGGGTGTGCCATAGGCCCCGATTGCGGGCAGAAAGTGGCGCCAGGCCGTTAACAATGCATGAATCCCGCATAGCGTGTGGGAAAATGCGTCCCGCTGCGGTGGCTCGACGCAGCGGTCCCCTTCAGCCGCTTCGATCCGGCGGCGGGCTACTGAACGGATTATTCTGCGTTTCCCGCCCGCTTGGTCGGCGGCGTGCCGGAGAGCACTTCCTTCACCTTGGCGGCAAGCTGCTTCAATCCGAAGGGCTTGGGCAGGAAGTAGAGGTCCTCGGCCTTTTCGTCGTTGCGGCGGAAGGCTTCCTCGGCATAGCCCGACATGAAGATCACCGCCATCTCGGGGCGGATGCGCTTGACGGCACGCACCAGCGTGGGACCGTCCATGTTGGGCATCACCACGTCAGTGATGAGAAGGTGGATCGGCGCCTTGGCTTTTTTCACCTGTTCCAGCGCTTCCTCGCCGCCCGAGGCCTCGATCACATTGTAGCCGCGCATTCTGAGGGCGCGCGCCGCGAAGCTGCGCACCGCCTCTTCGTCCTCGACGAGCAGGATGGTGTCCTGGCCGGTGACATCGCGCGGGGATGCCCGCTCCGGCTCCTGCACCACGGCGCTCTCGTCCGGGCGGTGGCGCGGCAGATAGATGCGGAAGGTGGTGCCCTTGCCCAGCTCGGAATCCACGGTGATGAAGCCGCCCGTCTGCTTGACGATGCCGTAGACGGTGGCGAGGCCGAGGCCCGTCCCCTGTCCCACCGGCTTGGTGGTGAAGAAGGGATCGAAGATTTTGCCCAGATGCTCCTTGGCAATGCCGGTGCCGGTGTCGGCGACTTCGATGCGCACGTAATCGCCCGCCGGCATGATGGCGGTGCCGAGCGCCACGGGCGCCGCCGCCGTCTCGTTGGCGGTGCGGATGGTCACCGTGCCGCCACCCGGCATCGCGTCGCGCGCATTGACGACGAGGTTGATGATGGCGTTGGAAAGCTGCGTCTCGTCGGCATGGACGAACCACGGTTCGCTGCAATGTTCGAGTTTGAGGTCGACGCCCTCGCGCAGCAGGCGGCGCAGCATCAGCGCCAGCTCGCCCACCACTTCGCGCACCGCCAGCACCTTGGGCTGCATGGTCTGCTTGCGCGAGAAGGCGAGCAGCTGCCCCACCAGCGTCGCTGCGCGCAGCGCGTTCTGATGGATGTCGTTGATCTCCTTGAAGCTGGGATCGCCCGCCTGATGGCGCATCAAGAGGAACTCGCAATTGCCGATGATGACGGTGAGCAGATTGTTGAAGTCGTGCGCCACCCCGCCCGCCAGCTGGCCGACGGCTTGCATCTTCTGCGACTGGGCGAACTTGGTCTCGAGCGCCTTCTGTTCCGAAACGTCGAGCAGGTAGAGCACCGCGCGTCCGCCCGGCATGGGATTGGCGAACAGCTCGCCCATGCGCTCGCCGTGACCGGCGGCGCGCAACTCGACCGCACCCATGCCCGTCTGGCCCTGCGCGGCGCGGGCGATCAGTTCGCCGGCCCGCTCGCGGTCGGCCCCCTCCACCAGCTCGCCGAGCACGCGTCCCGCCACGACGCCCGCCGAGGCGAAAAAGGTCTTGAACAGCGCGTTGCAATCGATCAGCCGGCCGCCCGCATCGACGAAGGCGACGCCCATCGGCGCATCGCGGAACACGTCGCCGACCGGGGGGGCTTCCGCCTTGACCGGCGCGCGCTTGCCGGGCGCCAGCCTCGGCGTGAACCACCACACCGTCTGTCCGTCTCCCATCGGCCGCACCGCCGCCACGAGTTCGAGCCCGGGCGCCACGGCGACAGATTCCTCGCGCGCCGTTTTTTCGGCCGCCGCTTTGGTCAGCCGGTAGAGCACGGCGGCGGAACTCTCGCCCGCCAGCGCCAGTTCCGGTGCCGCCAGGGGGCCGGAATCGCTGCCCGACATCCGGCGGTAGACATCGTTGCAGTCCGTCACGGCGCCGTCCTCGGCGGTGATCGCCCAGGCGACATTTGCGTGCGCCGCGGCCTCGGCCACCCGGCGCGCATCGGACCCGCTCAGTGTTTTTTTCATGAACAGGCTGAAGAGGATAAGGCCCGCCACGACCGCGATCCCGAGCAGCAGCGCCACCCCGGCCCATTGGGAAAGTGCGGGCACAAAGACAGCGAGAATCGCCGCCATGAGGGCCAGAACGACGAAGCCGAGCGCCGCCCAGCGCCAGTTTCCTGCGGGCACGCCCAGACTCACGTCGTTGATACTGCGAACCGCCATGTTGATTCGACCTGGCCGACAGTATGCATTTTTGGCCGCCGGGATGTAGTTGGGACAAATCGCTAGGGTTTCCGCCGCCGGCAATTCGAATACGACCGCAATTCCGGCTAGGATGGACGGGATCAGAGAGGGGCCCCGACCATGATCCGATGCGCGATCTTCCTGGCGATACTGACCTGCAACCCCGCGCTTGCGGCACCTCGAATTGCCTTCACCTTCGACGATCTGCCGGCCCATGCGCCTCTGCCGCCCGGGGTCAGCCGCGTGGATGTAGCCAGGGACACAATCGCCGCCTTGCGCGAGGCTAAGGTTCCGTCCGTCTTGGGCTTCGTGAACGGCGTTGGGCTGGTCAACGAACCGCAATCGGCGCCCGTGCTCCAAATGTGGCGCGATGCGGGATTCCTGCTCGGCAATCACACCTGGTCGCATGCGCATCTGAGCGGAAACACGCTCCAGGAGTATGAAACGGAGATCACCCGCAACGAACCGGCGCTCGAAAAATCCTCGCCGGACGCGGATTGGCACTGGTTCCGCTACCCCTACCTGGACGAAGGCGACTCGCCCGAGCAGCGCGCGGCCATCCGCAGCTTCCTGACGGAGCGCGGCTACAAGATCGCGCCGGTCACGATGGGCTTCTCCGATTGGCAATATAGCGAGCCATACGCGCGCTGCGCCGCCAACAACGATGCCGCGGCCATCGCCGAAATGGAGAAGATGTATCTCGCCGCCGCCGAAGAGAGCATTCCTTACGGCCGCTCGCTGTCGCAGACGCTGTACGGCCGGGATATCCCTTATGTGCTGTTGATGCATATCGGCGCCTTCGAAGCGCGCATGATGGGGCAGCTTCTGGCGCTCTACCGCGCCAAGGGCTTCGAGTTCGTCAGCCTCGAAGAAGCCGAACGCGATCCGTATTATCGGGCCTTCGCCGATCCGAGCCAGCCCGCGCCGTTGCCGGACCTCGAACATCAGGTGTGGGCGCAAGGCGGGCAGGTTCCCCGGCTTACCGACTACGCGCCGCGCCTGAAGGCAATCTGCCGGTGAATTAAGTTTGGTGTCGCCGGAAATCTTAGAACACACGCACGGCAGATGATTCGATGCGGTCTCGCAGAAGCGGATCGAGGCTGTCCCTGGTCGTCAAATCGACGTTGACACCCAGACGGCGTTCCAGAAGTTGTTTGATCCCGACCAGTTCGACGAGCGAAAACCGACTATCGACATCGTAGTCGATGAAAAGGTCGAGGTCGCTCGCGGGCGTGGCGCTGTCGCGAACCGTCGATCCGAACAGGTACAACGACGTCGCGCCCAGGGCCTTCACGGCCTCGGTCTGCTCCCTGAGAACGGCGATGGCATCCGACTTCGTCATGGCACGACAATACCACAGTTTGGTTTCTCAGGCGAAGAGGCCGGTCAGTTCGCCTTCATCTTGCCGGTCAGCTTCAGCACATAGCCGATGATCTGGGCCACAGCCTTGTAGTGCTCGGGCGGGATCATCTCGTCCACTTCCACAGCGGCGTGCAGCGCCCGGGCGAGCGGCGGGTTCTCGATGATCGGCACGCCCGCCTCCTTGGCCACTTCGCGGATGCGCAGCGCCAGCTGATCGACGCCCTTGGCGACGCATAGCGGCGCTGCCGTCTTGCCCGTCTCGTATTTCAGCGCCACCGCGTAATGCGTCGGATTGGTGATGACGACGGTGGCCTTGGGCACTTCGGCGATCATGCGCCGCTTGGCGCGCTCCAGGCGAATGGCGCGGATGCGGCCTTTGACCATCGGATCGCCTTCGGTCTGGCGGAACTCCTCCTTGATCTCCTGCTTGGACATGCGGTTGCGCTTGATGAACTGGAAGCGCTGCAGGAGATAGTCGGCGGCGGCGATGAAAAACATCGAGGCCAGCGTGGCGATCAAGACCTTGTAGAGCAGGCGCGTCATGCCGCCCGCGATGCCGATGGGGCTCAGCTCCAGCACCGCTTCGAGGCCGCCGCGTTCGGGCCACAACTGCGTCCAGATCGCGGCGCCCACGATGACGATCTTGATGAGGCCCTTGAGCAGATTGACCCAGCCCTCGATGCCGAACAGACGCTTGAAGCCGCTTATCAGCGACAGCTTGGCCAAATCGGGCTTGAGGCGGTCGAAGGTGAGGACGGGCCGGTGCTGCAGCAGATTGGCCATCAGTCCCGACGCCATCATCATCCCGAGGATCGGTCCTACGATGACGAAGAGCTTCAGCGAGACGTTCTTCGCCAAGTCCATCAGCGCACCGGGATCGGTGCCGATCTCCTCGGGCGAGGCCAGGAAGATGCGGAAGACGCGCGTCAGCTCCAAAGCCGCCGATTGTCCGAAGATGGCGATGGCGAGCGTGCCGCCGAGCAACAGCACCAGCGTCTGCACCTCGGAACTTTTTACGACGTCGCCGTGCTCGTGTGCTTCGTCGAGCCGTCGTTGGGTCGGTTCCTCGGTCTGTTGTGACGGGTCGCGGTCGTCGGCCATTTACGAGAACCGCTTCATCAAAATACCGGGTGTCATCCCCGGCGAGCAACGTGCGCCCGGCGCGCGTTGCGAGGGAAGGGGACCCAGGTCTTTCAAGCAATCCGATCGTGATGTGCGCGCACGATGGCCCGAGCCGCGACTCATTGGAGAAGTTGCGTTCGCGTAACCACCTGGGTCCCCTTCCCCTCGCGTCGCTGCGCGACACTCGGCCGGGGATGACAGGAAGTTTGTTGAAGCACCCCGCATCACAGGAACGCCCCCATCTGGTCGGCATAAAAACCAAGGAACAGCGTCAGCATGGTGCCGATCAACAGCGACATGATGACAAAGCCGACCAGGATGTTGACCGGCATGGCGACGAAGAACACCTGAAGCTGCGGCATCAGGCGCGCCAGGACGCCGAAACCCGCATTCACGGCAAAGCCGAACACCAGGAACGGTGCGGCAAGCTGGAAGCCCAGCGCGAAGGCGCCGCTCACTAACCGGATCGTCAATTCCGCCATGTCGGCGGTCGGCAGGCTGGTGCCCGGCGGGATCAGGTGATAGGAGCCGGCCACCGCTCCGATGGCCAGATGGTGAAGATTGGAGGCGAAGATCAGCACCACGCCGAGCAGGGAGAGGAAGTTGCCGACCACGGCACCCTGCTGGCCGCTCGAAGTGGGATCGAGGGTTTCGGCGTAGGAGAGACCCGTCTGGCTGGCGATCAGGAAACCGGCGACGGAAAGCGCGCTGACGATGATGCGCGCCATGACGCCGATCAGGATGCCCGAGGTCACTTCCTGCGCGATGATGAGGCCCAGCGCCAGCGTGGTGGCGGGCGCCTGCTGCGGATAGCTCGCCGCGACGGTGGGTGCCAGCGCAAAGGAGATCGCCAGCGCCAGCACGAGGCGCACGCGTCCGGGCACGTTGCTGTCGCCGATAGGCGGCAGCAGCATCAGCATGGCGCCGGTGCGTGCGAAGACGAGGAGGTAGACGAGAACCGCGCCCGACAGACTTGGCAGCGTGATGGTCATGAAGTGCCGTCCCCGTCTGCCTCACAAACCGGAATGTTCATTGCTTCCGGTTTCACTCCCCTAATAGGCGGCGATGCGCTGGGCGATGTCCGTCATCAGCCCGCCCATCGCGGCGCCGCAGAAGGGCAGGGTGATCAAAATCACCACGAAGATGGCGATGATCTTGGGCACGAAGACCAGCGTCATTTCCTGGATCTGGGTCAGCGCCTGGAGCAGGCCGATGACCAGTCCGACGACCAGCGCCGTCAGCATCGCCGGGGTGATGACCTCGAGCAGCACGTAGATCGAGGAACGGGCGAAATCGATGGCGTCTGCGGGGTTCATTCCGGCCTCAGATCGGCATGTTCATGATGGACTGGTAGGCGGCGACCACCTTGTCGCGTACCGCCACGACGGTATCGAGGGTGATCTCGGCGGCGTTGACGGCGTTGACCACGTCGACGATGTCGGCCTTGCCGGCGATCTGCTGCGTCGCCATCCGCTCGCCCTGCTTCATGGTGGCGACGGAGTCCTTCAAGGCGTCCGTGAGGAAATCGCCGAAGCTCGCGCCGCCCGGCAGGTCCGCGGGTGCGACGCCCGGTGTCGGCGTGAGGTTTGCACCCATCTTGGCGGCGGCCTGATAGGCGGCGGCTGCGGCGGCGGGAAGAACGGCCATCATTCGGCTCCTTATTTGCGCAGCAAATCGACCGTACGGGCCAGCATCGCCTTGGTGGCATCCATCACGCTGAGATCGGCTTCGTAGGAACGCTGCGCCTCGCGCATGTCCATGATCTCGACTAGGCTGTTGACGTTGGGCAGCTTCACATAGCCCTGCTTGTCGGCCATCGGGTTGCCTGGATCGTATTGCAGGCGGAAGTCGCTCGTGTCGGCGACGGGCTGGCCGGATTGCACCAGGGTGGCGTTCAGCTCGCGGTCGAAATCGCTCTTCACCGTGGCGATCTTGCGCCGGTAGGGCTCGCCGTTCGGCTGGGGCGAGGTCGAATTCGCGTTGGCGATATTCTCGGCGATGGTCTTCATGCGCTCCGACTGCGCCCTGAGGCCGGAAGCCGCAACCGCCATCGAGGTGGAAAAATCCATGATCGCTCTCCTTACATTCCCGAGCCGCGGATGGCGGTCTTCATCATCGCCATCGCCTTGGCGTAGAGGTTGGCCGCCGCCTGGAATTGCGCCTGGGTGTCGGCGACCTTGATCATCTGCGCTTCGAGCGACACCGAATTGCCGCCGGAGGCGGCTTCGACATCGGGCACATCGTTCTCCTCGAAGCCGGAGCTTTGGCGCGTGATCGAGATGTGGCGCGGATCGGTGACGGCGAGCGAGGAGGCCGAACTGCGCGACGCTCCTCTCAGGATGGACTCGAAATCCGTCGCCTTCAGGTCGCGCGCCTTGTAGCCGGGCACGTCGGCGCTGGCGACGTTCTGCGACAGCACGTCCTGGCGGCGGTTGAGCCAGGTCATGCGCTCCTTGAGCATCGAAAGAAGGGGAATCTGCCCCGCGTCCATCGTTCCGCTCCGTATACGATTTGTTAGTCTTAAGCGGTCCCATGCTGAGCGAGAACGATTAAGCCGCGCTTAACACAAACGGAAAAACCTGCCGGGCAAATTCCGCCCGCATTTAACCGGTGATTAAGCTTGACGGGCTTTTCATGCGCGTGCCTCGACAAGCTCGGCATGAAGGAATGAGACATCTCTCACCCTCACCCGGAGCCCGTCGAAGGGTGAGGGGTTCATGGACGTTCTCGATTTCGCACGTTATTTCGGCGCGCTCGTTCTGGTGCTTGGGTTGATCGGCGTCGCCGCGCTGGCGGCCCGCAGGTTCGGTGTGCCGGGCCTTGCCAAGCCCACGGCGCAGCGCCGTCTTCGGATCGTCGAGACGCTGATGATCTCGCCGCGCCAGCGCCTTGCTTTGGTGCGCCGCGACGATGTCGAGCATCTGGTGATGATCTGTCCCGACGGTGCCTCGGTGATCGAGGCCGGCATCCCTGCGTCAGAGAAACTGCCATGATGCGTCGCGCCCTATTCTTCGCCGCTATTCTCATTTTTCTGATCGTGCCGGGCGCGGCCGAAGCGGCGAGCCACGCGGCGGCGCATGCCGCAGCCTCCACGGCGGCGTCTTCCGGCGGGCTTTCGATCGATTTCTCCGGCGGCGGTCTCTTCACCGACCGCATGATGCAGATCATCGCGCTGATCACCATTCTCAGCGTGGCGCCGTCCATCCTCATCATGATGACGAGCTTCGTGCGCATCGTCGTGGTGCTGAGCCTGTTGCGCACGGCGATGGGCCTGCAGCAGAGCCCGCCCAACGCGGTGATCGTGTCGCTGGCGTTGTTCCTGACGCTGTTCGTGATGACGCCGACGCTCAAGGACGCCTATGCCCAGGGCATCGAGCCGCTGGTCGCGGGCCAGATCACCACCGAACAGGCCTTCGACAGGGCCGCGGTGCCGATGAAGAAGTNNAAGTTCATGCTCGGCCATGTGCGCCAGGCGGACCTCAAGCTGTTCATGGACATGACGGGCAAGCAGGCGCCCGCGCCCGAGGCCGTGCCGCTGACCACGGTGGCGCCCGCCTTCATGCTGTCGGAGCTAAAACGCGCCTTCGAGATCGGCTTCCTCATCTTCGTGCCCTTCCTCATCATCGACATGGCGGTGGCTTCCATCCTGATGAGCATGGGCATGATGATGCTGCCGCCGGTGATCATCTCCCTGCCGTTCAAGCTGATCTTCTTCGTGCTGGTGGACGGCTGGCGGCTGGTCTCCGGCTCGCTGGTGGAAAGCTACCTGCACGGCCCCCCGCCAGGTTGATAATAGTTATCAGTGCGGCTAGACTGGCATGAGAAGGAGATTCCCATGCCAAGCAGCGTCGATCTGGGCAAGAAGCTCGAAAGCGTCGTCTCCAAACTTGTGAAGAACGGGCGGTACAATTCCAAGAGCGAAGTGATCCGCGAAGGCGTCCGCTTGGTCGAGGAACGCGAGAAGCGCTTGGCGGGACTCGACAAGGCGCTGGCGCGCGGCTTGGCCGACGTTGAAGCCGGACGTCTCAGGCCGGCAGAAGAAGTGTTCGCGGAATTGAAAGCGAAATACCGCGCGATGGGCGAAGCGAAAGCCAGATGATCGTCTTCCTCACGCGCGAGGCGGAACACGATCTGCGTCGGATCGGCGACTGGATTGCACAAGACAGTCCCCGTCGCGCCGAGACGTTCGTGGACGAGCTCGTGGAGGCTTGTCGAAAGCTCGCCCATTCGCCTCTGGCTTTTCCGCTCGTCTCCGGTCATGAACGCACCGGTGTGCGACGACGCTCATATCGAAGCTATTTGATTTTCTATTGCGTCGGGGACGAGAGAGTCGAAGTTCTGCATGTCATCCACGGGGCACGGGACTACGAGACGATTCTCTTTCCGGATTCGGACTGACGACTTCGTACCGAACTTTTTCGTGCCGATGGGCGCCTGATCTCCGGCTCGCTGGTCGAAAGCTACCTGCACGGCCCGCCGCCGGGGTGAACCGCAACCGCAATTCCGGCACAGAGACCGTCGGCGATAATCATATGTGTGGGCTCATGGCCGGAAACCTGCCATTCCCCGCGCTGCACCGACGACCGCTTTGCGCCAAGAGAAGACATTTCATGCCCGTCTCTCTAACGCGCCATTACGGCTTCACCCCGTAACTGGCGTAAGTCTCTTCAATTTTGGGGTCGAGCGTCTTCGCTTGTTGAATGTCGGCATCGCCACCGGCGCTATCGCCTAGGTGCCGTCGAGAAAGTCCACGGATATACAAAGGATCTGCCCGTCTGCTATCCACAGCAAGCGCCGTGTTGGCGTCCCTTATCGCTTCGTCATATTTTCCTTTGCGAAAGTGCACAAATGCGCAGGTGCTGAGAATGTACTTGTCGTTGGGTTTGAAGTGGTTTGCCTGCCGACAGTCAGAAAGGGCAGCATCAAGTTGCCCCAGAATTGCGCGTATCCAGGATCGTTCATTGAACGCATAGCCATCGTTTGGACTTAGCTGGATGGCCTTATTGAGGTCCTCTATCGCACGCAGGTTCTGATTCAAGTGCCGCAGGCTGATTGCGCGGTTGATGTAAGCCTTGGCGATATTGGGTTCGAGCTTTGTGGCTGTTGTAAAGTCGTCTACGGAATGTTGATAATCTCGCAAGTTTCCATACGCGAAACCACGATTGAATATCGCGACCGCGTAATTGGGTTTCAGTTTGATCGCCTGAGTATAGTCGTCTATGGCCCGGACGTATTGTCCGGCAATAGCGAGCGCATCACCGCGACGGGCATAGGCAACCGCTAGATGAGCACCAGAAAACTTGTTCGATTGAATGACCCAAGTGCATGCGTCAATGGCGGTCTTTCCAGTCGCCGCATCGCATGCATGGACATAACCCGACTCATTATCTTGCGCAGAGGCAGGCGCGACAACCAGTAATGCCACCAAAGTAAATCCTGTCGCAACGCACAAGGTCCTAATTGCCTGCATTTCCCCCTCCTAGGCAAGCCGATGCCGAACTTACCGCCAAGCAGGCAATAGTCCAACTTGCAACATACGCCCAGGCGAGTGCTGGAATGTCTGAATGTGGTGCAAAGCTGCCGTAGATCGAATGGTTGCTTCTGCTTTTGATTGACAACTTAGATAATTCCATTATTTTGGAAATATGAAATCTACGACCGCCCTAGAAGTTCTCTCCGCGCTGGCGCAGGAGACGCGGCTCGCCGTCTTCCGCCGTCTGGTGCGCGCCGGGCCCGAAGGCGAAACGGCGGGCGCGCTGGCCGAAGCGCTGAAGACACCCGCTCCGACTCTCTCCTTTCATCTCAAGGAGCTGGAGCGTGCCGGATTGATCATGCAGCGCCGCGAAAGCCGCAATCTGATCTATGCCGCCCGCGCCGAGACTATGCGCGACCTCCTCTCCTATCTGATGAAGGATTGCTGCCGGGGGCGGCCGGAAATCTGCAACATCAAAGTGGTGGAGTGCTCGCATGGCTGAGCGGGTTTACAACGTCCTCTTCCTCTGCACCGGCAATTCGGCACGCTCGATCCTGGCGGAATCCTCTCTCAACGCCGAAGGCGGTGGCCGCTTCCTCGCCTTTTCGGCGGGGAGTTTTCCCAAGGGTGAGGTCAATCCCTTCGCCATCACCTTGCTGAAGCAACTCGGCCTTCCCACCGAGGGCTTGCGCTCCAAGAGTTGGGACGAATTCGCCAAGCCCGGTGCTCCCGAGATGGATTTCGTCTTCACCGTCTGCGACAACGCCGCGGGCGAGGCCTGTCCCTTCTGGCCGGGACAGCCGATGACGGCCCATTGGGGCGTGCCCGATCCCGCCGCCGTCACGGGCACCGACGCCGTCAAGATGCAGGCCTTCCGCGAGGCCTTCCGTATGCTGGAAGCCCGCATCCGCCTGTTCACTGCCCTGCCGATCGAAAAGCTCGACCGCATCAGGCTCAAGGCGCGTCTCGACGACATTGGCCAAGGACGCGGATAAGATGTCGATTTTCGAACGCTATCTCACCGTCTGGGTCGGCCTCTGCATCGTCGCGGGGATCGCGCTGGGCCATGCCTTCGCGCCTGCCTTCCATGTCATCGGCGGCATCGAGATCGCCAAGGTCAACCTGCCGGTGGCGCTGCTCATCTGGCTGATGATCATTCCCATGCTGGTGAAGATCGACTTCTCGGCCCTGTCGCGGGTCAAGGAGCACTGGCGCGGCATCACCATCACGCTGTTCGTCAACTGGGCGGTCAAGCCGTTCTCGATGGCGTTCTTGGGCTGGCTGTTCATCGGCTGGCTGTTCCGCCCGCTGCTGCCCGCCGACCAGATCGACAGCTACATCGCCGGATTGATCATCCTGGCTGCCGCGCCTTGCACCGCGATGGTGTTCGTCTGGAGCAACCTCTCGCACGGCGAGCCGCATTTCACCCTCAGTCAGGTGGCGCTCAATGACCTCATCATGGTGTTTGCCTTTGCGCCCATCGTGGGGCTGTTGCTCGGCCTCTCCTCGATCACCGTACCCTGGCAGACGCTGCTGCTCTCCGTCGTGCTCTACATCGTGGTGCCGGTGGCGATTGCGCAAGGCCTGCGTCGCGCCGTGCTGATGCGCGGCCCGGAGGCGCTGCAACGGCTGTTGAAAACACTTCAGCCGGTGTCGCTGGTGGCGCTGCTGACGACGCTTGTTCTGCTGTTCGGTTTCCAGGGCGAGGCGATTCTGGCCCAGCCTATGATCATCGCCATCCTCGCCGTGCCGATTCTGATTCAGGTCTATTTCAATGCGGGAATCGCTTACCTCCTCAACCGCGCCAGCGGCGAAGCGCATTGCGTCGCCGCGCCCTCGGCCCTGATCGGTGCCAGCAATTTCTTCGAGCTGGCGGTCGCCGCAGCCATCAGCCTGTTCGGCTTCAAGTCCGGGGCGGCGCTGGCGACGGTGGTGGGCGTGCTGGTCGAGGTCCCGGTGATGCTCTCGGTGGTCAAGATCGTGAATGCCAGCCGCCGCTGGTACGAGGCTGGCCGGGCCGTTCGTGCCCCCTGAAAGCCTACCTGGCTGCCCAGGGGAGGTGCGAACGCGTATCCTTATTAACAAGGAACGCAAAGATGCTGTCCACCCCTAAGTAAAGGTGACTCCACCATAAATTGTGCGACCGGAAACCGCGTTGCACGTTTTGTGGGCATCGCGGACAAACTGTCCCCAACAGCCGGACACGGCCCGCGAGAAGACGGGCAGCACCCCGGCGAATGAACTGAGCCGTTAAACTCCCCATCGATTTGACGGCTGAGCCGGGCCGCAGGGTTCCCAGATCCTGCGGCCCAATTCTTTTGCGGACCACCCTTCCACTTCGGACGCGCCTGCCTATTCTCGCCTTATGACTCAGCACGACCACGCCGGCTGGACGCACGGACACGTCTTCCTCGGCCACAGCCACGAGCGGGCGGAAGCGCGCGCCAGGATCGTGACGGTTCTCACCGCCGCCTTCATGGTGGTCGAGATCGTGACAGGCCTGCTGTTCGGCTCAATGGCCCTGCTCGCCGACGGCGTGCACATGGCGACACACGTCGGCGCGCTCGGCCTTGCCGCCGCCGCCTACTGGCTGGCCCGCCGCCACGCCCACGACACGCGCTTCAGCTTCGGCTCCGGCAAATTCGGGGACCTTGCCGCTTTTGCCAGCGCCATCGTGCTCGGCCTGTTGTCGCTCGGCGTCGCGTTTGAGTCGGTGCGCCGTTTCATGGAGCCGGTCCAGGTGCGCTACGGCGAAGCGCTGTTCGTCGCCGTCATTGGGCTCCTCGTGAATATCGCCAGTGCCGCGATCCTGCACGATCCGCACGAACACGGTCACGACCATCAGGACCACAATCTGCGCGCTGCCTATCTGCACGTGCTGGCGGATGCGGTGACCAGCGTGCTGGCCATTGTGGCGCTCGCCTCCGGTTTAATCTTCGGCATCCGCTGGGCCGATCCGCTGGTGGGCGTGGTCGGCGCCGTGGTGATTGCCTCCTGGGCCTACGGCCTGACGCGCGACAGCGCCCTGGTGCTGCTCGACGCCGAAGACGATCCGGCGATGGCGCGGGACATCAAGGCGCTGGTGGAAACCGAGCTGGGCGGCAAGGTGTTCGACCTGCATCTCTGGCGCCTCGGTCCCGGACACCACGGACTGATCGTTTCGGTCGCCGGAAACCACGGCGACGGCGAACGGCTGAAACAGGCGCTCAGCGCGCGCTATCCCAGCCTCAGCCACATTACCGTCGAACTGGCGGTCTGCGACGACTGCGCCGCACAGTGATTGCTCCGGAAGGAATGCCTGCCGCCGCTGCGTCAGCTTTTCCTTTAATAGGATAAATCTGTCTGGTATGCCGACCGTGGCTGCGGCCGTCGGATCGGCCGAAGGGACCGGGAGGGATTCATGGGCATCGCAAAACGGAGTTGGCTCGCGAATTGCGCTGCGGTGTTTCTACTGACCGCGGCGGCCTCCGCCGCGCCGGCGGCGGTTCTCGACAGGAACGGCACCACTGTCGCCGTCGAAGGCTACGGGGCAAATGTCATCCATGTGACGATCGCTTCCGACAGATCGCTGGCGACGGCCGGGCCCGGCTACGGCATCCTGGCGAGCCACGCCGACAGCACGCCGTTCAAGCACACGGCCGATGCTGCGGGCGACAGCTTCGTATCTTCTGCGTTTCGCCTGCACGTCAATGCCGAGACGCCGCACACGCCGACGGCGATGGAACTCAATTTCGCGCCGCTCCTGCCGCCGGTGCATCTGCAGGTGAGCGATGCCAAGGGCCGCACCATCCTCGACATGACCGGCTGGGAGATGGCGCCCCACGAAGTGAACGGCGAACAGACCTATCAAATCGGGGCGCGCTTTACCGCAGCGCGCGACGAACATTTCTACGGCCTCGGCCAGAACCAGGAAGGCATTCTCGACCTCAAGGGCCGCACCATCGACTGCAAGCACTGGTACGACGCGCCCGCGGGCGAGACCGTCTGCGTGCCGTTCATGATCTCGTCCAGGGGCTACGGACTGGTCTGGGACAATCCGTCGGAAACCGTCGTGTCGGCCGGCATCCACGGCTCGACGCACATCACCTCCAAGGTCGGCGAGCGCGTGTCGTTCTTCGTCATCGTCGGGACGCCCGACGAAATCTATGCGGGCTATGCGCGCCTGACCGGCAGGACGCCCATTCCGCCCAAGGCCGCCTTCGGCCTGATCCAGTCCAAGGCGCGCTACGCCAGCCAGGCCGAAGTGTTGCGCGTTGCCGAAACCTACCGGCAGAAGAAGTATCCGCTCGATGTCATGGTGGTGGACTGGTTCTACTGGACCAAGATGGGCCAGCTCGACATCGATCCGGCGCAGTTCCCCGATCCCGACGCCATGAACAAGCGGCTCCACGATATGGGAATGCGCTCGATCGTCTCGATCTGGCCGCGCTTCGTGAAGGACGGCCGCTATTTCGCCGAACTGGATCGGATGGGTTATTTCCTCAAGGACAGGACCGGCAGGACGCAGGACGGATTACCGTTCCGCTTCGATCGCGTAGGCGCCCTGCTCGATGCCACCAATCCGGACGCGCGCCGATGGTTCTGGACGCACCTGCGCGACAATATCCTCGCCCACGGATTCGATTATCCCTGGCTCGACGAGACCGAACCGGATCTGGTGCCGGAGGGCTATTTCTACAGCATCGGTTCCGGCGACCGGTACCTCAACCTCTATCCGCTGCTGCACGTCGAAAGCGTCGCCGAGGCCATGCGCGCCTGGAAGCCGGACGATCGCGTGCTGATCCTGTCGCGTGCGGCCTATCTCGGCTCGCAGCGTACGGGCGCGCTGTTCTGGTCGTCGGACATCCATTCGAGCTGGGAAGCCCTGGCGCGCCAGATTCCGGCCGGTCTGAACATGACCGCCTCGGGCTTTGCCTATTGGGGCAACGACATCGGCGGCTGGCAGGAGCTGGCGCAGACCACCGATGCCGTGAAACCGCCGCTTGTCGATCCGGCAGGCGCGCGCGACGTCGTGGGGCAGAATTACGATTATCCCGAGCTCTTCGTACGCTGGTTCGAATACGGGACCTTCCTGCCGACGCTGCGCATCCACGGCGTGCGCAAGGCGACCGAAATCTGGGCTTTCGGCAGCCGGGCCGAAGCCATTCTGGCGAACTACGACCGCTTGCGTTACCGGCTGATCCCCTATCTCTACGCCTCTGCCAAGGCGACCTACGACACGGGTGCGCCGTTCATGCGCCCGCTCTGGATGGATTTCCCGAACGATCCCAAGGTGGCCGATCTCGGCACGGAATACATGTTCGGCCCGGCCTTCCTGGTGGCGCCGGTGACCGAGCAGGGGCAAACCAAGAAGCGCGTCTATCTGCCCGCGGGCGCCGACTGGTACGATTTCTGGACCGGCAAGAAGCAGAAGGGCGGGCGCTGGATCGTCGCCGCCGCGCCCGTCGACCGCATTCCGCTGTTCGTCAAGGCGGGCTCCATCGTGCCGCTCGGCTCCGACATCCAGTCGACCGCGTCGAAGCAGACGATTGCGGCCATCCGGGTCTACCCGGGCAGAGACGCGGACTTCACACTCTACGACGACGACGGCGTTTCCTACGCTTACGAACGGAACGAGGGCGTGACCGTGACGCGGCTGCACTGGAACAACCGCACCGGAAAACTCTCGGTCAAAGGCGGCGGCAAGGCATTTGCCCTGGCGGTGCCGGCGCTGCTCAAGGTGATTGGGAAGTAGACATAAAACGAGGGGCCGCCCGTCGCCTGCCGTTGTTGTTCCGTCTGGCGCTTCTTTCGCGGAACGGCGTCTTGCGAGCGTAGTCGCGCTCCGGCTTGGGCGCATCCGGGCCTTGCTTGCCCTGCACCACGGTCAGCCTCGCCTTGGTCAACTGCTCGATGTCGCGCAGATAGCCGTTCTCGGCCGGATCGCAGAAGGCGATGGCGATGCCCGCGGCGCCGGCGCGCGCCGTGCGTCCGATGCGATGCACATAGCTGTCCGGCTCGTTCGGCAGCTCGAAATTGATGACATGGCTGATGGCGTCGATGTCGATGCCGCGCGCCGCGATGTCGGTGGCGACCAGCACGCGCGCCTCGCCCGAACGGAAGCGCTCCAGCGCCCGCTGGCGCGCGCCTTGCGACTTGTTGCCGTGGATGGCGTCCGCCGCGAAGCCGGCCTTTTCGAGATGCTGGGCGACGCGATTGGCGACGTGCTTGGTGCGCGTGAAGACCAGAACCCGCTCGAACGCGGCGTCCTTCAGCAGCGTGGCGAGCAGAGCCCGCTTATCCGCCTGGGCGACGAAATAGACGCGCTGGTCGATGTTCTCGGCCGTGCGTTTGGGCGGCGACACGTCGAGGCGCACCGGCTGGTGCAGGATCGAGTTCGCCAGCTGTTCGACATCGGCGGGCATGGTGGCCGAGAACAGCATGGTATGGCGCTTCTTCGGCACGGCCGCGACGATCTTCTTGATGTCGCGGATGAAGCCCATGTCGAGCATGCGGTCGCCTTCGTCGAGCACCAGATGCGTCACCGCATCGAGCCGCACATTGCCCTGCTTCAGATGATCGAGCAGGCGCCCCGGCGTCGCCACGAGAATATCGAGGCCCGCGGCCAGTGCCTTGATCTGCGGGGACTGGCCGACGCCGCCGACCACCACGGTGGAGCGCAAATGAAGATGGCGCCCATAGGTGCGGAAGGCGTCGTGGATCTGGATGGCGAGTTCGCGCGTCGGCGCCAGGATCAGCGCGCGCACGCTCTTGGGGCGCCGCTGCTCGTGGCCGACGAGAAGGTGCTGCATGATCGGCACCGCAAACGCGGCCGTCTTGCCGGTTCCGGTCTGTGCCAGGCCGACAACGTCGCGGCCCTCCAGCAGCAGCGGAATGGCTTTGATTTGGATGGGCGTGGGCTCGCTATAGCCTTCGGCTTCGAGCGAACGCCGCAAGGGCTCGGCTACGCCGAGCTCTGTGAAAGAGGGAATGGTCAATGGTCTTCCTTTGTTACGCGGAATATCGGGCGGCCGTTCGGACGCGCGGGATCGGCGTTGTTGCCGCTTCCCATGCACGTGAGGAATAAACGGAGATTTGCGCGTTGACAGGCACCAAGTGCCGTCGTGCAACCGCGATGATGGGAGCCTGTACCTTTAATATGACCAAAGTGTCAAGGGCGCCACGCACGAAATTCGTGTGAAAGGTCAGGGTACTGACGGAACGCGCCGGCGAATTCGCGGTATTTCGAGCGCTCAATTGATCATATTCGCGAGCGTCAACCCGCCGGCCTTTGCCGCAACGGTCTTGGCCCATAGGTCGGTCTCTTCCGCGGTTTTCACACCGTTGACGGAGAGTTCGAACATCGCACCGCCGATCATGCCGACATAGGCAGCGCGGTAATCGACATAATCCGGTCCGCTCCCCGCGCCGATGTAGTGATGCACGACGCGCTGGGTAAACCCGGTGCCCCAGGAGTACTTCACGACCTTCACGGGGTCGTAGCTGATTGGGGGGTTGGAGGCGGTGGTGAAGCTCTGGCGCTTCGCATCGATCTTGCTCGCCATGTCCGCCTGATAGATGGGCGCGCGGATCTTCCACAGCGGGGAGTTCGTGTCATAGGTGAGCAGATGGAAGCTGTAATTAACCTTGTGATTGCCCGGGAGCTTTTTTTCCGCGTCGAAGCCGACTTCCGCGTAAGCCGGCGTCTTGCCGAAGATCGGTGAGGATACCTGCGCCCCGACAGGCACAAGGACGGCGACGGGAGCGGGAAGCGGGTTCGCGGCGGCCCCTTGCGCAAGGATCGGCGCAACGACCGTCAGGCACAACATCCAGCGGCAGAGATTGTTCTTCATGGCGATGCTCCGTTTTGTGCCAAGGCAATCGAACGCCGACGAGTTGGGCTCGGACTCGAATCGAGAAATCTCGCAGCGTTGACGCAGATTGCACTACTTGGGGCGCAATTGCCACCGAACCGCCGCTGCAACAGACGGAGCCATACGCCTCGGACGAATGCACTCTGAGAATGAGAATAAGAATGCGGAAGAATGTGAACAGTACACCTGTCACCGTTTTCCTGCCGATGCGTCCTAACTTATTTTTCCATCTTACCGGTGATTCGTATAGATGAAGCGGCGTTGCCAAAATCCAAAACGACATCGTCGTTGGTAAACTTCAGGGAGAAATTCTGGGTCACGACATCGCCTAGGATGTGAAACTTGAAGGTAAAGGTATTGTCGTCGACCCATGAGCCCTTGCTCGCGACCTGGGACGGCGCGGAATTGTTCCCGAAGGAAATCCCGGCGTTCGCGATACGAAAATTTCCGTCCAGGCCGACCGGGAAATCAAGGATCAGCTTGCCGATCGTCACTTTCATCACGCATTCGCGACCGTCTTTGAACGAAAGCACGAAGGACTGCATACCCATCTTATTGGGATCCAAGACGTATTTCTTGCCGGATACTTTGGCGGCGATTTGAGGCATCTGCCCAACCGCTAGAGCAGCGGGGTTTTCCAGTTCGTTGAACAAACGGTTCAGAGCACGAACGGCTTGGGGATTAGGAGGCAGAGGGGCTTTGCTTGCGGCCGCCTGGAAAATGTCGGAGTCCAGGTACCGAAAGATGGCGTTCTGGTCCTCGCCGGTGACGACGACCACCATATTCAGGTCCGGCCTGACGATGATGTATTGACCGTTGTACCCCTCGGCCTGATAGCCCCTTTGGGGAATCCACCACCAATAGCCATACCTCATGGCCGCGGGATTGTTGCGGTCGGGACCAATGTTCAATTTCGGAGAGGTAGATTCTTCGACCCACGCTTCGGGCACGACTTGCCGACCGTTCCACACTCCCTTGTTGAGGTAGAGAAGGCCGAACTTAGCCATATCTCTCGGCCGCAAAAAAAGCTCGGAACCTCCGATGTAAATTCCTTTATTGTCTTTGCTCCATTGGACATCGGAAATCCCCAGCGGCCCGAACAAGAAGGTATCGGCAAATTCCTTGGTGCTTTCGCCGCTTGCCTTCGTCAGGATGGCCGACATCATGTGCACCAGCATCGTGTTGTATTCGTACTTTTCGCCCGGCGCGTCGCGCATCGGGACGACTTTCCAGGATTCCAGGTCGGTAGGCGAGAAAGGACTGGCGGTTTCCTGATTGTTGCTCCAGGTCAGCCCCGCAGTCATGGTCAACAGATGCCGCAGCGTGATCTCCTTTTTCTGCGGATCGTTGACATACTCCGGATAAAATTCCGCAACCTTCTGGTCGAGGCTCTTCAGGTACTTTTTCTCAAGCGCAATCCCCACCAGGGCGGAAAGAATGCTCTTCGAAGCGGATTTGACGTTGTGCAAAGTCTCTCTGTGGTAGGGCGCAAGATAGCTTTCCGCGATCAGATATCCGTTCCTGACGATCAAGATGCTATGAAGGTCGCTGCCTCCCTTCGCCTTGATGTCCTGGAACATCTCCAGCAATTTCCGGGAGTCGACGCCTTGTGCTTCCGGCGTTGAAATCTTCCAACCGTCATCCGGTATACTGGGTGGTGGACTTTGGCCGTACGAGGCGAGAGGAGGAAGCAAACTCCACAAAGCCGCCAGAATAATGGTGCCTCGCGCTTTCACAATAAATCCTCCCGACTTAGAGCTGGGCCGAAAAAAGCTGGGCGTGCGCTGAAACATGCAAGCTCTTTACGAGTGGGTACCCTAGCTGTTTCTTCTCAAGAATTCATGTCGTCTTCGGTTCCCGCCGGTATTCGGACACTATGTTGCTCAAAGAATGCGGTGACTGGAGCATGTGTCCCAAGCGTTGAGCGGGCGGCGTCCAACAAGAGAACTGGTGAACAGTGCACCTGTCACCGTATTCCCAGCTAGTTACGTGACTTTCCAGATGGCGGAGGTCGCCGTGCCGAGCCAATTGTTTGGAGAGATTCTACGGCTGATCGATGGACAGAGACCACGACTAGCCCCATTCAAAAAGTGGGGATGGTGCAATTCATTATCAAGATGGGAGGAGCACGTCTGAATGCCAAGAAAATCGTGCCAAACCGACCTCTCTCGTGCATTTTACGCGGGGTATACACGCTGGCCACGACGAAGACGGACACCTCTGCTTCCGGTTGCGTCAGAAAATGCTAATATCCCTATCGAGATAGGGTCATTGGGAGAATCTCGGGTTAGACAATACCGAAGACGACACTTATCTCGTCAAGCAGTGATCGCTAAGACAATCGGATTGGAAGTCATGCCATGGGTAAAGGATTTGGAATTGCCGCTTTAGTGATCGCGTTCATTAGCGTCTCTGCATTCTACGGCTTCAATATGGTGTTGGTGTGGATGGCGATGATCTGCGCCTGTATTGCGATACTGAACGGCGAACGCCCGTTCTCTATTGCTGCTACAGTCGTGGGGTTTGTCGGCCTTTTAGTGCTCTCTCCTGTCACCATGACCGTTGTCGCAAGCGAACTTGATTGCGGCAAATACGGTGTTCCGTTTATGGTGTTTGGCCCATTTATTCTCCCTATTGCCGCGTTCATTTTTGCTTCGGTCAAGAAATCAAATGATGATGGCGAGGGGCCTTTGGTATTTGAGCAATCTGCAACCGTCGAATCCGACAAGCCGGACATGCGCTCTGCCGCATTGACTCCTGCTTCGAGTTCCGCACCGACGCCTCCGCTGCAAAAACCCACTGTTGATCCGTCTTCGCCTGCCGAGGCCGGAGCGCCGATTGCAACAATTGCTTGTCCAAAATGTACCGCACCTAATGATCTTAATGCGCGGTTTTGTAATAGCTGCGGTGGGCAGCTCAGTAGTGGCCAAGGTGAATCAGGGGTAAAATATCGGACGGGTGACAACAATATCGAAGGCCCCGGCGCAAGCCCTCATGAGAAGGCGATGGCGTTTGCCGGAGAGCTATTCCAGGCGTCGCCTAGCACAAATGATGGTCAAGAGAGCGATAGCACGGAGTCTTTCACCACTCGTTTCGGGCAACTGACAAAGAATCTCGCTTCTCAATTTGCATCCGCACAAGGGCGGTGGATTGCCATTGGCATCGGCGCTGGATTGGTTGCTGTTGTTGCCCTCGTCCTCCTCTATCCCTCCTCCAAGAGCCCAGGTATCGCCACGAACCCAAATGCAGCCGCTCCGGTTGTCGTTTACGCGACTCGCCCTGTAATTGTTCGGAACGCTCCAACAACATCGGGTTCGCAGATTATTACCACACTGGCAAGGTCAAGCACGGCCCAGGGAAATTGGGTAACGGGATCCGACGGAACTTCGCAATGGCTACAAATTGCATCTGGAAATTTTCAGGGCAACTTTATCTCCGGTGGAAATCTGTCGCCTTGGCCCCGGCCCGCTATGGTGCGATCCCTTGATCGGGACATGACCATACGTCAACCGGCCCGGCTACTGCCGTTGCCAAATGCCGTTGATACTCCAATTGATACCGTCAACGTTGGACTGGTCGTCCACGTCGCCGGTGAAGTCGAAGGCGGATGGATGGAGATTCAACGCAGAGCAGGCGGCGTCGGCTATCTGCCAACTCAGGCTTTTGAAGTCCCGCAAGAGTCGGCAACCGCCGCGCCGCAGCAAGCCGGACAATTCCATTACATTGTCGGCCTCGATCCTGAGGGTGACAATTGGCTGGGATTCCGCAGCGAGCCAGCCTTCGACCGGGGCGTTCGCCTCAAGAAGTTGGAACCAGCCACACTCTTTACTCTGCTTCGCCAAGAGGGCGATTGGGCGCAAATACAACTGCAATCGGGCGAAACAGGATGGGTTTATTCGAGGTTCATCGCCTGCTGTAAGAGGGAATAGGGTGACAGGAGTACAATTCAATCGAGATTGATACGGCAACTATTTCCGCGTCTCCCTATACGCGAAGGGCACGTTTACTAAATCAAATTTGCCGCTCCGTACACAGATGATAATGCTCCTTAGAGAGACACAAAGAAATATTTGTGTATCCCCCTCTTGAAATGCGGAAATCGCATTCCCATCTCACGCATGCTGCTCCAAGGCGGCGTCTCGCATGCGCTGCTCGTCCGAAGAGTTACCGGCTTCGGGCGGGCGGCGTTTTTTGGTTTTAGGCCCGGTGCCGCTCCCCTCCCCCGGTGGAGATGGCGGAAATTGAAAAATAAAGATCAACGGAAGGTGTGACACGGCTTTGGCAGTCCAAGTTCTTGAGAGCGCCGCATGGCCCCAAACGAAAAGGCCGCCCGAAAACGAGCGGCCCTCATCCATCCCCAAAGTCCGGTCGCGACTACCTCGGCAGCAACCCCTCGCGCTGCATGCGCTTGCGCTGAAGCTTGCGGTAGCGGCGGATCGCCTCGGCGCGTTCGCGCGCACGCTTCTCGCTCGGCTTCTCGTAGTGGCCCCGCAGCTTCATCTCGCGGAAGATGCCCTCGCGCTGCATCTTCTTCTTCAGCGCCTTCAGCGCCTGGTCGATGTTGTTGTCGCGAACGATGATCTGCAAAGCTTGCTCCCGGTGCGTTCTTTAAGGGGCGCCTCTCTAACAGAAGGGTCATGGCGAGTCCACACAGGCGCGGCAAAAGGTCGAGCATATTCCGCACTTTATGGCGTTCTGTGGCGTCCCGGCGGCGCGGCGCGATGGCCCAAAGCGGGGCGTCCGGCGGGTTTGACCGCTAACCTACTGAAATACATAGTACGTCCATGGCCATCTTGAAAATCGCTCGCATGGGACACCCGGTTCTCGCCCGCAAGGCCGATCCGGTGCCCGATCCCACCGCCCCGGAAATCCGCCGGCTGGTCGCCGATATGCTGGAGACCATGATCGATTCCGACGGCGCCGGCCTTGCCGCGCCCCAGGTCCACATCCCCCTCCGGGTGGTGGTGTTCCAGGCGCCCGGCGAGCGCAGCGACGCCCTGTCGCAAGCCGAGCGTTACGACCAAACCGCCCCGCTCACCGTGCTGATCAATCCCGAGATCGAGATCCTGGGGACGGAGCGCGAAGGCGGCTGGGAAGGCTGCCTCTCGGTGCCCGAATTGCGCGGCTTCGTGGAGCGCCCGGTGCATATCCGCTATCGCGGCACCGATCACGAAGGCCACGCGATCGACCGGACCGCGAGCGGCTTCCACGCCCGGGTGGTGCAGCACGAATGCGACCATCTCGACGGCATCCTCTACCCGCAGCGGATGAGCGACCTGAAACAGCTCATTTTCGAGAGCGAAGCGCGCCACTGGCTGAAGGAAGAAGGCTCTTCATCCTGAGGCGCGGGTGCGACACGGCGCGCTTGTGTCGTCTTGTCTCGCGCCTGTCGCAAGGCGCAGAATCCCTCCGCAGCTCTCTGAGGGAGGGTGGCATTGCGTATTCTGCGGAATACTCTCGGCATGGCCGTGTTTTTGCTTGCGCTGATGGCGCAAGGTGCCTTGGCCGGCTCGCTGACCATCGCCAATGTGAATGCACAGCGCATCGCCTGCGTTTTCAATCCTTCCTGTCAAGTGAGTCCGAACGAGAGCGCGGTCTACATCAAGCTGTTCGGCGACGCCGGCATGGGGCGCGTCCAGACGCGCATCTTTGCGGGCGTGCCCAGCTTCCAGGCCGCGGGCGTGACGGCCTATCTCTATCGTGTGGACATGACGCCGACGATGGCGCTCGGCATGGCCAACTGCATCGAGCGTCTGGTGATCGATGCCGGACCAGTCGCCTCGCTGCCCTACAATCCACCGGGCACGGCAGAGGTGTTCGTGATCTCCACCGGCGGGCCCGGCAAGATCGGTCTCAAATCGGCCACGCAGAACGGCGGGCGGATCACCTTCACCTTCGCCAAACCGGTTTGTCCCACCATTGGTGCGCAACCCGGGACGGACAGTTTCTTCTTCGGCTTCGCTTCCCGGAATCCGCCGGTGCCTGCCAAGGCACAGCTCATCGCCACGATGGAAGGCACCGCCGCCGACATACGCGCGCCGAAACACTAGTTTTTCCCAACGGACTCTGCCGGCTGCGGAGTCAAGCAGCCTATTTGTCGGAAGGCGTCTCGGGCACGGCGTCGCTCTGCTTGCGGCGCCACTCGGCGAGGCGTCCGGCCAGCGCCGGGTCGGCCAGCGCCAGGATGGCGACCGCATGCAAGGCTGCGTTCTTGGCCCCTGCCTCTCCGATCGCGAAGGTCGCGACCGGCACGCCGCCCGGCATCTGGACGATGGAGAGCAGGCTGTCGAGGCCCTTGAGGGACTTCGATTCCATCGGTACGCCGAGCACCGGCAGGGTGGTCAGCGCCGCCGCCACACCTGCCAGATGTGCCGCTCCGCCCGCCGCCGCGATGATGACCTTGAGCCCGCGCGCCTCGGCCGTCTTCACATAGGCGAAGGTGCGCTCGGGCGTGCGGTGCGCCGACAGGATCTTCTTCTCGTAGGGAATCCCGAATTCTTCCAGAATCTTGGCGGCTGCCGAGACGCACGGCCAATCCGACTGGCTTCCCATGATGAGTCCGACAAGAGGCATGCTTCCACCTTCGCTGGGCGACTCGCCGGACGAGGAATACAGGGCGCCCGGCGGTCGGAAAAGCGCCTATTTGGGATGAGCTAACGATTTGTTGGTCATGTTTAGAATGTGTTAATTAGGCTCTGCCGCGTAAGATGGCGGCGCGGGAGGGGCCGAGGCAGCGCATGAAGATCGGGAAGACGGGCTCGGTTTCGGGGCCGCGGGCGGTGGGGGCTGCCGCCTATGCCAGGCAGGCCCAGGCGGTTGCCGCCGCCGAGGCTGCGCCACCCGTCAGTGCCACGGCCAGCGTGCTCGGCATCCCGGAGACCGAATTCACTCCGCGCGTGCGCGACGCCATCATGACGCTGATGGGCGAAGTCGACAGCCTGCGCCGCGAATTGCAGCGCACCCGCGAGCACCTCGAGGAAGTCGAAAAGACCGCCGACCAGGACCAGCTCCTGCCGCTGCTCAACCGCCGCGCCTTCGTGCGCGAGCTGACGCGCTACATCTCCTTCGCGGATCGCTACGGCACGCCCGCTACGCTCATCTACTTCGATCTCGACGGCTTCAAACAGGTGAACGATACCTACGGCCATACCGCGGGCGACGCGGTTCTACAACACTTCGCCGAAACGCTGCTGCACCAGACCCGCGACACCGACGTGGTGGGACGTCTCGGCGGCGACGAGTTCGGCGTGCTGTTGTCGCACGTCAATCTGGAGCAGGGCCTGAAAAAGGCCGATCAGCTTACCGAAAAGCTCAAGGCGCAGCCCACGATCTGGAAGGGCCAGTCCATCCCGACCACTTTCTCGCACGGCGCCTTCGAACTGAAGTCCGGCGACACGGCCGATCTCGCCATCGCGCGCGCCGACGAAGCAATGTACGCGCACAAACGCAACGGACGCTGACGCGCCGTTTCAGGTAATTTTTTTACGCGATGATGTCCGGCAGAAGCTGCGCCTGGATCTTGGTGATTTGGTCCTTGAGTTGAAGCTTGCGCTTCTTCAGTCGCGTCAGTTGCAGCATGTCGTGCGATCCGATCAACGCCTGAATGGCAGTGTCGAGGTCGCGATGCTCCTGCATCAGCTCGGCGAGCTTGGCGCGTAGTGCGACCTGTTCCGGAGCAGTGACTTCGCTCGTCATTTCATTTCTTCTTGGGACCCCAGCGTCCGGCCTTGGGCCAATTATACCCGAAACAGTCGAGCATGCGTCCGACGAAATGGTCGACCAGGTCGTCCAGGCTGTGGGGGAATGTGTAGAAGGCCGGGACCGGCGGCAGGATGACGGCGCCCATCTCGGTCAGGGCCGTCATGGTCCTCAGATGGCCGAGGTGGAGGGGCGTTTCGCGCACCGCCAGCACCAGTGGACGGCGCTCCTTGAGGGTCACATCGGCGGCCCGGGTCAGCAGCGTCGAGGTCACCCCGGTGGCAATCTCGCTCATGCTGCGCACCGAGCAGGGTGCCACGATCATGCCCTTCGCGGGAAAGCTGCCGGAGGCGATGGGGGCGGCAACGTCGCCCGCGGAATAGTTGAAATCCGCCTTGGCGGCGACCGACTTGGGCGTGAATTTGGTTTCCAGGCCGATGGTCAGCTGGGCGGCCTTGCTCATCACCAGATGGCTCTCGATGCCGATCTCGGCCAGCGCCTCCAGGAGGCGGATGCCGTAGACCACCCCCGACGCGCCCGAGATTCCCACTACGAGACGGTCGGCCTTTCCGGCCGCATTTTTTCCCATACCCCCCTTTACAGGTCGGAAGGCATTGGTGGAAGAGGGCCGTGACAGAAGCTTCTGTTGGTGCTCTAATTATGCCCTCTAAAAAAACGAGGTGCATGTATGGCACTGCAAGGGCATATCCAAGAGTTGTCCGAAAAGCATAAGAAACTGGAAGAACTTATCGAAGACGAGATGGCGCATCCGGATTGGAACGAGTACCGGGTAGCGGCCCTGAAAAAGCAAAAACTCAGGATCAAAGACGAACTGGAACGATTGCGAAGCAGCGTTCACTGATCCTTTCCCCGTACCCCGACCAAGGCGAAGCCGGGCGGCCGCTATTGCACATTCAGCGGCACTGCTGACGCGTGCTTCGACGGGTTGATCAGCGCGAAGACGGCGCCCGGGAATTGCACGAGCGCATGCCGGCTCGCGATGCTCCCGCCCATGACTGCCGTATCCCGATGCTTTTCCGCCGCAAGCTGGCAGAGCAGGGCCGGTCAGGCAATGAGCTATTGACGTCTATCTTCTTACCGGGGCGGGAGCCAGGACGAGATTGTATGCCGTGAGGTCGATGGTCAGCCGCTCGCGCAGGCTCTCGCTCAAGACCACGAACACCCGGTCACCGTGGTCGGCCAGCCGCGCCAGCAGTTTGTCGAGCTGTTTGGCGTATCTGGCCGGCATGCCGTCCACCGCCAGGGTGACGCGGGCCTGCGATTGCTTCATCAAACGGCGCAGTTGCGGCGCCGCGGTGCGGAAGAAGCGCCCGTTCAACGCATCGCCCAGATGGATGGTGAGATTGGGCGCGGCTGCCGCCTTGCGCGTGATCCAGACCTCGCCCAGGCGCAGACGGCGGGAAATGGCCTCCTGCACGGATTCGAGAATGCTCATGTCGAATGCGTTTGCCGCATCCCACAGGTGATCCCGGGCAAAGGCCTTCATCGAAAGCCCGGCGATCCAATCGGAGATCACCGTGGGAACCATGGAAGGCCGGCTGAGCGAGAACGAGCGCAGGAAGTGGTAGAGCCGCCGCGGCCCGCCCGGCAGGATGCCGCGGGTCAAGAGCCGTCCCACCAGCGCCAGACTCTGGCCGAGGGAATATCCTCCGGAATAGCGGCGTTTGCTGAGGTAGTGAAGTTTGTTGCGGATGCGCGTGCTGATGCCGGAATCGGTCAGAAGGCGGCGGTAGATATCGGAATAGAGGCGCGACACCGTCTCGTCGCTCATGGTCTTGTGGATGATGTTGCTGCGCGTCCGCGTATTGTCGGTCTCGTCGTCGGTATCGCGCAGCCGCCCCTCGTGCAGAACGCGCTCGTAGAGAGGCGTCTTGGGCGCCGCCGTCAACAGTCCGATCATAGCCGTCTGGATTCCGGCGTCGGTGATGAAACGGTACTGCGCCTCGAAGGTGGCGGGCGTGTCGTTGTCGAAGCCGATGATGAAGCCGCCGAGAATGTCGATCCCGCGCGAATAGATGCGCTGTACGGAGGTAAGAATGTCCTCGCGCAGGTTCTGCGACTTGCCGGTCTCCTTCAGGCTGGCCGGATCGGTCGATTCGATGCCGATGAACACCCAGTTGAACTGGGCTGCCTTGAACAAGGAAAGGAGCTCCTCGTCCTGGGCGATGTTGAGCGAGACCTCGGTGCCGAAGGAGAAGGGCCGGCCGTGCCGTTCCTGGTAGTCCGCCAGGAAGTGCAGCATCTCCTTCGCCTTCTTCTTGTTGCCGATCATGTTGTCGTCGACGAAGAAGACGCT
>PMKE01000088.1 GCA_003158585.1 Alphaproteobacteria bacterium
CAGCCGCTCGACCAGCACGCAATGCTGCGCCACCGAGAAAGCGTGCGCCCCCTTGGTCTGGCCGTTCCAGCGTGCGACGCGGGCGAGGCCGTGGGCGATGTCCTCGATCTCCACGTCCAGCGGGGATGGGTCGAGCAGGTCGAGCCGCCGTCCGCTCAGCATCCTTTGCCAGGCGCGGCTCACAGCAGCAGCCTCAGAGAAACGAGCACGAGCACGACGGCCATGACCCTCCGCAAGAACAGCTCCGGCACCCGCGGCGCCAGCGCGCTGCCCAATAGAATACCCGGTATGGAGCCGAGGAGAAGCATCCCCATCAGGCTGAAGTTGATGTTGCCGATCAACCAATGCCCGGCGCCCGCCACCAGCGTCAAGGGCACGGCATGGGCGATATCGGAACCCACCAACCGCACGGCGGGAAGCTCCGGATAGAGAATGATCAGCGCCGTCACGCCCAGGGCGCCCGCTCCGACCGAGGTCGACGACACCAGCGCGCCGAGAACGGCGCCGGTCAGCACCGTGAAGGCGAACGTCCGGCCCTCGCTGAGTTTACCGACACGGTGCGCGTAGACCGAAAGCAGCCGCTTGCGAAAGATCAGCGCCGCCGCGGTGACCAGCAGCGCCACCGCAAGAACGTCCGACACCAGCACGTTCGTCTTGCTGCTGGAGATGCCGAGCGATTGGAGCGCAAGGAGGGTGAGGGCCGCCGCCGGTACGCTGCCCGTCGCCAGACGCCGCACCACGCGCCAGTCGATGGTGCCGTGCGCGCCGTGTACCGTCGAACCGACGGTCTTGGTCGCGGAGGCGTACAGAAGGTCCGTCCCCACGGCGGCCACCGGCGGGATGCCGAACACGAGGATGAGGATGGGCGTCATCAGCGAGCCGCCGCCCACGCCGGTCAGGCCGACCAAGGTGCCGACGAGAAGACCGGACAACACATATCCCGGGTCGATGGCAGCTAGAAAATCCACGCACCATTCCACACGTTGAACTTGGGTGATTTGCGATCATGCGACCGCTCGCGAAGAAGCCGACTATTCCACAGCCGGACCTTCCAGTGCAACGCGTCGGATTAAAACTGCATCTTCCGTAGGATCACGCTGCCTGCCGAATAGCCTGCGCCGAACGAGCACATCAGCCCGTAATCGCCGGACGCAAGATCGGCACTGTATTTGTTGAAAGCAATGATGACGCCTGCGGAACTTACGTTGGCATATTCGTCCAGCACGGTCGGCGCTTCGTCCGGCGTCGCGCGGCGTCCGAGCACACGCCAGGCGATCAAATCGTTCATGTTGATGTTCGCCTGATGCAGCCACATGCGGCGCAGCAAGGTGGGCGCCAAGCCGTTCGCGGCAAGGTGCTCGATGATGAAATCCGACACCAGCGGCACGACTTCCTTGAATACCTTGCGTCCCTGCTGAACGAACAGCTTGTCCCGGCTGCCGATCCCCTCGGGGGCGGTGCGATTGAGGAAGCCGTAATTATTGCGGATGTTGTTGGAGAAACGCGACTTCATCCGCGCGGACACGATCTCCCAGCAATTGGGGCTGCGCGCAGTGTCGATCCGCTCTACGACGAATGCGGAGGCCGCGTCGCCGAACAGGAAGTGGCAATCGCGGTCGCGGAAATCGACATGGCCCGTGAGGACTTCGGGATTGCAGACGACGATGGCTCGGGCGTTGCCGGAGGCGATGAGCCCGCAAGCAAGCTGAAGGGCATAGGTCGCCGACGAGCAGCCCACGTTCATGTCGAAACCGAAACCCTCGATGCCGAGCGCGCTCTGTACCTCGATCCCCAACGCGGGATAGGCGCGCGGGAGATTGGCGCAGCTCACGATGACGCCGTCGATGTCGGCAGGCTTGCGCTCGGCGCTGGCCAGCGCTGCGAGCGCCGCCGCGACCGACATCTCCGCCATGATGGAAAGCTCGCTGTCGGGACGCTCGGGAATGCGCGGGCACATGATGTCGGGGTCGAGCATGCCCTTCTTGTCCAGCACGTAGCGATGCTTGATGCCGGACGCCTTTACGATGAACTCCGAGGAGGATTCGAGCAGCGCCTGGACGGTGCCCGCCTCGATCGCCTTGGCATGCGTCGCGTTATAGCGGTGGACATACTCGTTGAAAGAGGCAACCAGTTCGTCGTTGGTGATCTCTTGGTCCGGTGTGAATACCCCCGTACCCGAAAGCGCAATTCCGGCCAAAATCGTCATCCCGTCCAAACCCTTGAGGCAAACTTACCCACGCAGGGCGCTAACGCAAGCACAGCGCCGAAATTCACACCTCGGACCTGCGGTTTTTTGTGCGCGCGCTCTGCCCGTAAATTAGGCATTGCAGCGACATCAATGTCTGCAACTGACGACCACCGCGAAGTTGCCGCATCCGCCGGGGTTGCACTCGAATCCCGGGATTCCGGGGGCCGCGCCGGCCTCGCCTCGCTGCCGGCAAAGCGCTAAACCCCACGCCATGAAGACAGACGCCGCCCTGGTCCTTTTCTCCGGAGGGCAGGATTCGACAACCTGCCTCGCCTGGGCGCTGGCGCGCTTCGAGCGGGTGGAGACGGTCGGCTTCGACTACGGCCAGCGCCACCGCGCGGAGCTGGAGGCGCGCCTGCGGGTGCTCGGCGCCGTCCGGCAGAAGTTTCCTCAATGGGCGGGGAAGCTTGGCGAGGACCATTTACTGAGCCTCGATCTCCTGAAGCAGATCGGCGGCAGCGCGCTCACCGACGCCGCGAAGATCGAGATGGGCAAGGACGGCCTGCCGACGAGCTTCGTACCCGGCCGCAACGTGCTGTTTCTGGCGGCGGCGGCGGCGCTGGGCTACCGGCGCGGGATTGCCGATCTGGTCGGCGGCATGTGCGAGACCGATTACTCGGGTTATCCCGATTGCCGTCAGGAAACCGTGACGGCCACGGCGGAGGCGCTGACGCTGGCGCTGGCGCGGCGCGTCACCATCCACACGCCGCTGATGCACATCGACAAGGCGGCGACGTGGAAATTGGCGGAAGACCTCGGCGGGCAACCGTTGGTCGATCTGATCCGCGAGGAAACCGTCACCTGCTACGAAGGCGACCGCACGCATCGCCACGACTGGGGCACCGGTTGCGGCGAATGCCCGGCCTGCGAACTGCGCGCCAAGGGCTACAAGAAGTACGTCGGCGCATGACTTACGCGGTGAAGGAAATCTATTACACGCTGCAAGGCGAGGGCGCCCGCAGCGGCCGCGCGGCGGTGTTCCTGCGCTTCGCGGGCTGCAATCTGTGGAGCGGGCTGGAGGAGGGCCGTGCCGAGGCGGTGTGCAAATTCTGCGATACGGATTTCGCCGGAACGGACGGCGAGGGCGGCGGCAAATTCACAGATGCGGCAGCGCTCGCTGCGGCGGTGGCGGCGAAATGGCCTCAGGGAGACTTCGCGCAGCCCTATGTCGTCTGCACCGGCGGTGAACCGCTGCTGCAATTGGACGAAGCGCTGGTGACAGCGCTGCACGCCCGCGATTTCGAGATCGGGGTGGAAACCAACGGCACGTTGCCGCCGCCGCACGGTATCGAATGGATCTGCGTCAGCCCCAAGGCGGGGGCCGAACTGGTTCTGGAGTCCGGGCAGGAACTGAAGCTGGTCTATCCACAGGACGGTGCGCCGCCGGAACGCTACGCCGACCTCTTGTTCGACCACTTCTTCCTTCAGCCGATGGACGGCCCGGAACGTGAGGCGAACACGCGCGCGGCAATCGCGTATTGCCTTGCGCATCCGCAATGGCGGCTCAGTCTTCAGACGCACAAGATCGTCGGACTGCGATAGCGGCGCCGCGGCAACACAAGCGATGCCGTCACACACGCTTCGAAGAAAATGCAGCGGCCGTTAACGTGCAAAAAACTCAATATCTCTAATGTTATTATCGACATTCGGGGATGTGGGGGATGGGTTCTTTTGGAGGCATGCTGCCCAATATTTGTTCAGATATGGATTCCGGTTTGAACGCCGGAAAACTGGCGCGTGCATTTCCAGCCTTTCCCGCAACCACATCGTGCTCCGATATTTACGATCTGTTTCACAATTCCGACGCGCAGCCCGCGGCGGCCGTCGTGGACCGGGAGATGCGCGTCGTCGGCATCGTCAGCCGTCTGCACTTCCTGGAGCAATATGCCCACCGTTACATTCCGGAACTATACGGCCGGCGGCCGGTCATGGAGCTGGCCAACCGGAATCCGCTGACCGTCGACGAGAAAACGCCGCTGGCGGAAGTTGTCTCCTTGATCGTCTCCGGCCACGCCGCCGCCTTAAGAGAATGCTTCGTGGTGACGCGCGGCGGGAAATACCTCGGCATCGGCACAGGCGAGGGACTGATCCGCAACGAGGTGGCGCTGCTGGCCAGGCGCGAAGTCCAGCTCAAGGCCGCGGTCGCCGCCGCCGAGGACGCCATCCGCACCAAGAGCAATTTCCTGGCGCTGATGAGTCACGAACTGCGCACTCCGCTCAACGCCATCATCGGCTTTTCCGAAGTGCTGGCGGGGGAGATGTTCGGGCCGCATTCGGTGGACCGCTACGGGGTCTACGCGCGCGACATCCTGAGCGCGGGCCGCAGCCTGCTGGAGCTGATCAACGGCATCCTCGATCTCTCGCGCTCCGAAAGCCGCAGCCTCGATCTTTATCCCGAGCCGCTCGACGTCTACGCCCTGCTGCAAAACTGCGTCCGCTCGCTCTCCGTGCGCGCCGGCGAGCGGCAGGTCCGCGTCACGGCGAAGGCGCCCGACGATCTGCCGTTCCTGCTGGCGGACGCGGAGCGCATCAGGCAAGTCGTGCTCGCCTTGCTGTCGAACGGCATCAAGTTCACCTCCGGCGGCGGCAAAGTGGAGCTGTCCGCGTTCGTGGACGACGGCGGCGGCATCGCGATCTGCGTGGCGGATACCGGGATCGGCATGGAACCGGAGACGATCCCCATCGCGCTGGAGCCTTTCCGGCAGCTCGAATCCCCGCTGGCGCGCCATTCGGAAGGTTCCGGCCTCGGGCTTTCGCTCGCCAAATCGCTGACCGAGCAGCACGGAGGCAATCTCGAAATCGACAGCGCACCGGGAGTGGGAACCAAAGTGCATCTCCGCTTCCCGCGCGAACGGACCATTCACGAGGCCGAGGACGCTAAAACCGCGTGACGATCTTCTCCAGGTCGGGGCGGGGGCGCTCTTCGAGGGGGGCGGTGCTCTTGCCGATGTAGACGAACCCCGCGATGCGTTCGCCGGACTTCAGGCCGAGCCGCTCGCGCACCAGCGGATGATAAGCGCACCATTCGGTCAGCCAGTTGGCGACGTAGCCGAGCGCCGTGGCCGCGATCAGCATGGTCTGGCACACCGCGCCTGCCGATAGCTGCTGCTCCCATTCCGGGATCGGAATAGCCTCGCGCACCCGGCTGACCACGCAGACGATCGCCGGCGCGCGCAGGAATCTTGCGGCCTCGATCTTGGCGCGTTCTTCGCTCACGTTTTCCGTCTGCCGCAGGCACTCGACCAGCACGGTGCCGAGCCGTGCCCGAGCCTCGCCTTCGATGACGATGAAACGCCAGGGAAACAATTTGCCGTGGTCGGGCACGCGCGCGGCCGCGCGCAAGATTGTCTCCAATTCCTCCGGCGAAGGCCCTGGTCCGGTCATGGTCTTGGCCGAGCCGGACCGCCGCGACAGCAGCAAATCAAGGGTCTGTGGGGCAGGCCGGTTGAACGACGGCGAGGTATCCGATTCCATGTTTACCCTGTGCCAATCTGGTAAGGAGCAGTATTGCTCCTACATAACAGCGAACGGGTGGCCGTTTTGCGGTGCGAGCGACCTAAGATAGAATACACGCAAGGAGAGGAAAATGTCCGTTTCGCTTGAAAGGCTCGCCAGCATCGATCCCATCTGGAGCGCCCTGCGCAGCCAGGCCCAGGAACTGGCCGCCCGCGAGCCCGCGCTCGCCAGCTTCGTGCATGCCACCATCCTGAACCACAGCCGGCTTGAGGATGCGCTGTCCTATCATCTCGCCAAGAAGGTCGGCGGCGACGACGTCAGCCCGATGCTGGCCCGCGAGATCTTCGACGAAGCCATGCTGGCCGACGGAGAAATCGGCGCCGCCGTGCGTGCCGACCTGTCCGCCGTGTTCGAGCGCGATCCCGCCTGCCACTCCTATGTCTCGGCGTTCCTCTTCTTCAAGGGCTTCCATGCCCTGCAATGCTACCGCATCGCCCACTGGCTGTGGACGAAACAGCGCGAAGGCATGGCGCTGTTCTTCCAGAGCCGCATCTCCGAGCTGTTCGACGTGGACATCCATCCGGGGGCCACGCTCGGCCGCGGCATCATGATCGACCACGCCACCGGCGTGGTGATCGGCGAGACGGCCGTGGTCGAGGACGACGTTTCGATGCTGCACGGCGTGACGCTGGGCGGCACCGGCAAGGAAACGGGCGACCGCCATCCCAAGATCCGCCGCGGCGTGATGCTGTCGATGGGCGCCAAGGTGCTCGGCAATATCGAGGTGGGGGAATATTCGCGAATCGGCGCCGGATCGGTGGTGCTGAGGTCGGTCCCCGCCCATTGCACGGCCGTCGGCGTGCCGGCGAAAATCGTGAACTGCGCCGGCAGCGAGCGCCCGTCCCAGGAAATGAATCAGTTCATCGACGACGAAGACTGATAGCCCTCCCGCCGGTCCGGGCGGGCACGCGGCGCACTGTCGCGCCCGAGAGCGCGCGGCACGGACAGTTTGGCCGCTTGACGGCGCCGCCAAGCGGCTTGACCGGCCCAAGCGGGCGTGCGAGTCCACGTTTATCCGTGATGGAGGCGACATTGACCCGTGGCGAAATCTGGCGCGTCGAGAAATATCTGCGGAACCTTTTCCGCCTCGATACCATCACCCTGATCGAACGGCCGAAGCAGCCCGACTCCGTGGAAGTGCACGTGAGCGGCGAGTTCATCGGCGTGATCTTCAAGGACGAGGAGGACGGCGAGGTCTCCTACGCCTTCAACATGGCGATCCTCGAGATGGACCTGCCCGAGGCACCTGCCAGCCGCGCGGGGTAAGACTTCATGCGAGAGGTCGGCAGCGACTCCGGCGGAGCGGCCAGGCAATTCTATCTCCGCCATCGCACCGCGATCCTGTCGATCGCGCTGTCGGCCGTGGGCATTGCCACGGGCACGGCGACCTCCAATGCCATCTTGCAGGATGCCACGGCGCTCGGACCGGAAACGATGGGCGCGGGCGCGATCCTCGCGGCACTCTGTTGCATCGTTCAGACGCGCCACACGGCCTTGGCAGTTCTGGCCGCCATCGCGCCGTTGCCGGGATTGATCCTGGCGGCGCCGGTCAGCGGCGGCCCGGCATTCGGCTTCGTGCCGTTCCTGGCCTATGCCTTCGGCTTCGCCGTCGCGGCCATGCAGGCGGAAACCTCCGTCGCGCGCGTATTGGACGGGTCGGAGCGCGAATATCCCTGGCGTTCGGCCGCTGCCGCCGTCGGGCTCATGGCGGTGCTGGCGGCGTTGTGGTTCTGGAGAACCCCGTCGGCCGATGCCGCGATCCAGGCGATCGTCGATGTCGCCGGCGCGAGCGCCACCGCCCTTATCCTCGTACCGGTCGGCGCCTCGCTGCTGCATTTCGACGAGAGTTTCGTGGCGCGCGCCAACCGCGTACGCGAACGCCGCCGGAGAATCTCCGAGAGCGTGGCGAAGGCAACAGTGCCGCGCTGGGCGTTGAGCCTGACCGGCATCGCCTTCGTATTCCTGGCTCTTGGCTGGTTCGGGGCCCGGCCCCTCTTCGGGGTTCTGGGGATCGCCTCGCTGTTGCGCATCGCGGCATCGGTATTCATCGTTGCCGTGGCCGCCGAGAGGATCGCCGGAGGCTGGCGCGAAGCCGTCGCCGCGGTCCTCGTCGCCGCCGCGGCCGCGCTGATTACGCTGTGGGGCATGGCCTTGGCGCGGCGCGGCGCCTACGCATATCCCGGCGCACTCGAAGTACTGGCCTTTACGGCGTTCCTTTCGTTCTGCGGCGGACGCCGGGCGGCTGCCTTCCGGCAGCTCGGCGACGATCCTGCCGTCGCCCGGGAGCGCGCCATGGAAGAAAGCAGCAGCGGCCTGATGTTCGCAGCGGCGGGCGCAGTCGCCTCGATGCTGCCGGGCATCTTCATTCTGCACCGGTCATACGCGATCTATCCGGTTGCGATGCTGTTCGCGGCACTGGGCGGAGCGCTCTTCGCCCCGGCGATTGCCGCTGCCGTGGAGGTGCTGCTGCCGAGACGGCACTCCGTCGAAGAGCTTTACGGGAAACGGTAGAACGACCGGAATAAGAGTCCTCGTACAGCAAAAAACATGTCATCCCGGCCAAGCGTTGCGAAGCGACGCGCAGAGCCGGGACCCACTGCACAACAAGCGTTCGTTTCAAAGTGGGTCCCGGGCCTCGCATTCTTCGCCCTTCGGCAAGCTCAGGGCTCAGGATGCTCGCCCGGGATGACAGTAATTGTTATTTCGAGCCCGGTTTCCGGAACGAGGCGATGAGCTTGTCGACGCCGTCGCCGATTTCCTGCCATTGCGGGAGATGGCTGCGCTTGAACCGGTACGACAACGAAACGCCCGGCGCGATCAGCATATCGCGCAGGCAGCTCGGGCTCGGCACCTGCGGCCCGAGGCGCACGCAGCGCAGCACCATCGGTCCGCTTGCCGTTTCGCCGACATAGAGGTCTTCGTTCTTGTAGCCGGAATCTACCCGGAAGCGGTATTGCGTGAGGCCGTAGGGGCCGGGTTCGCCGTGCGGAGTACTGAAGTAGCCCATATAGACGCGATTGAAGCGATCGGTTTCCGTCAGGCCGATCTTCTCGTTGCGGATGAAGAGGAAAATGACGGGCGAGTCCGGGGCGTTGCCGGTGAAGGTCTGCGCGTTCCAGTTCGACCAGCCGCTCATGCCCGGCACCAGGGCAAAGAGGGCGATCTCGCGGCGTTCGCCGCCCTGACGCGCGCTGGCGTATTGCAGGTAGTTCGCCGGGATGTGGAACGTGCGCCCGTGAACACTGAGGCTGATGATGTCGCTGCGCGAGGTCGGCACCACCTGTTCCTCGAACAGGCTCGGCGCGCTCGGCGCCAGATAGAGCAGCAGGAACATTGCCGACAGCGCAAACGTAACGACGAACACCGCCAGCGGGATCAGCCAGCCGGAGTGTTTCTTGATGGTTTCGTCGTCGTCGGTCGAGCGGGTCATGCTTTCGAGTCGGATTTTCCCCTATTCTACGGAACATAGTAAAAAAGTTCAGTAGCACCCGGGCTCGCGCCAATTCGACACGCAGCGCCCAAGCCCCCCCGGCCGGGGAGGAACGGATACCCCCGGCCGTCCCATGCTGGCACAGAAACGACCCCAAAACATAGGCATACCGCCTGCATCGATTCCCCCGAACCGTAAGGGGACCGGGATGTTGCACGACCTATTGATCGTCCTGTTCGCGATTACAATCGGCTTTACGGCATCGGGGATTACGGCCAACTCCTACCGGCTTGTGGCCGGCAAGCCGGAGAGCACCGGGGCCAAGGTTGTTTACGCTGCCGTCATGATTTTCGCGGGCCCCATCGTCCTGTTCGGGAACGCCGCCCGGAGCTTCCGCAAGAAGGATTGCTCCCGCGTCGCGTTTTGGCTGGCCGCTGCCGTCGCGGGCTATTGGAGCTTCGCGCTCGGCTTATTCATGCTGAGCCTCAGCATCGCCCACTGAATCGGCTCCCCCCTTCGTCTCAAGCTCACTTCGCTCGCTTTCGCCACCTCCCCCGCAAGCGGGGGAGGAAAGGGTTTGGAGCCCGCTCGTTCTCTTTCCTCCCCCGTTTACGGGGGAGGTGCCGAGCGGAGCGAGGCGGAGGGGGGCGTCAAAGCACAGTTAGCATTCCCGCCACCAGCGGATGCCTCACGATGTCCGCATCCGTGAGGCGGATCACGGCGATCTCCGGCACGCGTTCGAGCCTTTCGGCGACCTCGCGCAGACCCGAAAGTCCGGAGAGCAGGTCGGTCTGGTCGGGGTCCCCCGTCAGCACCATCGTGGAGCGCCAGCCGAGCCGCGTCAGCAGCATCTTGAGCTGGCCGTAGGTGCAGTTCTGGGCCTCGTCGATGACGATGAAGCAGTCGTTCAGCGTGCGCCCGCGCATATAGGCCACCGGCGCGATCTCGATGGCGCCTTCCGCCACCATAGACTTGAGCCGCTTGGTGCCGAGCCGTTCGGTCAGTGCGTCGTAGAGCGGGCGCAGATAAGGCGCCAGCTTTTGCTCCAGATCGCCCGGCAGGAAACCCAGGCTCTCGCCCGCCTCGACCGCCGGGCGCGAAAGCACGACGCGTCCGACGCGGCCGGCTTCGAGCGCCTCCACCGCCTTGGCGATGGCCAGATAGGTCTTGCCGGTACCCGCCGGACCGAGCGTCACGGTCACCGCGCGCTCGTCGAGCGCGTTCATCAGGCGTTGCTGGGCCGGGCTCATGGCCCGGACGTTCTTTATGTATTTGCGGTCGCGCGTTTCTCCGTTACGCGGATTCCAGCTGCCCTTGGCCGGAAACAATGGATGGACGTTTTCGGAATCTGCAACGTCGCGTGTTTTATAACGCGCGGAACGCTTGGCCATGGATACTCCCTGGTCAAATTACCAACGCCGATGATGTTGTGAATGCCTGCGCGACGGCGAAGCTCTACGCCCCAGAAGCCGGAAATCTCCACACTGCAACGCCGCACCTTATGCACGCCCCAGCAAAGACTCGAATCGCGCGACTGTGTTCAGGATAACAGAAGCAGGCAGACTGGCATCAAATAATCTCGCGCGCGCGATAGTCTGGCGCGTTGCCTAGAACATAGTCACAATGCCGTCGCAACCGATGCCGTAAGAGCCGCTGCATGCCGATCTATGCCATCTACGGAGTCGAGCCGGAGTTGCCGGCGGACGGCGAGTACTGGATCGCTCCCACCGCCGTGATCGTCGGCCGCGTGCGCCTGATGAAGAACGCCAGCATCTGGTTCGGCGCGGTGCTGCGAGGCGACAACGACTGGATCACCATCGGCGAGAACACCAACGTCCAGGACAATTCCACGATCCACACCGATCCCGGCCTGCCGGTGACGCTCGGCGCGGGGGTGACGGTGGGGCACAACGTCATCGTGCATTCGGCGACGGTGGGCGACAATTCGCTGATCGGAATGGGAGCGGTGCTGCTCAACCGGGCGCGGATCGGAGCGAATTGCGTCGTGGGCGCCCAGGCTCTGGTGGCGGAAGGCAAGGAATTTCCCGACAATTCGCTGATTATCGGCGCGCCTGCCCGCGTGGCGCGCACGCTGGACGAAGCGGATCGTCTAAGGTTGAAAGGTGCTGCGGACGTCTATGTCGCCAATTACCGGCGGTTCAAGGATCGTCTGACAGCCATCGTGTGAGGGGCGGCGCTACTCCGCCGCCGCGGCCTGTTCCTGCGCCTTCTGCCAGATGTACCGGATGCGGCTGTCGGCCTCGGGGGCGTAGTTGAACCACGCGGCCTTGTTGCGCGTGGCATCGACGATGAACAGCACGTCGAGGCGGCCGAGCCTTTGGACCAGCGCATTGCGGATGGCGTTAAGCGACATCTCGCTGGTGAGAAGCCAGGCCTGCGGCATGACCGAAAAGGCCGGGCCGCATTTGAAGATCTCTTCTTCGAGACCGGAGATCGAACGCGACTTCATGTCGGCGACGACGACGAAATGCGCCCCCGTTGTCCCGGTTTCCAGGCGGCCGAAGCTCTGCTCGGCGCCGTCGCCTTCGGCCGTGAAGAAGACGGGCCGTTTCGGCGCGGGCTTGAACAGGGCCGCCAGTTCCTCGTCTTCGGAGGCGGCACGGTATTTCTCATCGCCGCCACGGGCGACGAGGGAATGCGCTGCGAGGCGGCCTTCACCGGCGAAGGCACGCATCTGCTCGGCCGTGTAGGGGCCGTAACAGCGGTCGTTCGCCTTTATCGTCCAGGCAGTCGTCATTGCGGCCAGACATCCGAGAAACGTACAAGTTTAATTTAAGATTGGTTACCCAAGCGTTTCAGTCCGGCAACGCATATTCCGCACACTCGAGAAAAAGGCCCCGATCCGCCGGATCGGGGCCTGAGATGTGCCATGAAAGGGGGATCAGTCGTCGAAATGCCACCGCCCGTCGGACCGGCGGCAGGCCGTGCCGGAGCGCGTGAAGCTGCGCCCGTGGACATAGGTCGTCTCCGACCAGGACCGGCAGCGCAGGCCGTCACGGCTGAATTCGCGCTCCGGGATGAAGGTGCCGTAGTCGTCGCCATGCCGCCAGTCGTAACGGTGGCCGAGATCGCCATCGAGACCCTGGGCATAAGCGTGGAAGGCGTAACGATGGTCCTCGCACGGCATGTCGTGCGCGACGGCATTGCCGAGCAGGCCGCCGAGAATGGCGCCGCCCACGACCGCGCCGCCGTCGCCGTGACTGGCCGCGCTGCCGATCAGCCCGCCGGCGATGGCACCGAAGATCGTTCCGGCGGCCGTATTGCCGCGCCGGCAGTTATCCTCGTAATAGCCTTCACGATAGTAGGGATCAGGCGGTGGCGGACCCGCGTTGTCCTCGTCGTCGTAGGCAGGGCCGCCGTTGTAGTCGGGGTTGTTGCTGTAGCCGGGGCCGTTGCTGTTGTCGGCGCCGTTGCTGTTATCGGGAGCGTTGCCGTTATCGGGGTTGCCGCTTTCGTTGTAGCGGTGGTACTGGCCGTTCCGGTCGTAATAGCCTTCGGTGTCGTTCTGATTGTAGTAACCGTTGGGATCCGAACCGGGCGGCGGCGAATATTGCTGTGCGTACGCGGAACCGCCGAACAAAATCGCGAGGGCGGTTGCCGCCATCAACACTTGCCTCATGGGGAATACTCCTCCTGTGAAGTGCAAACTTGAGCGAAACTTCGTCCTGCAAGCCTGAACCGGGCCTGAACGGAATAGGGCACCACTATGTTACAGAGACGCAACTGCTACTTGATGAAATAACCGACACACTTCCAGGCGCCGCCGTCCATCATCATGGTGACGGTCTCGGTTGCATCGGCCTTCTTGGCGAACTTCGTCTTGAAATGGACCACCGCATAATCGCCGTCGGGCGCGCCGGGCAGGGCCTTCGCCAGATCGACGCCCGCAGGCGCACGCGAAACCACGGCGCCGAGCGATTCACGGATCGGCTTTACGGCCTTGACCCAATCCGCCTCGGATATGCGGCTCTGGAAGAGCGGGGCGGCATCTTTCCAGCTCTGCGAAGTGTTGCCCGCATCGATCAGCGCCAGCCAGACTTTGGCGCTGTCCGTGGCTTGTTGAGAAGCGTCCGCCGCCAGGGCGGCCGTGGGAATGAGCAAGGCAAAAATAACCGCAAGCAGCGTTTTCATAGTAACCTCTAAACTATTTGGCGGTGTAAGCGACGGGTTTCCAGTTACCGCCTTCCAACACCATTGTCACCTTTTCCGTTCCTTCCGCATTCTTTACGAACACGGTCGAGAAGAAGACAAGCGCGTAATCACCGCTGGACAACCCGACCACGGATTTCGTCATCACGACTCCGCCGGGATGACGAAAGGTGACTGCACCAAGCGCCCCGCGCATGGCTTTCGTCGAGGCGACCCAATCGGCCTGTTTGGCGTGCCGGAGTTGTTTGCCGGCTTCCGTCCAAGCCTGGTCGTATTTTCCGGCGTCGACCAAGGCGAGCCATGCCTTGGCACTGTCGGTCGCCTGATGTTGCTGCTCCTGATCGGCATCGGCTGCCAGCGCCGCGACGGGCATCAGCAACGCGAACACGAGCGCGAGAAGTGTCTTCATGCGATCTCCTCCGTTTCCGGGAGCAGTGTAGTACGTTCCTCCTTATCGGGAAATCGGCATGGGTTGTCGGCCGGACGTGGTATCGCTATGTTCTTAAACGCGATTTTGGGGGTGGGGAAATCATGCTGAAGCGCCTTGCGCCTGCGTTGCTTCTGTTCGTGCTGTCGCCGCTGATTGCGGAATATCTGAGCGGCAGCATGTCGATGTCGCAAATCGGCTATCTGCCTTTTATGGCGATGCTTTATGGCGGCGGCGCAATACTGGCACGCGAGTTGGCGCGGCGCGCGCATCGCGGTTGGGCCACGATCCTGTTGCTGGGGCTGGCTTACGGGATCATCGAGGAAGGCTTCGCCGATCAGGCGCTTTTCAATCCGCATTTCCACGGATTTCGCTTGCTCGATTATGGATTTGTTCCGGCGATCGGTATGGCCGCGCCCTGGACGATTTACGTGCTTACCATCCACATCGTCTGGAGCGTCATGGTGCCCATAGCGTTGGTGGAAATCCTGTTTCGCAGCCGCCCCGAGCCGTGGCTGCGCGGCGGCGGTCTTGCCGTCGTCACACTGATTTACGCCGCCGGGATCGCGATGATTACGATGGGGATTGCGCAACAGGAACACTTCATGGCGACGCCGATGCAGTTGGGAGGTGCCGCCTTGGCGGTGCTGGTATCGATAGGCCTCGCATTCATGCTCCCGGCGCAGCGACCAAGTCCCGAAGGCAGCGCACCGCCAGCCTGGATCGTTGGAGTTGCGACGTTCCTGGCGGGATCGGCCTTCGTTTATTTATACAGCTGGGGAAGCAACATCATGCATTGGCCGTGGGAGTTTGTGACGGGCGGAATGGCAGCGTGCGCTGTCGGCATGCTGCTGTTCGGCTTCATCGCGTCACGCAAGTCGGGTTGGACGAACATGCATCGATTCGCGATCAGCGCGGGCGGCTTGCTGGTCTATTGCTGGTTCGGGTTCTTCGGCGAGATTGGATTGCACGGCAGAACCATGTTGGGTGCTCACACAGCGCTGGTCGTCGCGATGCTGGCTCTTCTGATCGTCGCGGGGCTCAAGGCGCGGTCGGCACAGGCATAGAGTCTGGGTGTTCCGATTGAATCACCCCCGCCTGTCATCCCGCGAGCTTGGGGACAGTTACTCCTGTCACCCAACTCCCGATGTCGCGCGCCGCCTATCTGTAGACTTCTCTGCGGTGGCCGATTCCGACCACCAGTACACACAGCTTACCGTCCTGAATCTCGCAAATGATGCGGTAGTCACCGACCCGGTAGCGCCAGAAGGTGCCTAACATCGGGCCGGTGAGCGCCTTGCCCGTGTCGCGGGGGTTCTGCGCACCGGCGATGCGCTCGTCCATGTAATCGAGGATGCGACGGGCCGTTTGCTTGTCGAGTTTGCGAAGCTGCTTCCTGGCCGTGTCGGTGTAGCTAATCGTCCAGGCCAAGGCCGCTTCTCACTTCTGCCGCGGAATAGGTCCGCTCTTCTCCCTTACGGACGCGTTCCACCGTTGCGGCGGCGAGGTAATAGTCTTCCAGATCGTCCATACCCCTCTGAACCAGCTCGCGCAGGTAATAGGCTTTGGTCCGGCCGGTGCGCCGGGCCAGCTCGTCGAGCCGCTTTTCCAAGGGGGCTTCGAGGCGGACGGAGGTAGACATGGGAGAACTCGCTTCCTGAATACGTGTATTCAATGTATTCTTCAAGGGGCGGTTTGTCAATTTCACGATTAACACGCGGCTCCCTTGCGCCTCGGAGGCCGCAATGACACGCGCTTCGGGAGTGGCATCGCCGCCTGCTGGCGAATCGGAGAAATCCAATCGCGGCGCGCCAATAGGCGAATCTGCGCCGGATATATATATTACCGGCCCGGCATGAAACTCTCCGAGGGCTGACATGAGCGAGCGATGGGATCAGCATTTTCTGGCGCTGGCGGTGCAGGTCGCGCGCATGTCGAAGGACCCGTCCACCAAGGTGGGCGCGATCCTCGTGGGGCCCGAGCGGGAAGTTCTGTCCACGGGGTTCAACGGCCTGCCGCGCGGCATCGCCGACACGGAAGCGCGCCTCAACGACCGCGACACCAAGCTGAAGCTGGTCGTGCACGGGGAGATGAACGCCATCCTCAACGCCGCCCGCAACGGCGTGCGGTTGAAGGGATCGACGCTCTACCTCGCGGCGACGGATATTACGGGCGCCGAGTGGGGCGGGCCGCCCTGCACGCGCTGCTGCGTCGAGGTCATCCAGGCCGGGATCGTGGAGATCGTCTCGCGCCCGGAAAGGGCGGTGCCTACGACGTGGTCCGATGACTTGAAGCTGGCGCGCTCGCTCCTCGCCGAGGCCCGCATCAACTACCGCGAGATCGCCGCGGCGGGGGAGAAGGGGTGAGATTGGGAGGAATTTTACTCTGACACCATTTCCGCAGGCTCAGGCGGCGATCTTCAGCTTGAGGCCGAGCGCGCGGAGCACCTTCAGCACGGTGGAAAATTCCGGCCGGCCGTCTTCCGAGAGCGCCTTGTAGAGACTGGGGCGGGTGAGGCCAGCCTGTTTTGCGACCTCGCCCATGCCTTCGGCGCGCGCCACCACGCCGAGCGCGTGGGCGATCAAGGCCGGATCGCCGTCATCGAACACGGCGTTGAGATAGGCCGTGACGTCCTTCTTGGTTTTGAGATAGTCCGCCGTATCGTAGCGGGTGGTTTTCAACGCCATCACTCGTACTCCCATTCCGCGGCCATCGTCTTTGCCGCCGCGATGTCGCGCGCCTGGCTTTTCTTGTCGCCGCCGCTGAGCAGCAGCACCACTACATTGCCCCGGCGCGCGAAATAAACCCGGTAGCCTGGACCGAAATCGATGCGCATTTCGCTGACGCCTCCGCCGACCGCTTTCACGTCGCCGGGATTGCCGAGCGCCATCCGGTCGATCCGTACCGCGATCCGCGTGCGGGCCACTCGATCCCGCAGACCGGAAAGCCATTTCGCGAAAACGGCGGTCTGTCGGACCTCGATCATTGGGTCAATGTGTATCCTACGGGAGACAATGTGTCAAGACAAGGTTGGTAACAGGTGCTCCTGTCACTATCTAGCTCACGAGTCGTGGAATTTGTTTCGACTTGACCCCAGACTCCACCCCAGACTCCCTGGCAATTAGTCGTTCACCCCGAGAAAGTCCTTAGCCGGGAACAATGGGGGTAGAGGATTTTCCTCCTCAGCCTTGGGGCCGACGAACACGGAATAGCGAACGACACTATCGCCCTTGTGCCCACCAATCGCGACGTCAAGCACCATCCTTCTGTCGTCGGTCGTCCCCGGGTCTAGCCCGATCGACGCGATCCACATTGGAGAATATTCGAAGTGATCGGAGAACTTGGCGCCGTGGCATCCGAGTATTCGCATCGGTAAAAAGCCTGGAAATTCCCATGAGGAGTTTTCGAGCAGCCAGCCGCAAAGTTTGGCGGCTGCCTCGGAGCCGGAGTGGTGGCACTCCTTTTGGTATAGCGTGTCTTCCGGAAGATTGGCAATCCAGCGCATTTCGATCCAATCGCGGATCGAGGCATTGGCGGCCGGTTTTGCCGCGAACTCAAAGTCTTTCAGCCGGCCGCAGGTTTCATCGTCGGCCGCGTTGGCCACAACGATCATCGCGGCGAAGACGCATACATATGCAGCGCATTTCATGCCATTCCCCCTCACCCGGTTTGCCTAAGCCGTTAGCTTCGCTAACAGCAAGGCAAACCGCCCTCTCCCACGAAGGGGAGAGGGAAGAAACTCAATACACCCTCGCCACCGGCGGGATGTATTCCACGTCGTTCGACAGGGTGTAGCTGTGCACCGGGCGGTAATCGAGGCGGACGTCGCCGGTGGCGGTGTCGAGCCAGGATAATGTGTGCTTCATCCAGTTCTTGTCGTCGCGTTCGGGGAAGTCCTCGCGGGCGTGGGCGCCGCGGCTTTCCGTACGGTTGAGGGCGCCCGCGATGGTCACCGACGCCTGGGCGATCAGGTTCTCGTATTCCAGCGTCTCGACCAGATCGGTGTTCCACACCATCGTGCGGTCGGCCACGGCGATGTCGTCCATGCTTTGGTAGATTTCTTGGATGCGGGACTTGCCGCGGGCCAGCACCTCGCCGGTGCGGAACACGGCGGCATCCTCCTGCATCGCCTTCTGCATGGAGAGCCGCATGTCGGCGGTGCGCGTGCCGCCCCTGGCGTGGCGGTAGCGGTCGAGTCGCGCCAAGGTTTCTTCGCCCGCGTTCTTCGGCAGGTCGGCGTGACTCATGCCGCCGTTCAGCGACTTCGCCGCCTGGGCGCCCGCCGCCTTGCCGAACACCACGATGTCGATCAGCGAGTTCGAGCCGAGCCGGTTGGCGCCGTGCACGGAAACGCAGGCGCCTTCGCCCGCCGCCATCAGTCCGGGGATCACGCTGTCGGGATTGCCCTCCGACAGGGTCAACGCTTCGCCGAGATGGTTGGTGGGGATGCCGCCCATGTTGTAGTGCACCGTCGGCTGCACCGGGATCGGCTCCTTGGTGACGTCGACGCCCGCGAAGATGCGCGCGCTCTCGGTGATGCCGGGCAGGCGCTCGTGGATCAGCTTGGGATCGAGATGCGCCAGATGCAGGTTGGCGTAATCCTTGAGCGGGCCGCAGCCGCGTCCGGCGCGGACCTCCAGCGTGATGGAGCGGCTGACCACGTCGCGCGAGGCGAGATCCTTGGCGTGCGGCGCATAGCGCTCCATGAAACGCTCGCCCTCGGAATTGGTGAGATAGCCGCCTNNAACTGGATGAACTCCATGTCCTGCAGCGGGAAGCCGGCGCGCAGCACCATGCCGTTGCCGTCGCCCGTCTGGGTGTGGCCGCCGGTGCAGGTGTAATAGATGCGCCCGTAGCCGCCCGTCGCCAGGATCACCTTGTGGGCGCGGAAACGGTGGATCGTGCCGTCGTCGAGGCACCACGCCATGATGCCGCGCACGGCGCCGTCCGTCACGATGAGGTCGAGCGCGAAATACTCGACGAAGAAGTTCACCTCGTGCTTGACGCACTGGCCGTAGAGGGTGTGCAGCATGGCATGGCCGGTACGGTCGGCCGCGGCAGCGGTGCGCTGGGCAGTGCCCTTGCCGAAATGACTGGTCATGCCGCCGAAGGCGCGCTGATAGATTTTGCCGTCCTCGGTACGGCTGAAGGGCACGCCGAAATGCTCCAGCTCGTAGACGGCCTCGGGCGCGTTGCGGCAGAGATATTCGATNNGTCCTCGCCCATGTTGCCGAGCGCGGCGGCGACGCCGCCCTGTGCCGCCACGGTGTGGCTGCGGGTGGGGAAGACCTTCGTCACGCAGGCGGTCTTGAGACCGAGGCGGGCGCATTCGAGCGTGGCGCGCAGTCCCGCGCCTCCGGCGCCCACGACGACGACATCGAAGCTATGATCGGTAATGGGATAGGCTGTCATATCAGGTCGTTCCGACAATTCTTAAAAGGGCGAACACGCTGGCCGCGGCGACGGCGAAGGAGAAGCCGTAGTTGAGGAACACCAGGAAGAACCTGAACCCCGGATGAGGCACGTAATCGAGGATCACTTCCTGAATGCCCAGCGCCATGTGGTAGAGCGAGATCAGCACGAAGGCGCCCATCAGAACTGCGTTCAAGGGATTGGAGAGGAAGATCAGCACCGGCACGATGCCCGTGCCCGCCAGCCCCAGCATGGAAATCGCGAACCAGATGCCGAGCGGGATAAGGGCGACGGCGGTGATGCGCTGGCTCCAGAAATGCCTGACGCCCGAATGCGAGGAGCCGAGACCCTGGGCTTTGTGGAGAGGTGTTTCGAGGCTCATTGGTAATAGCCCCCCTGGCCGAGATAGACGAGCGCGAAGGCACCGACCGCCAGCAGCAGCGACAGCGCGAAAACGAGGATGCCCGTCAGGTTCGCGGTCGGCACGCTGAAGCCGTATCCCAGATCCCACGCCAGATGCCGGATGCCGTTGACCATGTGAAAGGCGAACGACCAGACGAAACCGAACAGCACGAGTTGGCCCAGCGTCGAACCGACGACCATGTTGAAGAAGTCGAAGGTTTCCGGTCCGCTCGCGGAGGCAACCAGCCACCACGCGAGAAGGACGGTTCCGCCTGCCAGGGCGACGCCGGTCATGCGGTGGACGATCGAAGTCGCCATCGTGATGGGCCAGCGGAAGACGGTCAGGAAAGGGGAGAGCGGGCGTATAGCCGGCTTGTGCGGTTGATCCGCCATATATGTCCTCGGGAGCAGTACGGAGCGGGCCGGAGTGTAGGTTTTAAGACTTCCAAGTCAACCGAACGCAGGACATTTCGCGGTTTGCGGATCGAGGGTGCTTACGCCATTGTCCCGGCCCGGAGCGGGCACGGCCGATGGGCGATTCGCAAGTCATAACCAGAGTTCAGACGCCGGCCCGGTACCGTCTGCCGTCGCTGCCGCTGTCGAGTTTCGCGGGCGAGGCGGCGGCGATCCTGCTGCTGACGCCGCTGTTCCTTTACGCCGCTTTGTGGAACGGCTTTCCCATCATGTTCTTCGACTCGGGCGCCTATGTGCTCGAAGGCTTCGCCAAGGTGCTCGTGCCGGAGCGTTCGTCGGTCTATTCGCTGTTCCTCTATTACGTCCACGGCCGCGAGAACCTCTGGTACGTGGCCATCGTCCAGTCGGGTATCACGGCATTTACCGCCACCGCGTTCGCCCGCTCGTTGTGGCCGCGGACCAGCCTGTGGAAGTTCGTCGGCGTCGGCGTGGCACTGTCTCTCCTGACCAGCATTGCCTGGTTCGTGGGGCAGATCGAACCGGACTGCATGACGGCCGTGCTGGTGCTGGCGCTTTACACGCTGGCGTTCCGGCTGCCGCAGACGGGATGGGTGAGGGCGATCCTGCTCGTCCTGGTCGCAGGCTTGGCGACTGGAGTGCATCCCTCCCACCTCGGACTTTGTGCCGGGCTCGTCATTACGCTCGCGGCCCTCAAGTTGGCAGCCCTCATCTGGCGCAGCCGGGAGCTGCCGAATCCGGTCCTCAGCCTGCCGCTGCTGGCCTTCCTGCTGGGCCTTGGATTGGTCCTAGCTGCGAATTATTCGCTGACGCACAAGGTCTTCGTCAGCCGCTCGGGGGCGATCTTCCTCACCGCCCGGCTGATAGGCGACGGCGTGGCCGGGCGGACCCTGAACGACATTTGCCCGACGCAGCACCTCAAGCTCTGCGCCTACAAAGATAAACTGCCGCCCACCGCCGACGATTACCTCTGGGCCCCCGAGAGCCCGTTCAACAAGCTCGGCCGCTTCAAGCGCGCCGACCGGGCGGAGTACGAAACCATCGTCGCCGAGAGCCTGAAACGCTACCCCCTGCAGAGCCTGGGCATGGGGCTGTGGGGCTCGCTGCGCCAGTACTTCATGTTCCGCACCGGCGACGGTGTCGAGCCGCAGATGAACGTGCTGGATCACGAGTTCTGGGACTTCATGCCCCGGCAATACAAGAGCTATATGGCAGCGCGCCAGCAGCGCGGCGTGCTGCGTTTTCCGGCCGTGAACGTGGTCCATTATCCCGTCGCCCTGCTGGCGCAGGTCTGGCTCGCGGCGGTGCTGTGGCGGGCCGTGAGGCGCCGGCGCTGGAAGGTGGCCACGCTGCCTGCCTTCGTGCTGGTGGCGCTGCTCGGCAATGCACTGATTTGCGGCCTGTTCTCGGGCCCGCACGACCGCTACCAGTCGCGGCTGGCCTGGGTGCCGGCGCTGATAGTGTTGTTGACAGCGCGCCAAACCCTCGATCGCGCCTTGCGGCGGCCAGTCGAATCCGGCACTTAATGCCGTAATGGCTTCGCCCGTCCGCATCGCACCCTCGATCCTGTCGGCCGATTTTTCGCGCCTCGGCGCGGAGATCGCGGCGCTGGAGAAGGCTGGCGCCGACATGATCCATGTGGACGTGATGGATGGGCATTTCGTACCCAACATCACCATCGGCCCGCCCATCGTGAAGGCGCTGCGGCCTTACGCGAAGATTCCTTTCGACGTGCATCTGATGGTGGCGCCGGTCGATCCCTATCTGGAGGCCTTCGCAGAGGCGGGCGCCGACGGCATCAGCGTGCATCCCGAAGCGGGGCCGCATATCCATCGCACGCTCCAGGTCATCCGCGAGTTGGGAAAAAAAACGGGCGTCGTGCTCGATCCGGGCACGCCGGTCGATTATCTCGACAGCGTGCTCGATCTGGTCGATCTCGTCCTCATCATGACGGTCAATCCCGGCTTCGGCGGCCAGAGCTTCATCTCCAGTATGCTCGGGAAGGTCGAGGCGGCGGCGGAGCGCATCGCCAAGTCGGGACGCAAGATCGCGCTGGAAGTAGATGGAGGCATCACGCCGCAAACCGCCAAGCGTGCGGTGTCGGCAGGAGCCAACCTGCTGGTTGCCGGGACCGCCGTCTTCAAGGGCGGACAGAAGAACTACGCCGCCAATATCGCGGCGCTGCGAGGATAAGTGTGGCCGCGAGCCCTGCAAAGACCGCCAGACCGCCTCTTGCGTTCCTGCCGGAGGCGATGGGTGTGGTGTGTTGGAGCGCCTCGGGCGGTTTGCGCCGCTGGGTTCGCCGCTCCTGGCTCTATCGCGGACTGTTGAAGGGGCCGCTGGCCGACCGCATCGCCGTTCATCCCTTTGACGCGCTGCCGCGCAAGCTGGACGAGGCCGACGCGCTGCTGCGCGGGCGCTTCCGTTTCCAGGGCGAAGCGGTAGACGCGGACAATCATTCGATTTTCGATTATCCGGCGCCGTCGGCCGAGTGGAACGAGGCGCTGCACGGCTTTGACTGGATGCCGCCGCTCTCGGCCGCGGGCGGCGAAGCGGCGCGCACGCTGGCGACCAATCTCTTAAGCCAATGGCTGAAGCGCAACGCGCGCTACACCGAGCCCGCCTGGCTGCCGCATGTGATGGCGCGGCGCCTCATCGCACTGTTCGCGCACGGCCGCTTTATTCTCTCCAATTCCGAGGTGATGTGGCGCTCCAAGGTGTTCGTCTCGCTGCGCGAGCAGTCGCGCATGCTGGCGCGCACGGCAGGCGAGGCGCCCGAGGGCCTGCCGCGCCTGGAAGCGGCTGCGGGGCTGGCGCTGTCCGGTGCCTGCCTCTCCGACAGTCCGCGCCGCCTGCAAGCCGGGTTGGCGCGGCTGGAAGCCGAGCTTGCACGGCAGATCCTTCCCGACGGCGGACATATCAGCCGCTCGCCGGAGAAGCTGGTTCTGGCCTTCCGGCTTGTGTTGATGGTGATGGATGCGCTCACGGCCGCCAACAAGATCGTGCCGCCGGGCCTGCGCGGGGCGCATGACCGCATGGCGCCGATGATCCGCTTCTTCCGTCACGGCGACGGTTCGCTGGCGCTGTTCAACGGAGGCGGCGAGGGCGACGCGCGCATGATCGCGGGACTGCTGTCGCGCGACGACGTGCGGGGACAGCCTTTCGCCTATGCGCGCCATTCGGCTTATCAGCGGCTGGCCGCGGCGCGCACGCTGGTGCTGCTGGATTGCGGCTCGCCGCCGCCGCCGGCGTTCTCCGCTAACGCGCATGCCGGATGCCTGGCGTTCGAACTGAGCGCGGGTCCGCATCGCATGATCGTCAACTGCGGCACGGCTGCGCTCGCCAGCCACCGCCGCTGGCATCCCGCGCTGCGGGCGACGGCCGCGCATTCGACCGTGACGCTCGCCGACACCTCGAGCAGCATCGTGCTGCGCGAAGGCTGGACCAGCCGCCGCCTCGGCGCGCGCCTGATCCACGGACCGGCCGAGATCGAGACGCGGCGCGTCGAGACCGAGAAGGGCTGGACCGTGGTGGCGAGCCACGACGGCTATCTCCATTCCTTCGGCGTGCGGCACGAGCGCGAGCTGACCCTATCGCCGCAAGGTCTCGCCTTGACCGGCATTGATCGCCTGCTGCCGAAAGATTTGAGAAAGCGCGCAGCCATACCGTTCGCGGTGCGCTTCCACGTTCATCCCGACGTGCGCGTTTCGACGGCGCAGAGCGGCGACATCATCCTCAAGCTGCCGAGCGGCGAAGGCTGGCGTTTCCGCGCCAGCCTGCCGGTCGCGGTGGAGGAGAGCGTTTATCTCGGCGGCGACACCGTGCGCCGCTGCGAGCAACTCGTCATCGCCGGCAATGTGAAGAACGAACCTGTGGAAATCGGCTGGCTGTTCGAGCAGATCGGGATGAATCTCTGACGGCGCCGCGATCGCAGTTTTTCTCTCCCCAGATTGCGAACACTTAATCCTCTCCGCCGGAATCCCGCTTCACCTGCGCCGCGATTGCGCCACGATCCGCGACAAGCATCCCCGCCCGTCAGCCAACGGAGGGGTTTCGATGGCAACTGAAAACAGCTCAACACCTTCATCCATGTCTCGCGTGGCCCGCTCGCCGGGCCTCAAGCTCCTGATCATTGCGGCCCTGACGGTCGTGATGGCGATTCCGCTTTTCCTCATCCAGCTCGCACTTGCCGACCGCGAACAGACGGCGGCAGGCGCGGCCGCCGACATCGCGGCCGGTTACGGCGGAGCACAAGTCGTCGCCGGGCCGGTGCTTCTGTTGCCTTATACGATCCCGATTACCCAGTTCGTGGATGGCAAGACCGTCCAGACGGTGCAGCACTACACTGCGGTTGTGCTTCCCGAGGACCTCAAATTCGACGTTCATGCCAAGACGGAAACACGCTACCGCGGCATCTTCCCGGTGCCGGTCTATCAGGCCGGAGTCGCAATCCGCGCCACCTTCGACAAGGCCTCGATGACGGCCTGGGCGCCGCCGGACGCGCAGATCGACTGGAAGAATGCGTCGATGGCGGTGCTGGTGTCCGACGCGCACGGCCTCGCCGACAACGTGACGCTCGAGGTCAACGGGCGCGCGGTGCCGTTCGAGCCGGGACCGGGCATGTCGGTCTCCGGGGCGCAATATGGCGAACACCCGATGCAAGTGGCCGGAATGCGGGCGAAGCTGGACCTCAGCGAAGCCACGGACCTCAAGCTGGGTACCAGGTTCACGCTGCGCGGTACGCGCGAGTTCAGCGTTTCGCCGCTCGGCCGCCGCACCGTGGCGACGATCGACTCGCCCTGGCCGTCGCCGAGCTTCTTCGGTGCCTATCTGCCGACGTCGCGGGAAGTGGGCAAGGGCGGCTTCTCTGCGTCGTGGACGGTGCCCTATCTGGCGCGCGGCTTCGGCCAGAGCTTCACCGACAGCAGCGACGCCGTCCAGTCGCTGCTGACGCCCGCCTTCGGCGCCAGGTTCTATCAGCCGGTCGATCACTACCAGCTCGTCGAGCGCTCGCTGAAATACGCGATCCTGTTCGTCGCGCTGGCCTTTCTGATGTTCTTCGTGGTCGAGACGGTGTCGCGGCAGCGTATCCACTTCGTCCAGTATGCGCTGGTAGGCGTGGCGCAGGTGCTGTTCTACCTCTTGCTCCTGTCGGTCGCGGAGCATGTCGGCTTCGCTGCGGCCTACCTGATCGCCTCGGGCGCGACGATCGTCCTCACCTCGCTCTATGCGATCAGCGCGCTGGCCGGCAAATGGCGCGCGGTCGTGCTGTGCGCCATCCTGACGGTGTTGTACGCACTCCTGTACGTCATCCTCAAGTCCGAGGATTACGCCCTGCTGATCGGCTCCGGCGTGCTGTTCGCGGCCCTGGCAGGCACCATGTACTTCACGCGCAAGATCGACTGGTACCGCGTCACGGACCAGACGACGGCGTAGTTCGCTCAACTGTCATCCCGGCCAGCCGATCGCGTCAGCGGTCGGCTGTGCCGGGACCCACTTCAACACAATTTCTGTTCGAAAGTGGGTCCCGGGTCTCGCGTCCTTCGCTGTGCTCAGGACACTCGCCCGGGATGACAATATTGTTGAATAATGAAAGGCGAACACGTAGTGCTGCGGCTAGAGGATAGGCGATGGCGGACATTCGCGGTGTGATTTTCGATCTGGGCGGCGTGGTCATCGACTGGAACCCGATGTACCTCTACCGCAAGGTGTTCGCGGGCGACGAAGCCAAGGCCGCAGACTTCCTGGCGCACATCTGCCCATACGACTGGAACGTGAAACAGGACGCGGGCCGCAGCCTCGCGGCGGCCACGGAGGAACAGGTGGCGCTGTTTCCCGAATGGGAGACCGAAATCCGCGCCTATTACGGCCGCTGGATCGAGATGATCGGAGGCCTCGTGCCGGGAACCTCGGACATCATCCGCGAACTGAAGGCGTTGGGTATCCGGGTGTTTGCTCTGTCAAATTGGAGCCGCGAGACTTTCTCGCGGATCATCCACACCTGCGACGTGCTCGCGCTGTTCGAGGATATCGTGCTGTCCGCAGATTACGGTTGCATCAAGCCGGAGGAGCGAATCTACCGCATCGCGCTGGAGCGTTTCGGGATGCCGGTGGAGGCTCTCCTTTTCGTGGACGACAGCCTCCCCAATGTGCGGGGCGCGGAAGCGGTGGGCCTCAGGGCGTTGACTTTCACCACTGCGGAGCAGCTTCGCAGGGACCTCGCGGCGCTCGGCATTCCCCTTAAACTGCACGCATGATCTGTAAATTGTAACAAGTCATTTAAGACAATATCGTGCTCCGCCTGCGGCACTGCTGCCATGACGGCAAGATGTCTTGCGAAGGCGGGACGCCGGGTCTATTCCCCTCGCGCGAAAGAAAGAACAAGAAGAGAATGACGATGAAGGCCCTCGTGAAATCCCAGGCGGCCGAAGGCATCTGGCTCAAGGACGTACCGGAACCCGAATATGGTATCGACGACGTACTGATCCGGGTACTGAAGACCGGCATCTGTGGCACCGACGTTCACATCTACAACTGGGACGCCTGGGCGCAGAAGACCATCAAGCCGGGAACCACGGCGGGGCACGAGTTCGTCGGGCGCATCGTCGCCGTGGGCTCCAACGTGCAGGGCCACAAGGTCGGCGATCTGGTCAGCGCCGAGGGCCACATCATCTGCGGCCATTGCCGCAACTGCCTCGCCGGGCGGCGCCATCTCTGCGCCAACACGCTGGGCGTGGGCGTCAACCGCAACGGCGCCTTCGCCGAATTCGTCGTGGTGCCGGCGCTCAACATCTGGCACTGCAACGCCAAGATCCCGCTGGAGCTTTATGCGATCTACGATCCGCTGGGCAACGCCGCGCACACCGCACTGTCGTTCGACCTGGTGGGCGAGGATGTGCTGATCACCGGCGCGGGGCCGATCGGCATCTCGGCCGTGCCGATGGCGCTGAAGGCAGGCGCGCGCTACGTGGTCGTCACCGACATCAACGATTACCGCCTCGGCCTCGCCAAGAAGCTGGGCGCCACGGCGGTCGTAAACGTCAAGAACCAAGACCTCAAGGAAGTCATGGCGGGCCTCGGCATGCAGGAAGGCTTCGACGTCGGCCTCGAGATGAGCGGCAACCCGGCGGGCTTCCGCCAGATGCTCGACACGATGGCCAACGGCGGCAAGATCGCCATGCTCGGCATCCAGCCGGACGAGACGGGTATCGACTGGAACATCGTCGTGTTCAAGGGCCTGACGCTGCGCGGCATCTACGGGCGCATGTTCGGCGAGACCTGGTATAAGCTCACCAGCCTGATCCAGGCCGGCATGGACATCACGCCCGTCATCACCCACCGTTTCTCGTACAAGGATTTCCAGAAGGGCTTCGACGTGATGCGCTCGGGCAATTCCGGAAAGGTCATCCTCGATTGGAGCGAAATATGACCGAATCGCTCGACGAATCCCTGGGCGCCGACCTCACGGCGATGGAGAAGGCCGGAACGCTGAAGAGCTTCCGCCACATCACCGGCCCGATGAACCCCGAAGTGACGATGGCCGAGAAGAGCGGCCGCGTCCTGGTGCTGTCGTCGAACAATTATCTCGGCTTAGCGGATCATCCCGAGGTGGTGGCGGCGGGCAAGAAGGCGCTGGACGAATACGGCGCGGGCACTTCGTCGGTACGCTTCATCTGCGGCACCTTCTCCATCCATGACGAGATCGAGAAGGCGCTGGCGCGGCTGTCACGCACCCACGCGGCGCTGACCTACGTTTCGTGTTGGACGGCCAACACGGGCCTGATCCCGGCGGTGGCGGGCGAACAGGATGCGCTGGTGTCCGACGCGCTCAACCACGCCTCGCTGATCGACGGCTGCCGCGCCTCGAAGGCGAAGCGGCTGGTCTACCGCCATTCCGATATGGACGATCTGGAGGACAAGCTGGAGCAGGCGGGGGGCGCACGGCGCATCTTCCTCGTCACCGACGGCGTGTTCAGCATGGAAGGCGACATCGCCAAGTTGCCCGACATCGTCACCTTGGCGCGGCGCTACAAGGCTTCGGTGATCCTCGACGACTCCCACGGCGTGGGCGTCATGGGCAAGCGCGGGCGCGGCGTCTGCGAGCACCACGGCGTCGAGGGCAACATCGCCATCGTCACCGGCACGCTGGGCAAGGCGCTGGGCGGAGCGGCGGGAGGCTACGTCGCCGGATCGCAGACGCTGGTCAATTACCTCAGCCAGATGTCGCGGCCGCAACTTTTCTCCAACGCGCTGCCGGCCACCGTCGCCGCCAGCGCCAAGAAGGCAATCGAAATCCTGGAGCGCGAGCCCGCCCGCATCGAGCGCCTGCACGCGCTGACCAGGAAGATGCGCGACGGCCTTAAGCAACGCGGCTTCAAACCTCTGGAGGGCGATTCGGCCATCGTGCCGATCATCGTGGGCGATACGGCCTTCGCCATCCGCATGAGCAAGGAACTGCTGGCGGAAGGCATCTTCATCACCGGCTTCGGCTATCCCGTGGTACCGGAAGGCACCGCCCGCCTGCGCATCCAGATGTGCGCCACACTCACGGACGCGCAGATCGAATTCGCGCTGGCGACGTTCGAAAAGGTCGGACGCAAACTCGGCGTCATCTGACGGCAAGAAACAGAATAATCACGACCTCGATCCTGTTCGAGGTCGCATTGCCGCGTCTTCTTCCGGCATGGGAAGGGCCTCCGCTACGCAGAACAGAGGTCTTCCGATGAAACGAGTCATCCTTTTCCTGGTCTTTGCCGTCTTTGCCATACCAGTCGCTGCCCGGGCCGGCGACATTGTGGGTTTTCGCGAAATCGCTCTGCCCGGAACGCCCGCTGCCCGGGCGCTGGACGTGGCGGTATGGTATCCGGCACGCGAAGGCGGCACTGTCAGAACGGTCGGCGAAAACCCCGTGTTCTACGGTCTGCGCGTGGCCGAAAACGCGCCGGCTGAGCCGGGCCGTCACCCGCTGGTTGTAATTTCGCACGGGTACAGCGGCAATTGGGCTAACCAGGCCTGGCTGGCCGATGCGCTGGTCCGTCACGGTTACATCGTCGCCGCCCCCAACCATCCTGGCACGACCACGCGCGACATCCGACCGATCGGCACGCTGGAGTTACTGGAACGGCCGCGCGACATCTCCCGCATCATCGACGCATTGACCTCCGATGCTGTCTGGGCGGCTTTGCTAGACCCGGAGCGCATCGCCGCGGTCGGTCATTCGCTGGGCGGATGGACGGTGATGGAACTGGCCGGAGCGCGCTTCGATGCGGTTCGCTACAACGCCGATTGCGGACGGCATCCGGACCTCGCGGCCTGCAAGATTGCCGTTGAAGACGGCTGGAGCCGGAACCCGGATGAGACCTTAAGCCGGCAAAGCCGGAGTGACGCGCGTATCAAAGCCGTGGTGTCTCTCGATATCGGCATGGCGCGCGGCTTCGATCCGTCCAGCGTGAGGGCAATCGGCCTGCCGGTCTTGATCGTCGCAGGCGGCCACAGCGGCAGCGACGGAATCCCCGCCGAATTGGAGTCCGACGCGCTGGCCGCACTCCTGCCGACGTCCAAGGTGCAAAGGCTGAAAATCGAGGACGCGGCGCACTTCAGTTTTCTCCTGCTCTGCAAACCGGGAGCCGTCGCCATTCTGGAGGCCGATCATCCCGGCGACAAAGTCGTTTGCGAGGACGGCGGAGGCCGCGACCGCGCCGCTTTGCACGGGCAGATGACCGGCGATGTCATTCGCTTTCTGGCCGCTGCTCTGAAACCCCGGTAAGCGCCGCTTTACGGTATTCGCTCGGACTGGTGCCGGTGACGCGACGAAACTCGCGGTTGAAGTTCGATTTGGTCTGAAAGCCCGCCTCGAATTGAATCGTGGTCACGGGGGCATTGGTATCCTGCAAAAGACGCTTGGCTTCTGCGACGCGGTAGTCGTTCACGACCTGGGACACGTTACGGCCGTGTATCCGGTTGAGGGCGGCGGAAATCCGCCGGGCGGGAATGTTGGCGCGGCGCGCTAGCCTTTCCAGGGTCAGATCGGGATCGCGGTAGAGGCGCGTTCGCGTCATCAGCCGGTCGATGGCGGCGGCGATGGCAGCATCGTCTTCGTTCGTCTCCGGCGGCGGCGATTGCGTTTCCGGTTCCGGACGGGAGCGCCCTGCGGTCGCCGCCAGGGCGACGAATACCAGGAGCAGGAGCTGCGCCGCGGCGACGATCCAGACTGCGTGCGTTCCCTGCTCCGCTGCATAGTCGGCGGCGACGAACAGATCGACCAGCCCGGAGACCACCAGCGACAGGCCGACGATCATCACCGCCCGCCATGCCGGAACGGCTTCGTCGAGAGTAACGTTCGTCAGGGAATCGGGACTGCGACCGGCCAGACGGATCAACGCGACGCCATAGCCGGCATATTCCAGCGCCAGCGCCATGTCGATCGGCTCAGGCCACACGAGAACCAGCAGGCAGATCGCGACGACCGGCGTTGCCTGCCGGAAGGGCCTGCGGACCGGGGCGGCGAAACACAGCCAGGCCAAGGGCGGCAGCACAGACGCGAACACCGGCCGGATCAGCCGGATCGACGAACTATCGATACTCCACCGCAATCCGGTGAGGATCGCCAGCACCGCACAGACGGCGACGAAGATCAGCGACGCGTTGGTGAAGGTTTTTTCGTCCGCTCCGCGCGCCATGCGAACCAGCAGAATGACGAGCAGCAGCGCTACGACAAAAGGAAGCGGAATAGCCGGCATCGCTTGATCGTGGCGAAGGCCGTCACGACCGTCAAGGACGCTGCGCGCGAGCGTATCGGGATTACCTTGGCGCGTTGCCAGCCGCACCGGGCTTTGCTAAGCCATTCCTCCCGCCGTTATTCCCCGGAGAATCAGATGGTCCAGTTCGTCTTGCCTAAAGGCTCGAAGCCCAAGAAGGGCAAGGTGTGGGACGGCCCCAAGAGCGAGAACGGCAAGAAGGCCAAACGCAGCAAGGAATTCCGCGTCTACCGCTACGAACCGGAGGAGGGCGGCAACCCGCGCATCGACACCTATACGGTGGACCTCACGAATTGCGGACCGATGGTGCTGGACGCCCTCATCAAGATCAAAAACGAGATCGACCCGACGCTGACCTTCCGGCGCTCCTGCCGCGAAGGCGTCTGCGGCTCCTGTTCGATGAATATCGCGGGCGTCAACACGCTGGCCTGCACCAAGGCGATCACCGACATCTCCGGGCCGGTCAAGGTCTATCCGCTTCCGCACATGCCGGTGGTGAAGGACCTGGTGCCCGACCTGACGCATTTCTACGCGCAATACGCCTCGATCAAGCCGTACCTCCAGACCAAGACGGCCGAGCCGGAGACCGAGTGGCTGCAATCGCCCGAGGAGCGCGCCAAGCTTGACGGCCTCTACGAGTGCATCTTGTGCGCCAGCTGCTCGACGGCGTGCCCGAGCTATTGGTGGAACTCGGACCGCTATCTCGGCCCGGCGGCGCTGCTGCAATCCTACCGCTGGCTGGCCGACAGCCGCGACGAGATGACGGGCGAGCGGCTGGACGATCTGGAAGACCCGTTCCGGCTCTACCGCTGCCACACGATTATGAATTGCGCCTCGACCTGCCCGAAGAACCTCAACCCCGCCCAGGCCATCGGCGAGATCAAGCAGATGCTGGTGAAGCGGGGGGTGTGAGCGCGGTGTGTCATCCCGGGCGAGCGTCCTGACCCTGAGCTTGTCGAAGGGGAAGGACGAGCCCACCGAGAGACACGCGCGGGTTACGCTGTGGGTCCCGGCTCGGCGCGATGGACCGATTCGCTAACGCGATCGGCCATCGCTTGGCCGGGATGACAGTATTTTGTGCTACGCCGCCGCCGTCTCTACCGAACGGCCCGCACGGGCCCTGATCATCCGCCAGACGAGAGCGCCGGCCAGCTTGGCGAGGCGGCCATGCGGATCGGCGCCGACGGCCTTGGCGACCATCTGGGTCATTTTCTGGATGTGGTGGCGGCGATAAATCCTGGCGGTGCCGGCGAACACTCCTTTTGAGCATTCCGCGCGGACATAGGGTTTGGCCGCTTCCTCTTCCGGGCGGACTGTGGCGCAGTAATAGGCGTAGGAAATCTCGTCGTCGTCCGATTCGGTGATGCGCCCCACGGCGATGAGTAGCTTCCTCCAGAACGGCAGGTCCGGCTCATTCTGTGCATGAAGAGTCTCGAAGAAGAGCTTGTAATGCCTGAATTCGTCGGCAGCGACGCGTCCGGCGATCTCCTTCAGCACGGGCTCGTTCGTGGCGTCCTTGAGGGCGGTGTAATAGGAGGAGGTGCCGCTCTCCACCACGCAACGCGCGATCATCTCGCCGCGCCGCGAGCCGCGCACGGAGGCCTGTTCGCCGCCCGCAAAATGCTCCGGCCGGTAGCCTTTGCGGAAGCGCGCGATGGCCTCATCCAGCTTGAAGTTCGGGTCGGCCATCTCTGCCCAGCGGCCCAGCACGGCGCCGTGCTGAGTCTCTTCGCGGCCCCATTGCTCCAGGACGGCGTACATGTCCGGCGGGAAGACGCGTTTCAGATAGATCACATAGTCGGGTGCGTTGTATTCGACGAGCGCCGCCGATTTAATGGCGTCGATCAACCAAGGCTCGGCCTTCGACGCGTCGAAGGCCGACCAAGAAACATCTTCAGGGCTCCAGCCCTGTTTGTAGACCTTGCCTTCGGACATGCGTGATGCCTCTGCCGCGCTGCAATGGTCGGATTATTACTTAAAGTCGCCGCGCGGCAAAACGGTCTGTCGAGGAAGATCAAACAGCAGGCTTGATGCCCTTGAGGAAGTCCAGGAGTGCCTGGGCCTTGGTGCGTTCGATGTCGCTCTTGGCGGACGCTACGATTTCTTCGGCGGCGGCGATCCGCTGGCCCACTGCAGTTGCGTCCAGTTCGCGCATCGGAACCGCTTCGTCCGCCAGCAACGTAAGCTTTTTGTCCGTCACCTCGGCGAACCCGCCGGAGACGAAGAATCGTTCCTCGCCGCCGGGACCGCCCGACACCGTGATCGTGCCGGGGCGCAGAGTCGTGATCAGCGGCATGTGACCGGCCATCACGCCCATGTCACCTTCGCTGCCGGGGATGGTGACCATCTCGGCATCCTCGGAAAGCACAAGGCGTTCCGGGGAAACGAGGTCGAAGGTGATCTTGTCGGTCATGCCGCTTCCGCCGCGAGTTTCTCGGCCTTGGCCACAGCGTCCTCGATAGTGCCGACCATGTAGAACGCCGCTTCGGGCAGATGATCGTATTCGCCGTTCACCACCGCCTTGAAGCTGCGGACCGTATCCTTGAGGTCCACGAACAGGCCGGGCATGCCGGTGAACACTTCGGCGACGTGGAACGGCTGGGACAGGAAGCGCTCCAGCTTGCGGGCGCGCGCCACGGTGATCTTGTCCTCTTCCGACAGTTCGTCCATGCCGAGGATGGCGATGATGTCCTGCAGGCTCTTGTAGCGCTGCAACGTCTGCTGCACCTGGCGGGCGACCTGATAGTGCTCCAGGCCCACGACGCGCGGGTCGAGAATGCGCGAAGTGGAGTCGAGCGGGTCCACCGCCGGATAGATGCCCTTTTCGGAAATCGCACGCGACAACACCGTGGTGGCGTCGAGATGTGCAAAGCTGGTGGCCGGAGCCGGGTCGGTCAGGTCGTCGGCNNTCGGCTGGTAGCCCACCGCCGAAGGAATGCGGCCGAGCAGGGCCGACACTTCCGAACCCGCCTGGGTAAAGCGGAAGATGTTGTCCACGAAGAACAGCACGTCCTGGCCCTGGTCGCGGAAATACTCGGCGACGGTGAGGCCGGTGAGGCCGACGCGCGCGCGCGCGCCGGGCGGCTCGTTCAT
>PMKE01000108.1 GCA_003158585.1 Alphaproteobacteria bacterium
TCGCCGGTCTTCATCTCGGCGATATTGCCGTAGTGCAGCACCATGCCGCCCACCATCTGGCAGTCGAAGTGCCGCTGGCCGAGGGTGCGCTTGGCGGCCTCGCGGACCGTGGCAAAGGCTTCCGGCAGGAGGTCTTCCAGGGTCTCGCCCTGGGCGAGCCGTTCCTTGAAGGCAGGGGTCATCGCCTTCAGTTCGTCGTCCGACTTGGTAATAAAGGCGGGTTCGAGGTCGTTGATCTCGGCCGCCGTTGCCCAAAAGCGCTTGAGTTTCCGCTCGTTGGCGGAACCGAAGAGACGCTGCAGGATCGCGTCGAAACTTTTCATGAATTCCTCTGACCGGCCTGGGAAACCGCGGCCGGGACAGACTCCCGCCTTTTGGCCGCGCGGGAGAGATAAGAACGGCACACCCCCTTGTCAAATCACACGATTCCCGCCAAACCCCGCGCCGCTTGGGGGAGAGAGAGTCCATAATGACGCAGCACCGCAAAGCCGTATCGCCTCATGTGTCCCCTTTAGCGCCCAGACGGTTCGTCAAGCTGCCGCCGCTGGAGGGCGTCCGGCTGTCGGCAGGCGCGGCGGGCATCCGCTACAAGGGCCGCACCGACGTGATGGTGGCCCTCTTTGCGCGCGGCACGAAAGTCGCAGGCGTGTTCACCAAATCGAAGACGGCGTCTGCGCCCGTGGAATGGTGCAAGGCCTGCCTCGATATGAGCAGCACGGCTCGCGCCCTGGTGGTGAACAGCGGCAACGCCAACGCCTTCACCGGCAAGAACGGCTGGGAGGGCGTGTCGGAGGTGGCGGCTGCGGCGGCCGATATCGCAGGATGCAGCCTGGAAGAGGTGTACCTCGGCTCGACGGGCGTCATCGGCGAACCGCTGCCCTTCGAGAAGATCACGCGCGTGCTGGACAAGCTGGTGCGTCAGGCCAAGCCGAACCGCTGGCGCGAGGCCGTGCAGGCCATCATGACCACCGACACCTATCCCAAGATGGCGACCGCCAAGGCGAAGATCGGCGGCAAGACCGTCACCATCAACGGCATGTGCAAAGGCTCGGGCATGATCATGCCCGACATGGGCACGATGCTGGCTTACGTCTTCACCGACGCGAAACTGTCCGCGCGGGTGCTTCAGGATTTGCTCGAAGAAGGCGTGGGACCGTCCTTCAACTCGATCACCGTGGACAGCGACACCTCCACCAGCGACACGCTGCTGCTGTTCGCGACGGGTAAGGCGGGCAATCCCGCGATCCGTTCGGCTTCCGATCGCCGCTTGCGCGACTTACGCGCCAAGCTGAACGCGCTGCTGCTCGATCTGGCGCTCCAGGTGGTACGCGACGGCGAAGGCGCGGGCAAATTGATCCGTGTCGATGTCTCGGGCGCCGAGAGCGACGAAGCCGCCAAGCGCGTAGCGCTCTCCATCGCCAATTCGCCGCTGGTCAAGACCGCCATCGCGGGCAACGATGCCAACTGGGGCCGCGTGGTAATGGCCGTGGGCAAGGCGGGCGAGAAGGCCGACCGCGATAAGCTTCGCATCTGGTTCGGCAAGCAACTCGTCGCCGAGCGCGGCGATCGCGCGCCGAAGTACGACGAAGCCCGCGCCACCAAAGCCGTCTCTGGCCTCGAAGTGGACATCGCCGTCGATCTGCGCCTCGGCCGCGGCAAAGCCCGCGTCTGGACCTGCGACCTGACGCACGGCTACATCGACATCAACGGGAGCTATCGGAGCTAGTGACATCTCCTCGCTGAACAATTGAAATTCTAGATCAACCGGCGCTTCACCTCACGAACGTCGATGTCTGACATTGGCTTGCCAGCAGCCTTCGCGCAGCGCTCGCTCCAATCGTCATCCCATTTGATATTCTTGTTGCGTTTTACAAACTCCGCGCAGGCAGATTGGCGCAGTTGTGCGGCTTGTCCGTCCGTTGCCGTGCTTGCCTCCAACAGCAGCGCCAATCCCCGATAGTGCCGAATGAAGTCGTTATTTGCGTCGATCTTTGTCGCATCGTCGAACGCCTTCATTCCGGTTTCGTATTGCCCTAAATAGCTCGAAATTCTTCCCGCGAGCACGAGAGGCACGATATCGTATTTGTTGATCTTTGAGGCCTTCTGTGCAGCTTCAAGGGCACTATCGAGGTCGCCCTGCAATTTGTAGGTATAGGCGAGATGCAGGTGCGGGCTTTCATAGTTGCCGTCCAGACTGATCGCCTTCTGGTACTCGAGGATTGCGGCGCCGAACTCTTGTTGAGCAGGTAGTCTGCGTTTAATTAAGTTCATCGCTTGTGCCTGAAACACTTCGCCTCGGTTCTCATGGAACATCGCGAGGTCGGCGAGATGTACGGCATTCTCGAATTCCACTTCTGCTTCCTTGAATTCCACTTCTGTTTCTGCTTCGTGTTTTTTGCCGAGTTTGAAATGCACCGCCCCGAGGAGGTTGTGGGCGAGCGCCGCGCACATGTCGGCGTTGGGGCGCACGCGACAACTCACGATGGCGTCTCTTGCGATGTGTTCGACTACTTCGAGGTGGTCGGCTTTGTACTCCAAGACCCCCACAATGTATGGCTCCGTCTCCAACATCAGATCGTGCGCCGCGTCATGAAAGAGTTCTTCGACCGAGCTCTTGGCTTCCGGGCCGCTGCCTATGATGCCGCCGTACCCTGCGACGCGCAGTCTCAGCCGGTAGCCGTTTTCCTCTGCGGTGATCTCACCAGTTACGTAGGTTCGCCGCGATAGGTGCAGGAAGCGAAGCACCGACGAAATCACGACTACGCTACCGGTGCTGTCCGGCGTAATCATGCTGGCGGCGGATTTGCCTACCGCGATGGACTGCAATTTCATCAATGAGGCGGCGTTGGACCGAATGCTCAAGATTTCGTCTCCAAGACGCGCAGCAACGACATCGGGGGTATACCCCAAGGCTTCGACCGAGCTGGGAACGGAGATCGGTTCGATGGCTAAAGATTCATCGAAGACCTCGATGGCGACTTGGCACAGTATCGCGCCGAGAATCCAGATCATCGGTATGATAGTGGCGATCGTCGTCAGCGTACTCAGTACCGACTTTACGCCTTGCCGCGTCTTCAGCTTGTCCCGGAATCTGGAAGCGTGGTGCTTCACGTGATGCACGATGCCGCGTCGTTTCTGCGGTGTACCGTTCGATTGCCCGGAAATGGGTTCGCTGCTTTCGGTCATGTCTGCCCCCCGAATTCGAAAGCGGTGGTACTCATACCGACTCTGCAACCTGTAATTATACTGTCGTTCTTTGCTCGCATCCAAGATTGCTAACTTCACGACTGACTTGCATTCGCGGTGCTGTGTGAGATCAACCTGTAGAGAGCCGCGCCCGGCACATTGCGAGGGGACGGAACCCGGTTTTCTATGATGATCTGTGGTTTTAGACTCTCTGCAAAGTCCAAGCTTCTTTCTGGACTTGATCATATCGCGTGCTTCGCAATGCTTGGGATGCCCGGCAGGGGATGACAATTTTTTCGTTCGGTGAGGGAACTAATGGACATGCGATATTCGTTTTCCACATTCGCAGCGATGATGCTTCTGGCTGCCGCGGCTTCGGCCGCGCATGCAGAGAACGCCGTTCTTCCTGTCTCCGATGCCCTTTGCGCCGATATGAAGGTGACGCACGTCCTGGGTCCCGGCGCGCCGGTGGGATGCGAGCGGCTGCGGCTGGTGAAATTCTCCTATGTCGATTTCGCGGGCATTCGGCATGACGACGGCGAGATCGTCGTCATGGATGCCGTGGCGGATCGCGTACTGCGCATCTTCGAGACTCTGCGGGCGCGGAAATTCCCCATAGCGAAGGCGCGGCTGATGGATGCTTATGGCGGCGATGACGAGGCCTCGATGGCCGCCGACAACACCTCAAGCTTCAACCACCGCGAAATCGCGGGCGGCGGCAAGATATCGCTGCACGCCTACGGTCTGGCCATCGACCTAAACCCCGTCGAAAACCCCTATGTGACGCGCAACGGCGCGACCTTCACCTTCGACCCCGCGGCAGGCGCCGACTACTTCAACCGCCAGGTCCGCCGTCCGGGCAAGCCGGAGCGCCGCGGCACGGCCGAAATGGTGGTCGATATCTTCGCAGAGAACGGCTTCCTGGTCTGGGGCGGCAACTGGGACAGCCCGATAGATTACCAGCACTTCGACGTCGGCCGCGCGATGGCGGAAACGCTCGCCGGCCTTTCGCCCGCCGAGGCCGGAAAGAAGTTCGAGGAATCCGTCGCCCAATACCGCAAATGCCGCCGCCAACATTGCGGGAGCACCCATACGGCAAGCGGTTGCGACGCGCCCTGCAAATCCTGAAGGCTCTGCAAGCGGAAAAAAGGTTTTGAGTCGCACAAAGCCTGTGCGACAAGGCAATTGCTCTCGCAATTCCTAGATCGCCGATGCGCCGCTTAGCATGACACCCCCCGCCGAGACCTACACACACGGCCACTACGCCAGCAAGTTCGAGCTGAGCGTCGTCATCATGTGCGCCATGGCGGGCGTGATGATGCAGGCGCTCGACACCACGATCTGCAACGTCGCTTTGCCCTACATGCAGGGCGGCATGTCGGCCTCGCGCGACGAGATCACCTGGGTCTTGACCTCCTACATCGTGGCCTCGGCGGTGATGACCGCGCCGGTCGCCTGGATCGCCACGCGCTTCGGCAAGAAGAACGTCCTCATCGTCTCGATGATGGGCTTCACAATCGCCTCGATGCTGTGCGGCGCGGCGGAGACCCTCACGGAGATGGTCTTCTTCCGCGTGGTCCAGGGAGTCTTCGGCGCGGCGCTGGCACCCGTGTCGCAGACCGTGATGCTCGACCTTTACCCGCCCGAGAAGCGCGGCCAGGCGATGGCGACCTTCGGCATCGGCATCATGCTGGGGCCGATCCTGGGGCCGATGCTGGGCGGCTGGCTCACGGATGCCTATAGCTGGCGCTGGGTGTTCTACGTCAACCTGCCGTTCGGCGTGGCGGCGACGGCAGGGTTGTGGCTGTTCTTCAAGGACACCGAACACGACGCCAAGCTGAAATTCGACTGGTCCGGCTTCGCCTTCATGGCGCTCGGTGTCGGCGCCCTGCAACTGATGCTGGACCGCGGTACCGACAACGACTGGTTCTCGTCCACCGAGACCATCGTCGAATGCACGCTGGCCTGCCTCGGGCTCTATCTCGTCACCGTGCACATGCTGACGGCGAAAAATACCTTCCTTCAGAAGGCCATTTTCACCGACCGCAATTTCGTGCTGGGGCAGGTTTTGATGTTCGTCGTCGGCGCCGTGCTCCTGGCCTCCACCGCGCTGATGCCGCCGTTCCTTCAGACGCTCGCGGGCTACTCTGCGCTGGACTCGGGACTTCTGCTGGGGCCGCGCGGGTTTGGGACCATCGTGGCATTGATGCTGACGGGCAGGCTGGCGAACCACGTCGATCCGCGCTTCCTGTTGACTATCGGGGCTGCGGCGATGTCCTGGTCGTTGTGGGAGATGGCGCACTGGACGCCTTCGATCGACGCTTACCACCTTCTTTTCGTGACGGTGATCCAGGGCTTCGGCCTGGGGTTTGTTTTTTCGCCGCTTCAGCTCGTTGCCTTCGCCACCATGCCCGGCCGCCTCAGGACGGACGGCACCGCCACGATGAATCTCGTCCGCAACATCGGCGCGGCCATCGGCATTTCGGTCACCACGACGGTCCTCAGCCACAGCGTCCAGGCCATCCATTCGACCCTGACGCGCTTCGCCACGCCGTTCAACCGGGCGCTCGGCGTCAACGCACCCTCCATGCTCCTCAACCCGCAGATGCCGATGGGACGCGCCGCTCTCAACGGCGCCATCGAAATCCGCTCCGCCATCGACGCCTTTGCCAACGATTTTCTGTTCATGTTCTGGATAACCTTGATCGTCTTCCCGGTGATCTGGCTGATCCGCCGGCCGGACTACTCAAGAAGCGGGAATCCCTCGCAGAAAAAGGAATAGGGCCCCCGCCATCGGTTTGCTGTTTGGTTAATCCGGGGGTTCGGAATTGCACGGCCGTATGAACCGGTCTTAAACGGACCGCCCTGCATATTGGAGTCGATCGCATGCCGCAGAAAGTGGTTCTGGTCGCCGCTTGCGCGCTTGTCGATCCCGACGGGCGCGTACTGATCGCGCAAAGGCCCGCCGGCGACCGTATGGGTGGGCTGTGGGAATTTCCGGGCGGCAAGATGGAGCCGGGCGAGACCCCGGAACAGACCTTGATCCGCGAGCTTCGCGAGGAGCTTGGGATTACGGTGAAAGAGGCATGTCTGGCGCCCTTCACCTTTGCGTCGCACAGTTACGCGGACTTTCATTTGCTCATGCCGCTCTACGTCTGCCGCCGCTGGGAAGGGGTGCCGCAGACGCTGGAGCATTCGGCGCTCAAGTGGGTGCGGCCCAAGGACCTGACGAACTACCCGATGCCCCCCGCGGACGCGCCGCTGGTGCCGATGCTGCGCGACCTGCTCTAGGCGCCTTCGCCCGCGACGCGCGCGGCTCGACCGCCATCGAATACGCCCTGGTCGCCTCGCTCATCGCCATAGTCATCGTCACGGCGGTCCAGACACTCGGCGCCAAAGTCCTGACCCTGTTCCAGAGTATCCACGTCTGATTTTTCTTGCGCCGCGCCCCGCACACGTTGCCAGAGCATGATCTTCTGGGATGGAAACGTCTGCGTTGCGCGCTGGCTAGGCGATTCGCTTGTCTTCGATGAGGCTCCAGCGGTCTGAGAAAGCATTAAGCGAACCGAAGCTGCGCAGCAGCGAAGGCCGCAAGGAGCGCCGCGAAGAGCGATGCGGGGACATCGGTCGAGCGGCGCGACGAAGCGGACGCCCGCCAGCGCGCAACCCGAAGGGCCGGGCGATTTTGCGTCGCGGGTTCGTCGAAGGGCTCGCCCGTAGTCCCCGCTACGCGCTTCGCCCTTCTCCTGCCCGCGGCGCAAAATCTCTCCGGCGCAGGCGCTTCAATCCCAGAAGATCATGCTCTATCGTGGCCGCATGAAGAGCCGCATCGAAGCCGTCTACCGCGTCCGGAGTGACGCAAGGTCAATCGCCGCCCGCGCGCACGCCATCGCCGTCGAGCAGAGCGTTGAGATGCCGCTCGATCCCATCGACGATGCCTACGTGCTGAACGAGGTAGTCGGCCGGGTGGACGACATCGCCGACCGCGGCGGCGGTATGTATGACGTGCGCATCGGGCTTGCCCCTGTCACCACCGGCTTCGAGGCCGGCCAGCTTCTAAACATGCTGTTCGGCAACACCTCGCTGCAGACCGACGTGACGCTGATCGACGCGGAATTTCCCGAGGACCTCGCCAAGGTCTTCGGCGGGCCGAACCACGGTCTTCAGGGATTGCGCGCGCGGCTCAAGGCTAAGGGAGCCCTCAGCTCGACGGCACTGAAGCCGCAGGGCCTGCCGCCCGCGGCGCTGGCGAAGCTGGCGGGAGCAATCGCGCTCGGCGGCATAGACGTCATCAAGGACGATCACGGCATCGCCGATCAGCAATACAGTCCCTTCGCCGAGCGCGTCCCCGCCGTGGCCGAAGCCGTGGCGAAAGCAGCCGCGCAAAGCGGCACGCCGACGCTCTATATGCCGAGCCTCAACGGCAATCTCGACGCCATCCGACGACAGATAGCGGTGTGCCGCGCCAGCGGCGTCGCCGCCATGCTGGTGACGCCCATGCTGGTGGGCGTGGCGCAGTTCCATACGGTCGTGAAGGAGAACCCGGATTTCATCTTTATGGCGCATCCCAGCATGGCGGGCGTGCCCATCGCGCCGTCCTTCCTGCTCGGCAAGCTGTTCCGCCTGTTCGGCGCCGACGCCACGATCTTCCCCAATCACGGCGGGCGCTTCGGCTACACACCCGAGGAATGCCGCCGCCTGGCGGACTTCGCGCGGCGGGAGTGGCCCGGCATCAAACCCTGTGTGCCGGTTCCGGCCGGCGGCATGTCGCTCGACCTCGTTCCGGGAATACTGGAATTCTACGGCACGGATGTCATGCTGATGGTCGGCGGCAGCCTTCTATCGGCAGGCGAGAAGATCACCGAAGAGACGGCGCGCTACGCGGCGGCCGTACGCAGGGCCGGATAACGATGGCAAAAAAATCTCCCATCCGCCGCTTCGCCGACTTCCGCTGGGAAGGCACGGATGTGCTCGCCTACAAGGAGGAGGGCAGCGCCCCCTTCAAGGCGATCACGCGGCAGACTTTGTTCCACGATCCGGCGCTGAAAGGCGAGCTGCGCTATTTCGAGATGGCAAGCGGGGGCTATTCGACCCTCGAACGCCACGACCACATGCATGCCGTGCTGATCCTGCGCGGCGAGGGCGAGTGCCTGATCGGCGGTGAGGTCCACAAGGTCGGCACCAACGATCTCGTCACCATCGAGCCCTGGACGTGGCACCAGTTCCGCGCCAATGCGGGGCAGCCGCTCGGCTTCCTCTGCATGGTCAACGCCGAACGCGACAAACCCTCGCTGCCGAGCGAAGACGAACGCAAGGCGATGGAAGCCGATCCGGTGATCGCTGCATTCTTGAACGGTCCTGCGCACAAATAATCCCCCCTCCGTCCGTCTTCGCTCCTTCGGAGCTTCGCCGGACACCTCCCCCGTAAGCGGGGGAGGAAAGATATTTGCGCGCGCTCGTTCTCTTTCCTCCCCCGTTTACGGGGGAGGTGCTGAGCGAGCACTTGCGAGCGAAGCGGAGGGGGGACTGCACCTACGGCTAGCGCGGCGACCAGCCGCTCAGATAGACGATGTCGAAAGTTGCCCGCAGGCGGCCGTCCGCTTCGGCGTGCGCGGCGCTGTAATGCGCCAGTGAAGCGGCGAGGGTGGTGCGCGACAAGGGCCGCCTTCCGAGCATCGCGTTTGTTTCGCCCATCAGCCTGAGATCGGCAATCAACGTCGAGAAGTGGCGGTAACGCACCGTCGTGCGTTCGACATCAGCCACCGGCATTTCGAAACCGGCGCGTTGCAGCAATGTGCCCAGTTCGCGCACGTCGGCCATCGGTGCCACGCGCGGGGTGATCCCGCCCAGCGTGGCGATCTCGCCCTCGGCAAACGAATCCCGCAGTTCCGTCAGTGTCGAGCCGCCGAACATCGCCGCCACGAACAGCCCGTCCGGTTTCAGCGCCCGGCGGATTTGCACCAGCGCGCCGGGCAGGTCGTTCAGCCCGTGCAGCGACAGCACGCTCACTGCCAGATCGAAGCCGCCCATAGTTTCCAGCCGCTCCTGCGCATCGAATGCAACGTTGCGCCACGCCGCAGCCAGGTCTTGAATATCCGCCCCGCCATACCCATCTATCAGTAGCGCGGTGGCGAACGTCCGGTTCACCGGCGCGAGGCGGACTCGGACCCCCTCCAACGCCTCGGCTGTCAGGAACCGTTCGCCCGCCATCCGCGCAGCGCGGCTGCGATGCAGCGCCTGTGCATGAGCGTCGAAAATCCGCGGCGGACCGTCCTTCATCGCTGTACACTAGCAGAATGATGATCGCGAGGGAGAGCGGCTGGCGGCGGGCGGGACGCAGCGTCCTCGATCTTGTCTATCCGCCGCTCTGCATCGTCTGCCGCGAGCCGGTGCAGGACCCGGACAGCCTCTGCCCCGAATGCTGGAAGGAGCTGCATTTCCTCGACGGCCCGGTTTGCAAGGTCTGCGGCCTGCCGTTCGACTTCGATCCCATCGAGGAAACGGAGTGCGCCGCCTGCATCGCGCAGCCGCCCGCTTTCGACAAGGCGCGCGCCATCCTGCGTTACGACGACGCCAGCCGGAAACCGGTGCTGGCGCTCAAGCATGCCGACAGGCTCGACCTCGTACCGGCATTCGGCCGCTGGCTGGAGCGCACCGGGCGCGAGCTGCTGTCACAAACCGATGTAATCGTGCCGGTGCCGCTGCATCGCCTCCGGCTGTGGAAGCGCCGCTACAACCAGTCGGCGGAACTGGCCCGTGCCTTGTCGCGATTCTCGGGAGTTCCTTTGGACGTCCATTCGCTGTGGCGTACCCGTAAGACGCCCAGCCAGGGCGAGATGCCTTCGGCGAGCGCCCGGCGTCGCAATGTCCGGGGTGCGTTTGCCGTTCCCAGGGAGCGCAAACCCGCCGTCGAAGGCAAAAAGATGCTGTTGGTTGACGATGTGTTAACGACAGGTGCCACCGCAAATGCCTGTGCCAGGGCGTTGAAGCGGGCGGGAGCGGCAAAAGTCTTCGTCCTGGCGTTGTCGCGCGTTGTTCGTCCGCTTACAGACACTATATAAGGGTGTGGTCATCGCACGACGTGAGGTCATGTCCAAGGTCCGCATCTACACCACGCCGATTTGCCCCTACTGCGTCAGGGCGAAATCCCTTCTGGCCAAAAAGGGCGTGCCGTTCGAGGAAATCGACATCTTCGTGGACGACGCCGCCCGCGCGGACATGCAGGCCAAGACTTGCGGCGCGCGCACCGTACCGCAGATTTTCATCGGCGAGCACCATGTCGGCGGCTGCGAGGAGCTTTACGCCCTCGACCGCGCCGGCAAGCTCGACGCCCTGTTGGCGGAATGAGCACCTTCCGCGCCGCCTGCGTGCAGCTCTGCTCGTCGGACGACGTGGCGGAGAACCTTCGCACCGCCTCGGCGCTGATCCGCGAGGCGCGGATGTTGGGCGCCGAGTTCATCGCCACGCCGGAAAACACGACTCTTATGGCGGCGGACGGCGCCGCCAAGCTTGAGCGCTGCCTCCCCGAAGAGACCGATCCCGCGCTGCCTGCGTTCCGTGCGCTTGCCGCCGAACTAGGCGCCTGGCTTCTGATCGGCTCGCTGGCGATCAAGGTGAGCAAAACCAAAACCGCCAACCGCTCCTACCTGATCGACCCGAAAGGCGAGGTCGCGGCGCGCTACAACAAGATTCACATGTTCGATGTCGACCTGCCTTCCGGCGAGCGCTATCGCGAATCCGTTTCCGTCGCGGGCGGCGACCGGGCGGTGCCGGCGGCGCTGCCGTGGGGCAAGCTGGGAATGACGGTCTGCTACGACTTGCGTTTCCCGCAGCTCTATCGCGCTTTGGCGCAGGCAGGCGCGTTCCTCTTCACCGTTCCCTCGGCCTTCACCGAAACGACCGGCAAGGCGCATTGGCATGTGCTGCTCAGGGCGCGCGCCATCGAGAACGGCGCCTTCGTCGTGGCGCCCGCGCAAGGCGGTACGCACGCCAACGGCCGCCACACCTATGGGCACTCGCTGATCGTTTCGCCCTGGGGCGAGGTGCTGGCTGAAGCCGGGAGCGATCCCTGTGTGATTATCGCGGAGATCGACCCCGCAGCGTCGCAGAGCGCCCGCGCGCAGATTCCCAGCCTCTCCCACGACCGGCCGTTCACCTTGCGTGAAGGGTAGGCGCTTGCGGAACCCGCCGTTTCGGCCGATGCTTTTGCGTTCGGGAGACGCAAGGTGATCGTCTACAACCTCAGATGCGAGAACAGCCACGAGTTCGAGGGCTGGTTCCAGTCGGGCGCGGCCTTCGACGAACAAGCCGCGAGCGGTAAGCTGGTCTGTCCGATGTGCTCAACCCACAAGATCGAAAAAGGCATCATGGCGCCCGCCGTCGCGGGCACCAAGAAGGACGCCCCGGCCGCCGACGAACTGAAGAAGATGCGCCAGTTCATGACCGGCATGCGCAAGTACATCAAGGAGAACGCGGAATACGTCGGTCCGAAGTTCCCCGAAGAAGCGCGCAAGATCCACTACGGCGAAACCGACGAACGCCACATCTACGGCGAAGCCACAGTCAAGGAAGCCAAAGAGCTGATCGACGAAGGCGTCGAAGTGGCCCCGCTCCCGCCGGATTTGGACGAAGAGGCGAACTGAAGAGAGGTTGAGGTTGCCCCCTCACCCCAACCCTCTCCCCCTGCGGGGGAGAGGGAGAAGGATGGAGTATTCCCTCGCCCCCACTTGGGGGAGAGGGTTAGGGTGAGGGGGTGCCGGTCTCGATCGCATGCTTCACAGTCAAGAGCACGATACCGATGTCCTCTGCCGCATATTTGTTCGGGAAACGCAGTACGCGATAACCCTGCGCTTGCAGGAAAGCGTCTCGTACCGCGTCGTATTCCACCCGCGCGGCATGAAACGGCCCATCCATTTCCACGATCAGCCTATGCTCGACGCAAACAAAATCGACGATGTAGCGGCCGATGAGATGCTGGCGCTTAAATTTGTAGCCGCCCAATTTGCGGTTGCGGACCTCCGACCAGAAAAGCTCCTCCATCGGTACCGGTTCATGGCGCATCTTTCGCGCCCGCTCGCGATTGACCTGAAGCGATTTTCGCTTTTCCTCGGTGGTCTCTCTGACCATCCCCCTCACCCCGGCCCTCTCCCCCAAGTGGGGGCGAGGGAGAAGTCATCATTTCCCCGCCACCACCATGTAGTTCACATCCGTATCGCTCGACAGTTTCCACGCCCAAGCCAGCGGATCGAAGATCACGCCCTGGGTCTTGAGGATCGAGAGGCCGGAGTCCTTGAGCATCTTCTGCAACCGCTCCGGCTCGACAAACCGGTTCCAGTCATGGGAGCCGGGCGGCAGCCAGCGCAGCACGTACTCGGCGCCATACTTCGCCAGCACCAGCGACTTGAGGGTCTTGTTCAGCGTCGCCACGAACATCAGCCCGCCGGGCTTCACCAGCTTGGCGCACGCCCGCAGATAGCCGGGCAGGTCGGCGACGTGTTCGACCACCTCCATGTTGAGGACGACATCGAAGGCGGCGCCCTCCGCGGCAAGTGATTCGGCCGTCGTCGCCCGGTAGTCCACGGCAAGGCCCGCACCTGCCGCGTGGGTGGCGGCAGTCTTGACGTTCTTCTCGGAGGCGTCGGCCCCCAGCACCGTGAAGCCCAGCCGGGCCATCGGCTCTGAAAGCAGCCCCCCGCCACAGCCGATGTCGAGCAGCGCCAGCCCCTCGAACGGTTTCAACCCCTGCCGCCCGAAATGCGCAGCCGCCGTCTCCCGGATATAGCCCAGCCGGACCGGGTTGAAGCGGTGTAGGGGGGCGAATTTGCCCGCCGGGTCCCACCATTCGGCAGCCAGGGCGGAGAACTTGGCGACTTCAGCCGGATCGATCGAGGGTGCGTCGGTCATGCCCGTCTTTCGGCGTTGAGCAGCGGTCAACTGCCGTTTATGTATGACCCAAGAGCGCTCCACCGAAAAGTGGGTACCGGTTTCGGGTATGGAGCGCGACAATACAAAGAGATAGAGCATTTCATCCGTTTATGTAAAACGGTGAAATGCTCTAGATCGGCAAACACGCAAACGGACTTGGTCATGGCGAAGATTGCGATGAAATTCGGCGGTACCTCGGTGGCCGACCTGGATCGCATTCGCCATGTCGCGACCCTGGTCAAGAAAGAGGTCGACCGCGGCCATCAGGTGGCGGTGGTGGTCTCGGCGATGGCGGGCGAGACCAACAAGCTGGTCGGCTGGGCGCGCGAACTCTCCCCCCTGCACGACGCCCGCGAATACGACGTGGTGGTGGCGGCCGGGGAGCAGATCACTTCCGGCCTGCTGGCTGTAGCGCTGGGCGCCATCGGGGTGCCGGCGCGCTCCTGGATGGGCTGGCAGATTCCCGTCCGCACCTCCGCCATGCACGGCTCGGCCCGCATCGAGGGCATCGATCCCGAGTTGCTCAACGAAAGAATGGCGCAGGGGCAGGTTGCCGTGGTGGCTGGGTTCCAGGGCATCGCACCGGACAACCGCATCTCCACGCTCGGCCGCGGCGGTTCCGACACCAGCGCCGTGGCGGTCGCCGCCGCCATCAAGGCCGACCGCTGCGACATCTACACCGACGTCGACGGCGTCTACACCACCGACCCGCGNNGTGCTTCAGACGCGCTCGGTGGAAATCGCTATGCTTTATCGCGTGCCCGTCCGGGTGCTTTCGACCTTCGATCCCGACGCGGGCGGCACGCTTCTGTGCGACGAGGAAGACATCGTGGAAAAGAAACCGGTCACCGGCATTGCCTATTCGCGCGACGAAGCGAAGATTTCGCTGATGAAGATTCCGGATCGTCCCGGCATCGCGGCCGCCATCTTCGGGCCGCTGGCGGATGCCGGCGTCAACGTCGACATGATCGTACAGAACGTCTCGGAGGACGGCCGGCGCACCGATCTCACCTTCACCTGCAACCGCTCCGAACTGGCACGCGCCCTCAAGTCGCTGGAAGACGCAGGCCCGGCCATCGGCTATCGCGAGATCACCTCGGACGCGAACGTCGCCAAGGTGTCGATCATCGGCATCGGCATGCGGGCGCATCCCGGCGTGGCGCAGACCATGTTCCGCACCCTGTCCGATAAGGGTATCAACATCCAGGTGATCTCCACCTCCGAGATCAAGGTCAGCGTGCTGATCGCCGAGGAATACGTCGAACTCGCCGTCCGCGCCCTGCATTCGGCGTTCGAGCTGGAGGTTGCATGAGAGAGGAGCACGACTGATGCCCCCCGTCGCCGCCCAGGGACCTCGCACGCTCCTGCGGCGGCTGCGCGAGATCATGGCCGAGAAGGCGAGCGCCCAGTCGCGTCTTGACAAGCTCGTTACGGTCATCGCGGCCAACATGGTGGCGGAGGTCTGTTCGATCTATCTGCGCCGATCCGGCAAGACGCTTGAGCTGTTTGCCACCGAAGGCCTCAATCCCGGCGCCGTCCACCGCACGCGCATGAAGTCCGGTGAAGGCCTCGTCGGCCTCGTCGCCGAGACGGGCGAGCCGGTCAATCTCAGCGACGCCCCCAGCCACCCGCGCTTTTCCTACCGCCCGGAGACGGGCGAAGACCCGTACCATTCCTTCCTCGGCGTACCGATCGTGCGCGGCGGGCAGGTGTTCGGCGTGCTCACCGTGCAGAACCGTGCCGCGCGCCAATACGCGGAAGAGGAAGTCGAGGCGCTTCAGACGGTGGCGATGGTGCTGGCCGAAATCGTGGCGCAGGGCGTTCTGTTCAACCTCGCCGAACTGGACGAGCCGGAACTCAGCCTAGACCGGACGCGTAAATTCCGCGGCGAGGGATTGTCGGACGGCGTAGCCGTCGGGCACGTCGTTCTGCACCAGCCGCGCGTCAAGGTCGAAAAGATGATCGCGGACAATCCGCAGGAGGAACTCGTCCGCCTGGAAGCGGCGATCGGCGTGCTGCGCAGCTCCGTCGACGACATGCTGGATTCCAGCGAGCTGGACCTCACCGGCGAAAGCCGCGAGGTGATCGAGACCTTCCGCATGTTCGCCCACGACCAGGGTTGGCGCCAGCGCATCCGCGATGCAGTGCACACCGGCCTCACCGCCGAGGCGGCGGTGGAGCGCGTGCAGGACGAAATGCGCCACAAGGTCAGCCGTCTGAACGACCCAATCCTCAGGGAGCGCGCGCACGATCTGGAGGATCTGGCGCGGCGGCTGTTGCGCCATCTGACGGGCGACGACGAGAAGATGAACCGGGAACTGCCGCGCGATGCGGTGCTGATAGCGCGCGCGATGGGCCCGGCGGAACTGCTCGATTACCGCCGCGACCGGCTTCAGGCGCTGGTGCTGGAAGAGGCGGCCTCCACCTCGCACGTCGCCATCGTGGCGCGCGCGATGGGCCTGCCGCTGGTGAGCGACACAAAAGGCATCACGGACGCCGCCAGGGCGGGCGATCTCGTCGCCGTGGACGGCGAAACCGGCGAGACGCATCTTCGCCCGCCGCAGGATGTCGTGGCCGCCTTCGAGGCCAAACGTTGGATGCGCGCCCAGCGTGTCGCTCAGTTCGCGACGGTGCGCGATCTGCCCGCCGAGACGAAGGACGGCGTTCACATCAGGCTGATGATGAACGCGGGCCTGATGCTCGACATGCCGCATCTGCACGAATCCGGCGCCGACGGCATCGGCCTGTTCCGCACCGAGCTCCAGTTCATGATCGGCGAGATGATGCCGCGCCTCAAAGATCAGGCGAATTTCTATCGCGAGATTCTCGACGCGGCCGGCGACAAGCCGGTGGTATTCCGCACCCTCGACCTGGGCGGCGACAAGGTGCTGCCCTACGCGCGCTTCGAGCGCGAGGAGAACCCCGCGCTCGGCTGGCGCGCCATCCGCATCGCGCTCGACCGTCCGGCGCTGCTGCGCTACCAGGTGCGTGCGCTGCTCGCCGCCTCGGATCGTAAGGTGCTGCGCATCCTGTTGCCGATGGTCAGTCACGTGGCCGAGTTCAACTCGGCGCGCGCCCTGGTGGACCGCGAGATCGAGCGGGCGCGCCTCCTGGGACAGACCCAGCCTCGCCAAGTTCTGGTCGGCGCCATGCTGGAGGTCCCGGCCCTGATGTTCATGCTGCCGCAGATCATGCGCAGCGCCGATTTCGTCTCGATCGGTTCGAACGATCTGTTGTCCCTGGCCTTTGCCGTGGATCGCACCAACCCGCGCGTCTCCCGGCGCTACGACATGCTGAACCCGGCATCCTTGACCCTGATTCGCCAGATTGTCCGCAGCGCGGCCGATTGCGGCGGTGAGGTCTCGCTTTGCGGGGAGATGGCCGGCCGGCCGCTGGACGCCATGGCACTGGTCGGCCTGGGGCTTCGGACCCTGTCGATGTCGCCCGGCCACATCGGCCCGGTAAAAATGATGATCCGAAGTCTCAACTACAGCGAAACCGCTCAGTTCGTTGAAAAATTGTGCGGTCGCGCCGATCATTCGCTGCGCGGCCGGCTGGCGGCCTTCGCCGCCGAGCGGGGCGTCGTGCTGAAATGACGTTTTAGCTATAGGCGGGGAAGGCACCTAGTGCCGGTGCGCGCGCGCGGGCCTACTGCAACGTACATGTACATAGATGAAATATCTTTATTCCCGTGGCTTGACGGCTGGAATTAAGATACTAATGGAAGCGGCAGGATAATTGCTCCGCTGGCCCGTGCGGCCTCGCTTTCGGGTGCTTGTAAACTTATGACCAAAGTCACGCGCCTCACGTTGGACGAACAGGGCGGCCTCGATCGCCGCCGCATCCATTTGCGCGAGATTTCGGGCGATATGGACGCTCCGCTCGACAACGTCGGACAGGACCTGCGCACCGCACGGTTGAGAAGGGGCGACGACCTCGCCACCGTGTCGCGCTCCCTGAAGATCCGCAAGGAACATCTGGAGGCATTGGAAGAGGATCGCATCGACGCGCTTCCCGGACGCACCTACGCCATCGGCTTCGTTCGTTCGTATGCGGATTATCTCGGTCTCGACGCCGTCCAGTGCGTCGAACGCTTCAAGGCCGAGATCGCCGGCCGCTCCGACACCGCGACGCCGCCGATCACGGTGATCGACGAGGAATCCGAACACCGCATGCCGCACGGCTGGAAGATCATGGCGGGCATCGTGCTGGTGCTCGTCGTCTACGGCGCCTATCAGCTCGCTGCGTCGGTCGACCGCGCGCTCAGCGAGCCGGAGGTGGCACCTCCGCCCGCGGTCATGACGCGGCCTGTCGCGCACAAGCCCAAGCCGCCCGTGCAACTTACCGTTACGCAACCGCTGACGGCTCCGGTCGACACCAGCATCGCCGATCCGCTGGCCGCGCAATCCGCTAACGGGGTGCAGTCCGCGACCGGCTCGTCGACGCTTCAGCCGTCGGGTGTGGCGCCCGATGTCTTGCCGCAAGGGCAGGTCTACGGCGCGCAGAACAAGAACGCGCGCGTCGTCCTGCGGGCGCGCGTGGTGACCAAGATTCTCGTGCAAGGCCCGGATGGCAAGGTTTTCCTGAACCGGACGCTGAAGCCCGGCGACACCTACAAGGTGCCCAATCTGGTCGGGATGACATTAACCACATCGGACGCAGGCGGCGTGGTCATCGACCTCGACGGGGCTCCGGTAGGTGTGGTCGGGCACAGCCAGGAAACGGCCGAAGCGGTTTCCCTCGATCCGCAGTCGATTATGGATCGCTATAATGGTAACCAGCGCAGGTAACGGCGAAGAAGCCGCTGACGAAAGGTTGCCATGAGCGAACGACCCTACCGGGACATCCATCGGCGGAAAAGCAGACAAATCCACGTTGGCAAAGTGGCGATCGGCGGCGACGCGCCGATCAGCGTCCAGACCATGACGAACACCGTCACCTCGGACGCGCGCGCCACCATCGACCAGATCCGTCGCATCGAGGAGGCGGGCGCCGACATCGTGCGCGTCTCATGCCCCGACGAGGAATCCACGGCCGCCATGAAGGCGATCTGCAAGGCCTCGCGCATTCCGGTCGTCGCCGACATCCACTTCCACTACAAGCGCGCCATCGAAGCGGCGGAAGCGGGCGCGGCCTGCCTGCGCATCAATCCCGGCAACATCGGCAGCGCGGCGCGGGTGAAGGAAGTCGTCCAGGCGGCCAAGGATCACGGCTGCTCCATGCGCATCGGCGTCAACGCCGGCTCGCTCGAAAAAGAGCTGATGGAGAAATACGGCGAGCCTTGCCCCGAGGCGATGGTCGAAAGCGCCCTGGGGCACGCCAAGATTCTCGATGACAACGACTTCCGCGAATACAAGATTTCGGTGAAGGCCTCCGATCCCTTCCTGGCGGTCGCCGCCTACCGGGCGCTGGCGGGCGCCATCGACTGCCCGCTGCATCTCGGCATCACCGAGGCGGGCGGCATGATCTCCGGCACGGTGAAGTCCTCCGTCGGCATGGGCATGCTGTTGTGGAGCGGCATCGGCGATACCATCCGCGTCTCGCTCTCCGCCGATCCGGTGGAAGAGGTGCGCGTCGGGTTCGACATCCTGAAGTCGCTCGATCTGCGCCACCGCGGGGTCAACATCATTTCGTGTCCCTCCTGCGCGCGGCAGGGCTTCGACGTGATCGACACGGTGCGCCTCCTGGAAGACCGCCTCAGGCACATCACCACGCCCATGTCTCTGTCGATCATCGGCTGCGTGGTGAACGGACCGGGCGAGGCGCGCGAGACCGATCTCGGCTTCACCGGCGGCGGCGCCGGCAAGGGTCACGGCCAAGTCTATCTCAACGGCGAGCCGGTCTACCGGATCGACAACAAGGACCTCGTCGAGCACATCGTCGAGCTTTGCGAGAAAAAAGCCGCCGAGATCGAGGCGACCCGGGGCATGCAAGCCACCAAATAGCGGGCTCCGGATCGGGGATTCCCGTGTCGCGCATTAGTTTCACTTGAGACAATCGCTTGCCCAAAAACGGCCTGCTTGCATGACCATAGTGCTGTCGGCATTGCAGCAAAGCGGCCAGTCGCAACGAGCCGCATTGGGGATCGCATGAACAGGATGTTTGCCACGCGTCGGCATGTGCTCGGATACGGCATGGCATCGCTGGCGTTCGCGAGGTCCGCATTCGGCCAGGCCGCGGACAACGGCGGCTTCGAGCCGCTGCCGGCGCAGATCAAGGTCACGCCCAAGCAACTGCTGATCGATGTGCGGATAAACGAGAAGGGTCCGTTCCGCTTCGTCGTCGACACAGGCGCCGACCGCAGCGTGCTTTCCTTAGAACTGGCCGAAACATTGCATTTGCCGATGGGCAAACAAGTGATGGTGCAGGGCATCATCCGGGCCGTACCGGCTCAGAGCGTGCCCGTGGCGGTGCTGAAATTCGGTTCGGTGATCCGCGACAACCTCCAGGTGCCTGTACTGCCGCGCAAGATGGTTCAGGCGGACGGTTATCTCGGACTGGACGCTATCGGCAGCCATCGCGTGGTATTCGATTTCAGTCGCCGGACCATGCAGATCGTCGAACCTCGCCCCATCTTGTTTACGGAAAACCGCGTATCGGACAACGAGACGCGTCTTGAGGCGCAAGGCTACTCCGGACACCTGCGGTCGGTAGAATGTCTGGTCGATGGGGTGAGCACCGTAGCCTTCATCGATTCCGGCGCAGAAGTTTCGGTCGGCAACGGGCCGCTCCAGAGGGAGCTGCTGAAGCGGAATTCGGCCTATGCCGGCGTCAGGGACATCGAGCTCACCGGCATTACCGGCGGTACAAGCATCGGCCGCGTCGTCAAGGTGGACACGATCCTGCTCGGGAACCTCGAATTCTCCGGCTGCGAGCTGGCGATCGCCGATCTCGACGTCTTCAAGATCTGGGATCTGGCCGACAAGCCTGCCTTGCTGATCGGGCTCAACTTCCTCAGACAGTTCGCCGCGGTATCCGTGGATTACGGCCGGCATGAATACCGCCTCAAACTGTCGTCGAATAACGGCTGGGTGAACCGGAAGCGGGCCTAGAACCTGATCCACCCGGATATAATCGCGTCCCTCGCGTCAAAATCCCCTGGGGCAGGCGCAGCGCTTCACTGTTAGAATTGAGGCGTGCGGCGGAATGGCAAGTAGGGCTGTTTCGGCTGTTTTGGGGGTACCAATGAACACACTCGGCTCGCTCGCAAATCTGTCGCGACGGCGGCTCTTGGGGCACGGCGCGGCATCTCTTGTTCTTGCCAGGGCTGCTATGGGCCAAACTCCGCTCGTACCGGGGCTGTCCGCACCGCTTCCGGCGGAGATCAAAGTAACTTCGAACCACCTCACCTTGGATGTGAAAATCGACGGCGCGGGACCGTTCCGCTTCGTCGTCGATACCGGCGCCGACCGGTCGATCCTTGCCGAAGATGTGGCAACGACTCTCGGTTTGCAGCTCGGCAAGACGGTTCTGGTGGAAGGCATAGTGCGCACTTTGCCTGCCCGGACCGTCCCGATCCGCGAGCTGACATTCGGTTCTGTCACTTGCACGGACCTCAGCGTACCGGTTCTGCCGCGCACTCTCCTGCAGGCCGACGGCTATCTTGGCCTGGATACGATCGGCGGCCACCGAGTGGTGTTCGATTTCAAGAATCGCGTGATGGAAGTCCTCGAACCGCTCCCGTCCAGCTTCTTGTCTCATGGCATTGCCAATGAATCGCGCATACCGGCCCCGGGCTTTGGTGGGCACCTGCGAGCCATGAACTGCCGCGTCGACGGCGTTTCAACCGTGGCGTTCATCGACACGGGCGCCGAGGTCTCCGCGGGGAATCCGCCGCTCCTCGCCGCATTGATCGAGCGCAATGCCGTCTATAACAACCCTAGAAGCATCACCCTGAGCGGCATCACCGGTGGCAGCAGCTTAGGCCGCGTCGTGCAGGTGGGGAAAATCTCACTGTACGATCTTGAGTTTATGGAGTGTGAGCTGGCGATCGCGGACTTGCAGGTCTTCAAGATCTGGGATCTCACCGACAAGCCCGCCCTGTTGATTGGGCTGAATTTCCTGAGAGAATTCTCCAGGGTCTTGATCGACTACGGCCGCAAGGAAATCCGCATGAACCTCGCTACCGCGAACCACTGGGTCAACCGGAGGGGATGAAGGGTTTAGGGCGGCCGGAAGAGGAAATCGGTTGCATCCCCCGGCGATTTGTTAGAAGTGGGCGCGCGGCCGCGTGTGGCCGCCGGCATCCGGCGAGCGATTGATGATACCTACCGCCAAACTCGAACGCCTTGCGGACCGCTTTCATGCGGTGGAGGCGGAGCTTGCCTCGGGCGTGGCGGGTTCCATCTTCGTCAAGCTGTCCAAGGAGCACGCCGAACTGGCGCCTGTGATCGAGGCCGCTGAGGCGTACCGTTCGGCTGCGAAACAACTCGAAGAAGCCGAGGCGCTGGCCGCCGATCCAGCCAACGATCCGGAAATGCGAGCCCTGGCGGAGCAGGAGCGCATCGAACTCAAGGCCTCCGTCGAAAAGCTGGAGCATGATCTGAAACTCAGATTGGTGCCGAAGGACGCAGCGGACGCATCCTCGGCGATCCTCGAAATTCGTGCCGGCACCGGCGGCGACGAGGC
>PMKE01000069.1 GCA_003158585.1 Alphaproteobacteria bacterium
CAATAGATGCAGCCGTGCTCGCAACCGCGGTACGGATTGATCGAACGGTCGAAGGAAATGTCCGGCGACTGGTTGCGCGTGATGATGGTGCGGGTGGAGTCGAGGATGATCTCGGTCTTGAGGGGAGGGAGCGCGTCCTCGCCTTGAGGCTCGTCCCAGCCGTCGTGGAGCAACACCCGGGCGTAGCGCTCGTAGCGTCCCGAAGCGTTGGAAACGGCGCCTCTGCCGCGCAACAGCCGCGGATCGGCGGTCATGGAGAGGACCGTTGTCATAAATAGGACTATAATTCATATTGAGAACAAAGCAAGTACAAAATACGGGACGGCGAGGAAATTTTTCGAACGATTCTGCGACAGGAAAATTATGTCGCGAGACAACCGCCTCCGTCATAGTGGCCGCATGATCAGCGTCGTCATTCCCACCCTGAACGCCCAGGCCAGCCTGCCGCGCTGTTTCGACAGCCTGATCGCAGCGACCGTGCGCGGGGTGGTGCGCGAGGTGATCGTCGCCGACGGCGGTTCCAGCGACGAGACGCCGGCCATCGCCGACGCGGCGGGCGCGCGCTTCAAGAAGGGCGGCAAGAGCCGCGCCTCGCAGCTTGCGGCCGGGGCCGACGCGGCGCGCCAGGACTGGCTCTTGTTCCTGCATCCCGAGACGGCGCTCGAACCCGGCTGGGAGGTGGAGGCGGAAGCCTTCCTCGCGCAAGCGACGCTCGAAACGCGCTGCGCCGCGGCGTTCCGCTTCGGGGTCGACGAATTCGACAGGGCCTCGCGGTGGAGCGAGACGATGGCCGCGCTGCGCTGGTGGTTCTTGAGGCTGCCGCACGGCGACCAGGGACTTCTGATCCCCAAGCGCTTCTACCGGGAACTCGGCGGCTATCGCGACGGGACGCGGGAGGACGTGGACCTGGTGCGCCGGATCGGGGCGCGAAGGCTCGTCATGCTGCGGGCGCGGGCGGTGAACAAAACTTGCGGGCCTATGCAGGCGGCGGGCGCCGACGGGCAGGGCGGTCTTTCTGTCGCGCGGGGCTGAGCCCGGAATCCTCCGCCTGCCTATTCGAACCTCGAAATTCAGAGGGAGTACCTCCCGAAAAATGTAAAAGTCGAATTCAACTCTGCATTTTGCGCCTTAATGCATTGAAAATAATTGATATTCGCCTTCCTAGTCCGCATACATCTTCCCTACCTTATCCGTCACTTTCGCAGCCGCGGGCGGAAAATTCGGCAACGAAATTGTTATCGACAAATTCCGGCTCCTTTCTGCGCAGGGCTTCGCCCGGTTTCTTAAATAAGATCGGATTTCTCGATTTCAAGAGGGTGCGGCAAAATTATTTTCACGAGCGAGATGCATTATCATCTGTGTGCGGATTGATTAACGGGGGCGGCGTTAACGTCTAAGCAGTCCTGAATGACAAACTTGGTTGCTAATCGCTTCGGCTTAGCATTCGGTTCAATACAATATGTGCGGACATTAAAGGCGCCTATTTTTTCACGTTTGGTAAACACGGCTTGTCGCTGCCGAGAACGAGACCAAGACTCAAACCGGATGGTAATTGTTCGACAGCAATCAGAAGTTTGTTGTCGGTAACAAAGCGTCCATCGTGAAGCTCAGCATACGATGGAAACCACTTTTCATCTTGCAGTTCAAACTCGTAGACAAGCAACTTAGGCGCCGCATCCGCGTGCTTCATTCTTTCCACCAATAGCTCTGATTGTGCGGCGGCAACCGAAAGGGTGTCGAGCGCTGCATAATGACCTTTTACATTTCTGCCGCGTAAAATAAAGGAGATTTGACAACCGTTATGATGCGATTGGATTTCTAAGATCGGGTTTCGTCGTTCGGCGAGTCTTTCAGCAAGGGTATGCAGCCATTTGTGAATGCGAGCATATAAGTCCTTCCCTGCTTCAGTCGCCACGGCCGTTACGAGCGGATTCCAAACGAGTGCCATGAAGAGGACGCCAATACGGATCAGTTCTTGTGAGGTGTCGGCTGCATTGTGAGACAGCCGCGCTCGTTCAACGCGCATGGGAGCCGTGCTGACCACACCTGCAACCCACTCCTGTTCAACCTCTCTAGGGTCGGTCGCGAAGGTAATCCAGCTATTACTCGGGATCGCAGGCAACTGCGACGGACACAACGTGGCGATTGTTGGGTCGAATCCAAATTCCGTAAAACTATGCCGACGGCCCGAATAGAGCCCGATGATCGCAGCAATAAACTTTTCGCCCTCTGAAGTGGTGAAAATGGCCGCTGCCAATATTCTGCCGAGAGGAAATCCCGGGTCATGCCTCAAGAGTATAGGAAACCCACCACCATTTATGGCGGCAACAAGGGCAAGTGGGTCAATGTCAACGATTGGCTTTCCGTCTGGTCCAGGAGCGTCCGACCAGATGACGGAGCCTCGGACGTCACCGAAATTGCAGTCCGCGGAGTGAGCGGATATCGCCTGTTCCACCCATTCCGTAGCATCGGCGCTGTGAGCTAATAGCTCGGACATCAGTTGCATTCCTTCTTTGAGAATGGTTACGCAAAGCGGAAACGCGACCACTTAGACAGAATACAGCAAATTGTTCATTGATTAAGTGGATCGGCGACTAATCGTTCGCATTACTCAAAAAGGCATCTGCTGTCAGCATTCTGCGGAGCGGGCGAAGCGCTGCAATTCCCCCTCACCCTAGCCGCCGGTACGCTGGCGCTACCGGCTCCCCAAGAGGGGGCGAGGGGATTCAGTTTGATCCGCTCTACGGCGCTCCGGACGGGTCGAGTTTGGCGATGATCTCGCGCAGGGTGCCGGCCGATTTTGCGAGAGCCTGCTGCTCGTCCGGCGGTAACTCGGCTTCCAGAACCTGTTCGACGCCCTTCGAGGACACGATACTCGGGACTCCCAGGCTGACGCCGCTGAGGCCGTATTCCCCTTCCAGCACCGCGGAAACGGTCAGCACGCTGCGTTGATTGCGCAGGATGGCCCCCGCGATCTGCGCCAGCGCCAGCGCCACCGCGAACCACGTGGCCCCTTTGTAGTCGATGATATGATACGCCGAATGCCGCACTTCTTCGGCGACGCCGCGCCGGACCGCGTGCCAGTCTTCGCACTTCGCGCATGTGCGGCAGTACTGGTCGATCGGCATGCCGGCCATGTTGGCGAGCGACCACGCGGCGAACTCGCTGTCGCCGTGCTCTCCCATGATCTGGGCATGGACATTGTGCACGTCGACGCCGCAATGCCGGGCGAGCAGGTGGCGGAACCGCGCGCTGTCCAGCACGGTGCCGGAGCCCATGATGCGCCCGCGCTTCCAGCCGCTCCGCTGGTGGGCGACATAGGTGAGGACGTCCACCGGATTGCTGACGATCAAAACGACGGCCGGCGAATTGCGGCGCACGATGTCGTCGATCAGGCTGCGGACGATGACGGCGTTGCGCTGGACAAGCTCCAGACGCGACTCGCCCGGCTGCTGTTTCGCCCCCGCCGTAATCACGATCAGCGAAGCGTCGGCATAGTCAGACGGCTGGCCCACGCGGATCTGGGTCGAGGGGAAGAACGCCTGACCTTGCGCCAGATCGAGAGCCTGGCCCATGACGAGTTCCCGGTTGGCGTCCAACAGGACGATCTCGTCGGCCAAGCCCCTCTCGGCCAGCGTGTAGGCAAAGGTCGAGCCTACGGCGCCCGCGCCGACGATCGCGACTTTCCTGGATTTCCAATGTCCGGTGTCCATTTCCATCCCTTGCCTCTCGATATGCGGACAACCTTCGCCGTGACGACGGACGGCGATCCGCCGCTTCAGGATCCCTTTACTTCAAGACGGAGTGTCGTCGTCGTCATCGTCGTCCTCGTCGGTATCGGGCGGCGGGGGAGGCGGCGCGGATTGCTGCGGCGCCCGGTAGATCGGCCAGCCGCCGCGCGCCGTGTCGCCGAGGCTGGACGCGGGAAGATCGTTGCGGCGGTGATACATCCAGTAATAGGTGAGCATCCGCTTGACGTAGCTGCGCGTCTCGGGCGCGCGCATGCTTTCGATGAACATCAGCGCGTCGTCTTCCTTGCCGTCGCGCGCCGCGGTCCAGCGCGACACCTTCCCCGGCCCGGCGTTGTAGGCCGCCGCAAGCTGCACCAGGCTGCCGTTGTAGAGGTCGAGAAGCTGCGCGATGTAGCGCTGGCCGAGCGACATGTTGTAGGCGGGATCGAGAAGCTGATCCTCGGCGCCCTTGCCGCCGATATGCCGCGCCGTCGCGGGCATGAGCTGCATCAGGCCCACCGCACCGGCGGGCGAAACGGCGTTGACCTGGAAGCGCGTCTCGATGCGGGCGATGGCGAGCACCAGCGACGGGTCGATGGTGTAGCCGCCGAGCGGAGTGTATTGCGGAATGGGGAAGAGGCCGGTCAGCGTCAGCCCGCGCGCATAGCTCGTCTCGCTGGCGCGCAGTTCGACGTTGGGCACACCGACGATGCGGGCGAGTGCCGCGAAGGCGGCGTCGAGTTTCAGGTCGCCGGACTCGCCGAAGGCGCGGTTCAGCTCCCAGTTGACGTAGTTATCGTATTTCTTCTCCTGAATCTGCCACAGCGCCACCGCACGATGTGCCGCCGCGCGCTGCACGATGCGGTCGAAATCGGCGGGCAGCAGAACGGGATCGGCAAAGCCGGTCTCGATGTCCTGTCCCAGGATGTTTTCCGCCAGCAGGCCGTAGAAGGTCGGCTGGTCGCGTGCCGCGAAGGTGAGCAGCGTCAGGACGCGCCCGGAATCCCCTGTGCGGATGTAGGCGCGCGCTGCCCAGAACGCGGCGGCGCTGCGGGTCCAGTTCGGCACCGAGCCGACCTGCGCCAGAACCTCGAAATGCCGGGCGGCATCGGCGAAATGCTGGAGACGGAAGGCGGCAATCCCGGCGCACCAATCGAGCTGCGGCGCGGTTTGGCGGCCGCTCGCCGCCATGCCGTCGCCGAGGCCATAGGCTTTGTCGTCCATGCCCTCGGCGAGATAGGACATGCAGATGCGCTGCGACAGGGCGGCGATGTCGGATTTCGGCGCCAAGTTCGAGTCCATCAGCGACTGAAGCGTGACGTAGGCGAGGTCGGGCTGATCCGAACGGATGTCCGCAACGATCAGCTCCAGCACGGCGCGCGCCGCGTCGGAGATCACGGGCGGATTGGGCAGGTCCGCGTCCTCGTAGCCGCCGCCGCGCGACTGGGCGCCGCGCACGTTCGGGATCGAGGCGGTCATCACGGTGACGTAATGGCGGTGATGGCGCCGCCCGACGCGAACCTTCTTCGAGGCGCGCTTGGCGGCGAGCGCGTGGATGCGCTTGGCCATCGGCAACTCGCCATAGGTCTTCATCCACTTCACCAATTCCTGGACCGAGGCGCGGCCGGAATGCGGCGACAGCAGATGCTCGGCGCGGATGTAGCCCTCGAGCGATTTGTCTTCGAGGGCGTCGTAGAGGCTGGCTGCTTCCGCGAAATGCCCCGCGTGCTCGGCGGCGATGATATTGCGGTAGCGGACGATGTCCTTCTGCGACAGGACGCTCGGAGCGAATTGGGGAACGGCTTCGTCGGCAAAGGCCGGCACCGCCACGAGCAGCAATAACGCGAACGCAAGCCTCAGCATACCGGGTCCTTTTTGGCTGCCGCAGTGTTAGCGGACGGAAGCCTTCGGCTCAAGCAAGCCGAGCGAGAGGATTTTCTGCTCCGCCGCCTGGAGATCGCGCCACGCCAGTTTCTTGTGCGCGGGTTGTCGCAGCAGATAGGCCGGATGCAGCGTCGCCAGCACCGGCACCATGACATCGCCGACACGATATTCGAGCCAGCGCCCCCGCAGTTTCATAATGCCTTCGGAGAAGCCCATCACATGCCGCGCGGCGACGGCGCCGAGCAGGATGATAATGCCGGGATTCACCAGCTCGATGTGGCGGCGTAGGAAGGGCAGGCACATCGCGGCCTCTTCGGGCGAGGGATCGCGGTTGTCCGGCGGGCGCCAGTTCAAAACATTTGTAATGTACGCTGTGGAACGGTCGAGGTTGATCGCCGCCAGCATCTTGTCGAGCAGTTTTCCGGCGCGCCCGACGAAGGGCAGGCCGAGGCGGTCTTCTTCGCGGCCGGGCGCCTCGCCGATGAACATGATGCGCGAGAGGGGATTGCCGTCGGCGAACACGGTGTGCGTGCAGGTCTTCTTCAACGCACAGCCGTCGAAACCTTCCAGCGCAGACTTCAATTCCGCGAGAGTCGTCGCGGCTCGGGCCAGCGCATGCGCCGTGCCGATGGAGTCTTCTTCCTTTCTTTCACCCTCCCCTTGAGGGAGGGTCGAAAAAAGCTGAGGGCTGCGAGCGGAAGCGAGCGGGTCCGAAGCTTTTTTCGGGGAGGGGTATGTCGTGGCGCCGGTTTCGGCATACCCCTCCCCGAACGCGCTACGCGCGTTCGACCCTCCCTCAAGGGGAGGGTGGGGAGTAGGCTTCTTCGCTGCAAACCTGTCCACCGGCTCCTCGCCGATAGCCTCGTCCGCCCCGGCTTCGACAAGCCAGGCAAGGGCGGCGAGGGATTCCTTCGGGTCGGACATGGCGACAGCATAGGGGAGGTGCGCCCCGCGCGCGACCCGTTTGGTTGACCCGCCGGCCGCGCCGGTCCCATAAAGTTGTGGGGCGGAGCCAGGATACTCCCATGTCCGAGACGCGCGAGAGCATGGAATACGACGTCGTCATCGTCGGCGGCGGGGCGGCGGGGCTGTCGGCCGCGATCCGGCTGAAGCAGCTTGCGGCCAAGGCGGGCCGCGATGTGAGCGTCTGCGTGCTGGAGAAAGGCTCCGAGATCGGGGCGCACATTCTGTCGGGCGCCATACTCGATCCGAATGCGCTCGACGAGTTGATCCCGGACTGGAAGGAGAAGGGCGCCCCGCTCGACACGCCCGTCACCAAGGACAAATTCTATTTCCTCTTCGAGAGGGCGAGCATCCCGTTCCCTGGCTTCACCATGCCGCCGCTGATGAGCAATCACGGCATGTATGTCGTCAGCCTCGGCAATCTCTGCCGCTGGCTGGCGAAAGAGGCCGAAGCGTTGGGCGTGGAAATCTATCCCGGCTTTCCGGCGAGCGAAGTCCTTTACGGCGATACGGGCGAGGTGCTGGGCATCGTCACCGGCGAGTTGGGCGTGGCGAAGGACGGCCATCACAAGGACAACTACACGCCGGGCATGGAATTGCTCGGGCGCTACACGCTGTTCGCGGAAGGCGCGCGCGGCTCGCTGACCAAGCAGCTTATCGCCAGGTACGATCTACAGAAGGATCGCGACTATCAGAAATTCGGCATCGGCATAAAGGAACTGTGGGAGCTGGCGCCGGAGAAGCATCAGCGCGGGCTGGTGATCCACACGATGGGCTGGCCGCTCGACAACGAAACGGGCGGCGGCCTTTTCATGTACCACTGGGGCGAGCGGTTCTGCGCCGTCGGCCTGGTGCTGCATCTCAACTACAAGAATCCATACCTGTCGCCTTTCGACGAGTTCCAGCGCGTCAAGCTGCATCCGCGCATCCGCCCGTTCCTGGAAGGCGGTAAACGCATCGGCTACGGCGCAAGGGTGGTGTCGGAAGGCGGTTTCCAGTCGGTCCCCAGGCTGGCGTTTCCCGGCGGGGCGCTGATCGGCTGCGGAGCGGGCTTCATGAACGTGCCGCGCATCAAGGGCACGCATAACGCGATGAAGTCCGGGATGCTGGCGGCCGAAGCGGCTTACGCCGCCCTGGGGGAAGGCCACTCGGGCGATACGCTCGAAGCCTACGAGACCGCCTACCGGCACAGCCCGGTTTACGAGGATCTGAAGCGGGTACGGAACGTTAAGCCGCTATGGTCCAAGCTTGGGACGTTCCCCGGAGTGGCCCTCGGTGGCCTCGACATGTGGACCAACCAACTGTTCGGCCTCAGCCTTTTCGGCACACTCCGCCACGGCAAACCGGACAGCGCCACCTTGCGGCTGGCCCGCGACAGCCGCCCTGTTCACTATCCCAAACCGGACGGTGTCGTTACGTTCGACAAGCTTTCCAGCGTGTACCTGTCCAACACCAGCCATGAAGAGGACCAGCCCGTTCACCTTAGATTGACCGATCCTTCACTTCCCGTACGGGTGAATTTGCCCGAATATGCGGAACCAGCGCAGCTTTACTGCCCGGCTGGCGTATACGAGATCGTGGAGGTTGCGGGCGAAGCGCGGTTTCAGATCAACGCGCCCAACTGCGTGCACTGCAAGACCTGCGACATCAAGGATCCGTCGCAGAACATCAATTGGGTCCCGCCGGAAGGCGGCGGAGGTCCCAACTATTCGAACATGTAGGAGAACCGGCTTGCGTATTCTTCCGTTGATTGCCGCGTTGTGCATCTCCGCGACGACCTGCGCCGGCGCTATGAGCGTCACGGCCTTAAACAAGGACGCAGGCGAAGGGGGCGGCTACGGCGACTACCTGTCGGCGCGGTTCGCCGCGAGCCATAACGATCTCGGCGAGGCGGCCAAGTACTTTATCGCCAGCCTGGAGCAGGACCCCGACAATTCGCAGCTGCTGACCTACTCCTTCTTCTATTCCGCCAGCGCCGGCGACGTCGATCAAGCTGCCCAACTTGCAGGCCGGCTCGTCGCCAGCGTGCCCGACGACCGCGCGGCGCGCCTGACGCTTGCCGTCGCCGCCTTGAAGGCGCGCGACTACAAGAGTGCGCGGGCGCACATCAACAAGTCCGCCAAAGGGCCGTTCACCGCGTTCACGGTCTCGTTGATCGACGCCTGGGCGGCGGCCGGACAGGGCGATGCGTCGGCGGCCGCGGCGGACCTGAAGACAATGCACTCGCAGCAGGGCGCCGACGCGCTGGCCTATTTCAACGAGGCGATGCTGGCGGAACTCTTGGGCGACAAGGCGACGGCCGACACCGACTATAACAAATCGCTTTCGTCGGGCGGATCGACGCCGCGCGTGGTCGATGCCTATGGCCGGTTCCTGGAACGCAACGGCCGCGCCGACGATGCCCGCGCCCTCTATCAGAAGCTGACGGACGAAAGCGGCTTCGCCGTAATCACCGGTCCCGGTCTTCTGCGCATCTCTAAGGGAATCGTTCCTCCGCCGCTGGTCGCCAGCGCCACGGACGGCGCCGCCGAGGCGCTGTTCGGTATCGCGGCCTCGTTGAACGACGACACAAGCCGCGACATCTCGATCCTCTATCTGCGACTGGCACTTTATCTCGAGCCGAAGCTGGACCTGGCTACGATCCTTCTGGCGAGCCGCTTCGAGGCCATCGAGAAGTTCGAGGAAGCCATCGATCTGTACGGCGGCATCGATGCGGACTCTCCGTACCGGAAATATGCGGCCGTCCAAACCGCCGTCGATCTGGCGCGTCTCGACAAGATGGATGAGGCCATCGCCGGACTGAAGACCCTGTCGGAACAATACCCGTCCGACATCGAAACCTGGACGGCCCTCGGCGACGGCTATCGCGCGACCAAGAAATACACCGAAGCCGCAAATGCCTATACGAAAGCGATCCAGGCGTCCGGGCCGGCCACCAAGAAGATCTGGCCGCTCTATTACGCGCGCGGCGTCGCTGAGCATCTTTCGAACGACTGGCCGTCGGCAGAAGCGGACTTCAAGCTGGCGCTGACGCTGAGCCCCGACGAGCCGTCGGTGCTGAACTATCTCGGCTATAGCTGGGTCGATCAGCGCCGCAACATCAAAGAGGCGCTGGCCATGCTGGAGAAGGCGCGTTCGCTGGCGCCGCAGGACGGCTACATCATCGACAGCGTCGGCTGGGCCTATTACCACCTCGGCCGCTATGGGGATGCCGCCAAGGCACTGGAGGACGCGGTCCAGCTCGTGCCGGGCGATCCCACCATCAACGATCATCTCGGCGACGCCTATTGGAAGGTGGGCCGCAAGCTCGACGCGCAGTTCCAATGGAACCACGCGCTTGCCTTCGGCGCCGAAGAGCCCGACAAGGCGAAAATCGAGAAGAAGATCAAAAGCGGTCTGCCGCGTGACGATAGAAGTTGAAGCACCGCGCATTACGGCGCCTGCAAAGGTCAACCTGTTCCTGCATGTCGGCGACAAACGGCCCGACGGCTATCACGCGCTTCAGAGCCTCGTAGCTTTCACGCGTCTGGGCGACGAATTGACATTTTCGCGGGACCCGGAGCTGCACCTTGTTCTGCGCGGGCCGTTTGCCGGGGCGCTGGAAGCGGAAGCCGACAATCTGGTGCTGAAGGCGGCTCGTGCCCTTCAGGCTCATGCCGGTGTCACGCACGGCGCCGCCATCACGCTGACCAAGAACCTGCCGGTGGCTTCGGGTCTCGGCGGCGGATCGGCGGATGCGGCGGCGGCGTTGCGCGGACTTTCGCGACTGTGGGAACTGAAGCTCTGTGACGGCGCGTTGCGCAAGATCGGCGAGACGCTCGGCTCCGACGTTCCCGTTTGCGTGACGTGCACGCCGCAGTGGATGGAAGGCCGCGGCGAGAAGCTGACGGAAGTGAAAGCCGTTCCGGCGATGCCCATCGTGCTGGTCAATCCCGGCGTCGGCGTGCCGACGGCGAAGGTATTTGCCGCGCTCAAGGAACGTCGCGGCACCGGCCTGCCGCTGCCGCCGAAGATGGAAACGCCTGCGGAACTCTTGGCCTATCTCAAGGACAACTCGAACGACCTGGAAGCTCCCGCGCGTGCCATCGCGCCCGTAATCGGCGAGGTTCTAACCACGCTCGAATCTCAGGACGGTGTTTGTCTGACGCGCATGTCGGGCAGCGGAGCAACCTGCTTCGCCCTGTTCGACAGCGACGAGGCGGCGGTAAAGGCGGCCCGTGCGATCGGTGAGCGCCGCCGGGAGTGGTGGACCGCCGCGACGCAAATTGAATCAACCTAACCTGTCATCCCGGGCGAAGCGTAGCGGAGACCCGGGACCCACTTATAAGCATGCGCTTGTTATTGGGTGTTGGGGT
>PMKE01000101.1 GCA_003158585.1 Alphaproteobacteria bacterium
TGCGCCGAGAGCTTCGCCGAGTTCAAGGCCGACAACATCCGCGACACGTTGCGCGTGTTGTTGCAGATGGCGGTGATCCTGACCTTCGCGGCGGGGATGCCGGTGGTGAAGGTCGGCCGCATCGCGGGCCAGTTCGCCAAACCCCGCAGCGACGACAACGAGACGCGCGAAGGCATCACGCTGCCTTCTTATCGCGGCGACAACATCAACGGTATCGACTTCACGCCCGAAGCGCGCACGCCCGATCCGCAGCGTCTGATGGAGGGCTACGCGCAGTCGGCGGCGACGCTGAACCTGCTGCGCGCCTTCACCTCGGGCGGCTACGCCGACCTGCACAACGTGAACCGCTGGATGTTGGACTTCATCGCGGGCTCGCCCGCGGGCGAACGGTTCAAGGGCCTGTCGCAGCGGGTTTCCGAATCGCTCGATTTCATGCGGGCCTGCGGCATCACGCCTGAATCGGTGCCGCAATTGCGCTCGACCGATTTCTACACCAGCCACGAGGCGCTGTTCCTGGGCTACGAGCAGGCACTGACGCGCGTCGATTCCACCAGCGGCGACTGGTACGACACCTCCGCCCACAAATTGTGGATCGGCGACCGCACGCGCCAGCTCGACGGCGCGCATGTCGAGTTCTGCCGCGGCATCAAGAACCCCATCGGCGTCAAGTGCGGGCCGTCGATGACCAACGACGATCTGGCGCGCCTCAGCGAGGCCCTCAATCCCGAGAACAAGCCCGGGCGGCTGACGCTGATCTGCCGCTTCGGCGCCGACAAGGTGGCCGAGACCCTGCCGCGCCTCGTGCGCACGATGGTGCGCGAAGGCGCCAAGGTGGTGTGGTCCTGCGATCCGATGCACGGCAACACGGTCAAGACCGCGAGCGGCTACAAGACGCGCCCCTTCGACCGCATCCAGCAGGAGTTGAAGACCTTCTTCGAGATTCACCGCGCCGAGGGCACTCATGCGGGCGGTGTGCATTTCGAGATGACCGGCCAGAACGTCACCGAATGCCTGGGCGGGGCGCAGGAGATCGCCGAAGAGGATTTGGAAAAGCGCTACCACACCCATTGCGATCCACGGCTCAACGCCAGCCAGGCGCTGGAACTCGCCTTCCTGATGGCCGAGAGCCTGCGCGCGGAACGCATGAAGGAAGCGGGCTTCGCGGCGTAGGGGCGGGAAAAGCACTATTTGAGGGTGCGGGGGAATGGGTATCGCACGGCTTCTGGCGAAAGGTTGGGTGCTGGTGTGCCTGTACGCAGGCGCGCATGCCTTGCGCTTTACGATCCTCGGTGGTGGTGATCTCTTTGTCGTCGTGCCCCAGGTGATCGTCAGCGTGCTGCTGTTTGCCGCGATGGGCCTGTTGTTCGTCGGCGGCTACGGCGCCTCGGCCGGAACGCAGCGGTTCCACGCCTTCAGGCTCAAGTCCTTCAAGCTGCCGAACCTCGTCCCTGGCTTCAACGAGGCGGTGTTCGCCGCCTTTGTTCTGCTCGGTTTCCTGAACCAGACCGTCTATGCACCGCACCACATTTCCGATTCCGTCGCGAGCGCCTTCGAAGCGGCGATCTATTTCGCCGTTCCCGGCCAGCATGCGCTGGTCGACGCCTTGCACCGGTGCAATCTGGACGGCGGACGCGAGTTCGGCTCGGCCTTCACATGGCTCCTCGCCGTCGTCTTCGCCTGCTCGGCCGTGTCGCGCCTGAAGCTCACTGCGGGTCTCATCCGGATCGAGCGTACGCTGCATCCCGAAGTCCTGGGGCCGACCACGGTTGCCGCCGTTCTGGGTGTCGCGGCGATCGTCGGCATTCAATGCTTCTTCGTCGGTTCGCTCTATGCGTTCCTGCCGTGCGGCGCCCTTGCGGAAATTCCGGGGGCGGTGCTGATCGGCCTGGCGCCGCTGCTGCTCGCATATCTCATCTTCGCGGCGCTGGCGACGCTGATGGCAAGCGGCAGCGGAACCTGACGAGCCCGTTTTTTTCGTCACCCGGCTGCAAAATTACCCTTCCGGTTTTTTTACTCCGCATTAACCCGACGCCGAGGTAAGCGCTTACTCAGCATCTATTAACCGGCGGCCCATATGCTGTTCTGTGGGGAACCGAGGTATCGCACATGGCGAGCGTGGCGGCGAATGCCCATACAAAGACGTACCGTATTGCCATCGTCCTGATCGTCGGCATGTTCGCGATCTGGGGACTGGCGCACCAGCTATACGACACCCTGCTGCCGGAATTCGCAACGGCGCTGTCGCTCAACGACCTCCAGACCAACATTGCGCAATGGACCCTCAGTCTTGGCTATGGGCTGATGGCCATTCCGGCAGCCATGCTGACGCGCAATTTCGGCTACAAGTCAGGCGTCGTCTTCGGACTCGGCCTGTATGCGGTGGGAATGTTTATCTTCTATCCCGCGGCTGCCCAGCAACAGTATTTTTTCCTCCTCAGCGCGGCGCTCGTCGCGGGTTGCGGCCTGGCGCTGCTCGAAGTGGCGGCCGATCCGCTGATCGTGCGCTTGGGTCCGGTCGAGACGGCCGTCCGCCGGCTCAACATCGCGCAGGCTCTCAATCCCATCGGCGTCGTACTTGGCTTCTTTGTCGGGCGCTGGATCGTGCAGGCCGTGCTTCAGTCCCCGGCCGCGCAACTGGCCCACACGCTGGTTGGCCCGTACTTCCTCATCGGCGCCGGTGTTTTGTTCTTCGCCTTCCTGGTGGACAATGTCCAGTTTCCGAAGACGGCGACCGAACGCGTCGCGAAGGACGACAACACCATCGCCGATTTTCGCAAGCTGTTCTCGCAGCGGATATACATGCTGGGTGCGGGCGCGCTGCTGCTCTGTTCGATGACGCAGGTGGTGATGTGGGGCTTCACCATTCGTTATGCCCGGATGGCGATGCCGGAACTTTCCCCGACCTCGGCGGCCGACATCCTGTTGTGGGCACTGTTTGCGTTCACCGGCGGCCGCATTGTCGGAACCGCCTTGATGTTTGCCGTCGATCCATCCCGGCTTCTGGCCATATTCGCCGCTTGCGGTTCGGTGCTGGCCGCGGTGGCCGCGTTCGCCGGCGGTCAGATCGGCATTTGGTGCATCATCGGCGCCAGCTTCTTCCTGTCGATCGTATTTCCCACGATCTTCGGGAACGCGATCCGCGATTTGGGTCCGCAGACCAAGTCCGGTGCGGCATTTCTGATGTTGTGCGCCGGAACCGGGGCGATCGTGCTGGCGACCTCCAACCTGCTCGTTGGGCCTTCGGCTATCCAATATGTGATGTTCGTTCCGAGCCTGGGCTTTGCCCTGATCGCGGTATACGCGACAGTCTTCCACCGCGCCGACAAATTGGCGAAATAGCCGGTCGCCCGCGCCGGGTCACTTGAATTTGGCGAAGACCAATCGGTCCTTGTTGTCGTGCATCAGGCTTGTGAGGCCGTTGATCGTGTCCAGCCCCAGCCCGCCCGGAACGCCGTTGTCGGGATCGGGGACGATCTTCGAATAGCTGTCGCCCGCAACCTTTTCCCATTTGCCGGTCGGTTTGCGGATCTCCAGGCTGGCGACGGTCGCCTTCAGCACCAGGCGGACGATCGGCACGTCGAAGCGGGGTGGTTTCATCAGGCTGAGATACTCGCCCGCCATCTGCCAGCCGTTCGCCGATGCCCAGGCACTCAGTTCGTCCTTCGTCATCGCATGCTCCTCAGTTCGCCCACAGGCCGGTCAATGCCGTCTCCACCTCGAGCGGATTTGTCAGGCGGCACAGGGCCGATTTGGCGGCCCGCCGCGCGTCGGCGCCTGCCGGCCAGGGCGCGCCTTCGACATACCAGGCCAGATGCTTGCGAAACACCCTGACCCCGAGCCTGTCGCCATAGAAGCGCAGGCTGTCGCGGAAGTGATCGAGGACGATGCCGAGGCGCGCGGGCAGATCGGGTTCGCGCGCTTCGCCCCCTGTCTGCAAGGCGCGATCGACCTCGGCGGCGAGCCAGGGCCGCCCGCAGGCGCCGCGCCCGATCATCACCGCATCGGCGCCTGACGCCTTGAGCGCCTCGCGGGCGGAGGTGGCGTCGACGATGTCGCCGTTGACGATGACGGGCAGCCGCGTTGCCGCCTTCACCTCTGCCACCGCGCGCCAGTCGGGGACGCCCTTGAAGAATTGCTGGCGGGTGCGCGCGTGAACCGTGATCGCCTTGACGCCGCGCCGCTCGGCGCGTTCGGCCAGCTCCGGCGCATTGTGCGTTCTCTCGTCCCAGCCCAGCCGCATCTTGAGGGTGACGGGCAGGCGCGTGGCGCCCACGGCCGCATCGATCAGGCGCTCCGCAAGTTCGAGATCGCGCATCAGGGCGGAGCCGCACAGTCCGCCGGTGACGTCCCTGGCCGGACATCCCATGTTGAGGTCGATGATGTGCGCGCCCGAGGCTTCCGCCAGAACGGCCCCTTTGGCGATCCACGACGCCTCGCGGCCAACCAGTTGCACGACCATCAGCGGCAGGCCTTCGCCCACAGCCGCGCGCCGCACGACGTCAGCCCGCCCGCGCACCAGGGTCTCGCACGCCACCATTTCGGTCACGACATACGGTGCGCCCAGCTTAGATGCCGCAAGCCGGAACGGCAGGTCCGACACCCCGCTCATCGGCGCGACCAGGACGCGGCCGGGGATCGACACGTCGCCGATGCGCAACGCACGGTCCGCGATTGAACCTTCTGTATCAGCCTTCATCGTCCGCCAGTTTCACCAGCATCTTGCCGATGTTGTCGCCCTTGAACAGACCGATCAGCGCCTCGGGGGCGTGCTCGATGCCGTCCACCACGGTTTCGCGCCAGGTTATTTTCCCCTCGGCGATCCAGTCGCGCATGTCCGAAAGGAATCGCTCCCTCATGTCTAAGTGGTCCAAGACGATGAACCCCCGCATCGTCAACCGTCTTGTCAGCACGTTTGCGAGATTGCGCGGGGCGCGCGGCGGCTCGACGGCGTTGTACTGTTCGATCATGCCGCACACCGCGATGCGCCCGCCCTGCCGCATGTTGTCGAGCGCGGCTTCGAGCTGCGAGCCGCCCACATTGTCGAAATAGACGTCGATGCCGCCCGGCATAACGTCGGCGATGGCCGCACTGAGATTCTTGGTCTCGCGGTAATTGATGGCGTCGCGGATTTTGAGCTCCCGCGTGAGCCAGGCGCACTTCTCTTCCGTACCGGCGGAGCCCACGACGATCTCGCAGCCCATGTTGCGGGCGATCTGGCAGGCGATGCTGCCGACCGCACCGGCCGCGGCGGAGACGAAGACGCGGTCATCTTTATTCAGTCCGGCAATGCTGATCAGCCCGGCATAAGCGGTCAGCCCTGTCATGCCGAGAGCGCCGAGATAGGCCCTGGGCGGCGCGATCGAAACGTCGATCTTGGTCAGGTCCTCGCTGCCGGAGACGAACCATTCGCGCCAGCCGTTCATGCTCAGGACGTAATCGCCGGCGGCGAAATCGCTATTGCCGTTGGAGGCCGCGACTCGGCCCACCGCACCCCCCTGGAGCACCTCGCCGAGCTGGAAGGGCGGGGTATAGCTCTTCCGGTCGGCCATCCGCCCACGCATGTAGGGGTCGACCGACATATAGAGGTTCCGGACCAGCACCTGACCGGTCCCGGGTGTGGGGATTTCGCTCTCGACCAGCTCGAAATCGCCCGTTACGGGCAATCCGGCCGGGCGGCTGTTAAGCCGAATCGCATGATTCTTCAGGGCCCCCATGCTGCCTCCTTAACCATTAAAAGGCGTCATTCTTAACGCCCGTAAACCTAGCAGCGCCCCTAGGTGTAACAAGACGAAACATTTTATGACTCGCGCAAAACGGCGGCTGGGCCACTTATGTGGTTGTGATTTCGGGGGAATTCCTGTGTCGCCCATCCGTATCGTGCGCAAGAATGGCCAGCTCAAGGCCGCTGTTGTAGGTGCCGGCGCCTTCGGTCGCCACCATGCTACCAAATACAACGCACTGAAAGACGTCGAGCTGATCGCCATTGCCGACTCTTCGCCCGAAGTGCGTCGCACCTCGCTGGCCAACCACGGCGTTCCTGCCGTAGCGGATTGGCGCGAGCTGTTGGGCACCGTGGACCTCGTCAGCGTTGCCTCTCCGGCGACCACCCACTCGACCATCGTGCGGGCTTTTCTCAACGCCGGCGCGCATGTGCTGGTGGAGAAGCCGATCGCGACCAGCATCGAAGAAGCGGACGACCTGATCTCCCTGGCCGAGAAGACCGGCCGCATCCTGACGGTGGGACACCAGGAACGCTTCGTATTCGCCCATACCGGCCTGCTCGACTATGACGAGACGCCGCTGGAAGTGTCGTGCTGGCGCAAGGGCCCCTGGTCCGGCCGCGGCACCGACGTCAGCGTCGTGCTCGACCTGATGATCCACGACCTCGACCTGGTGCATCAACTCATTCCGGGCAAGGTGCGCAATGTGCAGGCCCGCGGCCGCATCGAGAAATCGCAGCTCGCCGACGAAGTCGCCGCCGCCGTGATGTTCGACAGCGGCGCCGTGGCGCGTCTCGAAACCAGCCGCATCGCCGCCGACCGCAGCCGCGGCATGCGCGCGGTCTATGCCGACGGCGTGGTCGAGATCGACTTCTTGACCCACAACATCACCAACACCACGCCGCGGGCGCTCAAGGCGCTCGAAGCGGGCGATCCCTTGGCCGAATCGGTTGGGGCGTTCGTGGCCGCCGTGCGGGGAGGGGCCGCGCCGCTGGTGCGTCCCGAGCAGGCCCGCAAGGCGCTCGAAACAGCGCTTCTGATCGACGAAGCGGCGGAACGTACCGGCCGTACGCGCCCCCGCACCGAGGTGGCGATCTACGCCGCTGCGAACTAACTTCATTTCCTCCTACCTCGAATGGGCGGCGCTCTGCCGCCCATTTTGTTTTGTTCCTGGGGTTGGGCTAAACAACGCCCGTGACAGACCGTTTTCGCATTGCGCTCGCCCAGCTCGACCCCTGCATGGGCGACATCGCGGGCAACCTCGCCAAGGCGCGCGCCGCCAGAGCAGCCGCGTCCGGCGCCGACGTCATCCTTTATTCCGAGCTGTTCGTCACCGGCTATCCGCCGGAGGACCTCGTCCTCAAGCGCGCCTTGCAGGACGAGGCGCGAGATGCCGTGAAGGCCTTCGCCGCCGACACTGCCGATGGCGGACCCGCCGTGCTGATCGGCACGCCCTGGCGCGAGACGGGCAAGCTCTACAACGCCGTGGCCCTGCTCGATGACGGCCGCGTCGCGGCGCGCACCTTCAAGCACGACCTACCGAATTACGGCGTGTTCGACGAGAAGCGCGTCTTCACGCCCGGACCCTTGACCGGCCCGCTTTCGGTGCGCGGGGTGCGGCTCGGGGTGCCGATCTGCGAGGACATCTGGACGCCGGAAGTCGTTGAGCGCCTCGCCGAGACCGGCGGCGAGATCATGCTGGTTCCCAACGGCTCGCCCTACGAGGCGGGCAAGGAAGATGTTCGTCTCGGCCTCGTGACTGCGCGGGTGAACGAGGTGCAGCGCCCGTTCGTTTATCTCAACCAGGTGGGCGGGCAGGACGAGCTGGTGTTCGACGGCGCCTCGCTGGTGGTCAATACCGGCGGGGGTGTCGCCTGGGCGCTGCCGCCCTGGGAAGAGGCGACCGTCGTCACCGAATGGCGCCGCGAGAACGGATTGTGGGTCTGCGCGGATGGCGAAAAGACGCCGCCCGAGGATCGCTCGCAGTCGGTCTATCGCGCCATGATGCTGGGTCTGCGCGATTACGTGAACAAGAATCGCTTTCCCGGCGTGGTGCTGGGGCTTTCCGGCGGTATCGATTCCGCGCTGTCGGCGGCGGTGGCGGTGGATGCTTTGGGCGCCGCGCGCGTGCGCTGCGTGATGATGCCCTCGCGCTTCACCTCTGAGGACAGCCTCGCCGATGCCGAGGCCTGCGCCAAACTGCTCGGCGTCTCCTACGAGACCATCCCCATCGAACGCGCCGTGGGCGCTATGGACGACACGTTGCGCGAGGAATTCGCGGGCCGCCCCGCCGACACCACGGAAGAGAACATCCAGTCGCGCCTGCGCGGCCTCATCCTGATGGCGATCTCCAACAAGTTCGGGCCGATGGTTCTTACAACCGGCAACAAATCCGAGATGAGCGTCGGCTACGCCACCCTCTACGGCGACATGTGCGGCGGCTACAACGTGCTGAAGGACATCTACAAGCTGGAGGTGTTCCGTCTGTCGCGCTGGAGAAACCGGATGCTGCCCACAGGCGCATTTGGCCCGCCCGGCCGCGTCATCCCCGAACGGATCATCGTGAAACCGCCCTCCGCCGAACTCAAGCCCAACCAGACCGACCAGGATTCCCTGCCGCCTTACGACATCCTTGACGGCATCCTCGAATGCCTGGTGGAGAAGGAAATGTCCTTCGAGGAAGTAGTGGCCAAGGGCTTCGATGCGGCGACGGTTCGGCGCGTCGAGCACCTGCTTTATCTCTCCGAATACAAGCGCCGTCAGGCCCCGCCGGGCGTTAAGATCGGCCCGCGCAACTTCGGCCGCGACCGGCGCTATCCGATAACCAATGCGTTCAGAGATGCGAGATGATGCACAGCGCCAATGCAAACTCGCTGTCATCCCCGGCTGAGCATCGCGCAGCGATGCGAAGGGAAGGGGACCCAGGTTTCTCCGCAACAAGAATGCTCACGCGGAGCCGCGGAGAACGCGGAGTACGAGCCGAACGAGTTTCTGTCACTCTGGTCACGGAATGTGTGCTTCACGGTTTGATAAAAGATGCGAGAAGACTCCGCGCCTCCGCGTCTCCGCGTGAAATATCTCAGTTGAGACCGACCGTACGTCGTGACCTGGGTCCCCTTCCCCTCGCGCCCTTCGGTCGCTCGGCCGGGGATGACAACTTTTTTGATCGGACATCACCGTGACTGACACCGTTGTCCGCTTTGCCCCATCTCCCACCGGCCTGTTGCATGTCGGCAATGCGCGCACGGCGCTGCTCAACTTCCTCTTCGCGAAGAAGAACGGCGGCAAGTTCCTGCTGCGCATCGACGATACCGACGCCGAACGCTCCAAGCCCGAATACGAAGCCGCCATCGTCGAAGACCTCGGCTGGCTCGGCATCGCGCACGATCTCTTCGCCCGTCAGTCCGAGCGCGTGCCCGCGCATCAGGCCGCCGCCGACAGACTGAAGGCCGCGGGCCGGCTCTATCCCTGCTACGAATCCCAGTTGGAACTCGACCGCCGCCGCCAGCGCCAGATCGCCGCCGGCAAGCCGCCGGTCTACGACCGCGCTGCGCTCGCCCTCGCGCCCGAAGACCGCGCCAAGCTGGAAGCGGGAGGAAAGCACCCCCATTGGCGCTTCAAGCTCTCGCAGTCGAAAGTCAAATGGCGCGATCTCATCCGCGGCGAGATCGAGATCGACACGGCCCACCTTTCCGATCCGGTGCTGATCCGCGAGGANNCGCGGCGAGGATCACGTCACCAACACGGCTGTGCAGATCGAGATTTTCGTGGCACTCGGCGCCGCGCCGCCCGCCTTTGCGCATCACCCGCTGCTGGTAGGCGCGGGCGGGGAGGCACTGTCGAAGCGCCTCGGTTCGCTGTCGCTCAGGCTGTTGCGCGAAGACGGCATCGAGCCGCTCGCCGCGTGCAGCTATCTCGCCAACACCGGCACCTCGGACGCCGTCGCCCCGCATGCCTCGATGGACGAATTGGTCGAGGGCTTTGCCATCGAGAAGATCGGCCGGGCGCCGGCGCATTTCGATCCCGCGGAACTTACCAAGCTCAATGCCAAGCTGCTGCACGCACTTTCATACGAGGCGGCGGCGCCCCGGCTCGCGGCCGCTGGCATCGGCGGCGGAGCGCCGTTCTGGGAGGCTGTGAAACACAATCTTGCGCGCTTCTCCGATGCACGCGACCTCTGGTCGATGGTGGAAGGCCCCGTCGTGCCGGTGATCGAGGACGCCGCCTTCGCCGCCAGGGCTACCGGATTGCTGCCGCCCGAACCCTGGGACGAGACCACCTGGGCGGCCTGGACGGGCGCCGTCGCCGCCGCTACGGGCCTGAAAGGACGGGCTCTTTACCATCCGCTGCGGCTGGCGCTGACGGGCCGCGAGCATGGACCGGAGCTGAAAAAGCTGCTACCGCTCATCGGGCGCGCGCGAGCCCTCGCGCGGCTACAAGGGGAACCGGCGTGAAATATTCCGCCATCACGAGCATCCGAATTTGCGGCTGACAGCCGCGACACCCCCCTTTTGCCAAAACCATAAAGCTGTATATCCCCTGACCCGCCCGCGCTGCGGGTCGTTATCGTCGATGCGAAGATCGCTATGGGACATCAAATCACGCGGAGCCGCGGAGAACGCGGAAGACCAAGCCGGCAAAGCTCCGCGCCTCCGCGTCTCCGCGTGCGAATTGTGGTAAGGGACGGATCATGACTCTACGCCTCTACAACACGCTTACCCGCCGGAAGGACGCGCTCGAAGAGCTTCCCGGCTTCGATCCCAACAACGTCCGCATGTATGTCTGCGGACCGACGGTCTACGACTACGCCCATATCGGCAATGCGCGACCGGTGATCGTGTTCGACGTGCTCTACCGCCTTCTAAAGCACCTTTACGAAAAGGACGGCGGCAAGGTCACCTACGTCCGCAACATCACGGACATCGACGACAAGATCAACGCACGCGCGGCCGAGACGGCGGCGGCGAAAGGCATTCCCGTCGAACAGGCCCGCGCCGAAATCACCGCGGCGACGGCGCAGCAATACATGGACGACGTGGCGGCGCTCGGCTGCTTGCCGCCGGACGAGACCCCGCGCGCCACTGAATATGTCGGTCAGATGATTGCCATGATCGAACGCCTCGTCGCGGCGGGTAACGCCTACGTGGCCGAGGGCCATGTGCTGTTCGACGTTTCGTCCAAGTCCGATTACGGCAAGCTGGCGCGCCGCTCGCTCGACGAGATGATGGCGGGCGCCCGCGTGGAAGTGGCGCCCTACAAGAAAAACCCGATGGATTTCGTATTGTGGAAGCCGTCGGATGCCACCACACCCGGCTGGCCGTCGCCCTGGGGGCGCGGGCGTCCCGGCTGGCATATCGAATGCTCGGCGATGGGCGAAGCGCTGCTCGGCGAGACCTTCGACATCCACGGCGGTGGCATCGACCTGATGTTCCCCCACCACGAGAACGAGATCGCCCAATCGGAAAGCGTCCATCACGGCCACCCCCTCGCGCGCATCTGGATGCACAACGGCTTTCTCCAGGTCGAAGGCGAGAAGATGGCGAAGAGCTTGGGGAACTTCATCACGATCCGCGATCTCTTGAAGGACTGGCCGGGCGAAGTGCTGCGCTTCAACATGCTGCGTACACACTACCGCCAGCCGATCGATTGGACAGAACAATCGTTGCAGGAGTCAGAAAGAATTCTTGCTAGATGGCGGAACCGCTTGCTGTCAGCGCCCGCTTATGATGGGTGTAAGGTTGATATGGATGAGGCCTTTTGTGCGCATTTGAGTGATGATTTGAATACGCCAGCCGCAATCTCACGGCTTCACGAGCTCTTCAACGCGGGGCACTGGGCGGATACGACGGCCAAAGCCAACGAACAGATCGGTTCCTTCGGATTTGGCAACGTACCCGGTGTCACGGGATTCATAGACGAATCTGATGTTCTTGTGAATAAGGCCAAGGCAGTAGCCGCACTCGCCCTCATTGGAATTGACCCATTAGTCGAACGCGAGCCACCCGTTGCTATGGAAGAGATTGATGCGCAGGTCGCCGCCCGTAACGCCGCGCGCAAAGCGAAGGACTTCAAGGAAGCCGACCGCATCCGCGACGAACTGCTCGCAAAGGGAATCGTGCTGAAGGACGGCCCCGCCGGAACCACATGGGAGGTGAAGCGATGAGTGCCGCCACCCAAACCACACTGTCATCCCCGGCCGAGCATCGCATGCGAAGCGTGCGATGCGAGGGGAAGGGGACCCAGGTGGTCCGAGCAACGCGATTTTCAAGGTGCTCGCGCGGGAAAAACAACGTGTGTACTCGTCCAAATCGAGCTTCCTTGACCACCTGGGTCCCCTTCCCCTCGCGACGCGCCCGTACGCTGTCGCGACGGGACGTCGCTCGGCCGGGGATGACAGCGCGGGTGGTGTCATGAAAGACCGCCTCTTCATCTTCGACACCACCCTCAGGGACGGCGCGCAGACCCAGGGCGTCNNGCCGGGCGCCAACCCCACCGACACGGCCTTCTTCGCCGACCGTCCGGCGCTTTCCCGCGCGCGCTTCGCCGCCTTCGGCATGACCAAGCGTGCCGGGCGCAGCGTCGGGAACGATCCCGCTTTCTCCGCCGTGCTCGATGCGCCGACCGATGCGGTGTGCCTGGTCGGTAAGACCTGGGATTTCCAGGTCGACGTCGCCCTCGAAATCCCGCGCAGCGAGAACATCGACAGCATCTCGGAATCCATCGCCGCGGTGAAAGCGAAAGGCCGCGAGCCGCTGTTCGACGCCGAGCATTTCTTCGACGGCTACAAGGCCAATCCCGATTACGCGCTGGAATGCATCCGCGCCGCGCACGAGGCGGGGGCGCGCTGGGTCGTGTTGTGCGACACCAACGGCGGCTCCATGCCGGAATACATCTTCCGGGTCGTGTCGGAGGTGAAGGCGAAGCTGCCCGCTCTTGCGCTCGGCATCCACGCCCACAACGACACCGAGCAGGCCGTCGCCGTCAGTCTCGCGGCAGTGCGCGCCGGTGTGCGCCAGGTGCAGGGTACGCTCAACGGCCTCGGCGAGCGCTGCGGCAACGCCAATCTCTGCACCATCCTGGCGACCCTGATGCTGAAAGAGCCCTTCGCCGACGCCTTCGAGACCGGCCTCGGCCCCGATCAGCTTCGCAGCCTGACGCACACTTCGCGGCTGCTGGACGAAATCCTCAACCGCGCGCCCGCCCGCCACGCGGCCTATGTCGGCCCCTCGGCCTTCGCGCACAAAGGGGGCCTGCATTCCTCCGCCATGCTGAAGGACGCGCGCACCTACGAACACGTGCCGCCGGAAACCGTCGGCAATGCGCGCAAGATTCTGGTCTCCGATCAGGCGGGGCGCTCGAACCTCTTGGCGCGGCTGGCCGATGCAGGCATCGACATCGACGCCAAGGACCCGCGCCTCGCCAAGCTTTTGGAAGACGTCAAGCAGCGCGAATATCTCGGCTACACCTATGACGGCGCGGAGGCCTCCTTCGAGCTCTTGGCGCACCGCGCCCTCGGCGAGGTGCCGGATTATTTCGACGTGGACAGCTTCCGCGTCATCGTCGAGAAGCGCCACAACGCCAGCGGCGATCTGCTCACCGTGTCGGAAGCCACCGTGCGCGTGCGCGTGGACGGCGAAACCCTGCACAACGTCGACATCGGCCACGGCCCCGTGGATGCGCTGAACAACGCGCTGCGCAAGGACCTCGGCAAGTACTCCTCGTTCCTCGCCGACTTGGCGCTGGTGGACTACAAGGTCCGCATCCTTACGGCAGGCACCGAGGCCGTCACCCGCGTCATGGTGGAGAGTAAGGACGGCAAGGGCGCGCGCTGGTCTACGGTGGGCGTGTCGGAGAACATCGTCGATGCTTCGTTCGAGGCGCTGCTGGACTCCATCTGTTACAAATTGTTGCGCGACGGCGCCAAGCCGTGAGTGCGGGACCGTCAAACGAACCGCACAACGAGACGGCCGGCATCATCTACGCCGCCGCGGCCTACGGCATCTGGGGCGTGTTCCCACTGTATTGGGAGCTGCTGTCGAACGTGCCGCCGCTGGAGCTGTCGGTACACCGCATGGTGTGGTGCGCCTTCTTCGCGGCAGGCGTCACGCTGGCGCGCGGCCGCTTTTCCGCGCTGTGGCGCATTGTCGGAACGCGCAAGCTGGTCCTGGCGCTGGCGCTGTCGAGCGTGTTGATCGCCACCAACTGGACGATCTACATCTACAGCGTCGCCAGCGCCCAGCTCGTAGAAGCTTCGCTCGGCTATTACATCAATCCGCTGCTTTCCATCGCGCTGGGTGTCTTCGCCCTGGGAGAAAAACTATCGCGGTTGCGTCTTCTGGCCATCGTGCTGGCGGCTGCGGCGGTGACGTTCAAGGCCTTCGCCATCGGCCATTTTCCCTGGATCGCCATCGGGCTGGCGCTCAGCTTCGGTTTCTACGGTTACATGCGCAAGCTGACGCCGGTGGGCGCGCTGGACGGCCTCGCCATCGAGACTTGCCTGCTCTTGCCGCTGACCTTGGGCGCCGTGCTGTTCTGGACCTTGAGCGGCACAGGCACTTTTCCGGCACCCGATTTCAGGACCAATGCCTTGCTGGTCTTGGCGGGGCCGATGACCGCCATTCCGCTGGCGTTATTTGCTGCGGGAGCGCGGCGCGTGCGCCTGTCGACGCTCGGCTTCCTCCAGTATCTCTCGCCCTCGCTCACTCTCCTCGTCGCGACGCTGATCCTGGGCGAACGTTTCACTTGGAGCGACGCGGCGACCTTCGGCTGCGTCTGGCTGGCGCTGATCCTGGTCGCCGTCGACGGACGCCTAACCGCGCGCGAGCCCGTTTAGAGTCGCTTGCATTCGAGATTCCCAGTTCAACTTGATTGTCATCCCGGCCAAGCAGTGCGCAAGCGCTGCGCGTGCCGGGACCCACTCACACACAAGCGCATGTTTGAAAGTGGGTCCCGGACAGCCGCGTCCGTACGCTGGCGCTACGGACCGGCTTCCGGGATGACAAGTTGGAGTAGCTCATCCAGCACGCATCGACTTCAGCTTCTTCTCGATGAATTCGATGGCGGCTTCGGGTGTTTCCACCGTGGCGAAGAGGTCGAGCATGGCGGGGCGGGCGAAACCCTCCTTCACCAGATGGCGCAGCAGCGCTTCCAGCGGCGCGAAATATCCCTTGGTGTCGACCAGCACGATGGGCTTCTTCAGCACCTGAAGCTGGGCCGAGGTCAGGACCTCGAAGAACTCGTCCATTGTCCCGGCGCCGCCCGGCAGCACCACGAAGGCGTCGGCCAGTTCCATCATCCGCGTCTTGCGCAGCTGAAGATCGGGGGTGATCTCGATGTCCTGCTCCCATTCGGGCGGTATCTCGACCCAGCGCAGGAAGTCCGGCAGCACGCCCAGCACCGGCGCCCCGCCTTCGCGCGCCGCGCGGGCCACGACGCCCATCAGGCCCGGCCCGCCGCCCCCGAACACCAGCGTATAGCCATGCCCGGCGATCAGTTGGCCGAGCGTCCTGGCAGCGGCGGCATATTCGGGATCGGCGCCGAACGAGGAGCCGCAAAAAACACAAATTGCGGGGCTTTTCTTATCCATGATGCTTGCGGACTTGCGAAGGAACTCCCACCTTCCTAAACAGGTTCGCCGGTTTTGACCATATGGAAGGGCTTTGTCCCATGTCACGCGCCTGGATGATTATTATTATCGTTGCGGCCTGCGCGCTCGTCACCGGCTTCCTGTGGTTCGGCGGCGCCAACATGGGCTACTGACATGGCCACGCCGCTCACCGAAGAGGGCGACGGCACCCCCTCTTTCCGCCCCATCGCGATGCTGTTTCCCTACCTGTGGCCCAAGGGCCGCTGGGACCTGAAGGCGCGCGTCCTTGTCGCCATCTTTTGCCTGATACTCGCCAAGGTGGCGACGGTGTTCGTGCCCTACCTGTTCGGCATGACCCTCGATTCGCTGCCGGCGACGGCCGCAGGCACGGCGGTGGTGGTGGCGCTGGGCTGGATCGGCGTCTACACGCTGGCGCGAATCGCGATGCAGGCCTTGGCGCAGTTGCGCGACGGCGTCTTCGCGCGGGTGGCCTATCACGCGCTGCGCGAGGTGGGCGTCTCGACCTTCGCCCACGTCCACACCCTCTCGCTGCGTTTCCACCTGGAGCGCAAGACGGGCGGCCTGTCGCGCATCATCGACCGCGGCACCAAGGGCATCGATACGCTCTTGACCTTCGTCATCTTCTCGATCTTCCCGACCATCCTCGAGTTGGCGCTGGTCGCCGGCATCATGTTGTGGAAGTTCGACGTATGGTTTGCACTGACTACGCTGGCGATGGTCGGGGCCTATATCTGGTTCACCTTCGCCATCACGCGCTGGCGCATCAAGTTCCGCCGCGAGATGAACGAAAGCGACAACGAGGCCTCGACCAAGACGGTGGACAGCCTGCTCAACTACGAGACCGTCAAATACTTCAACAACGAAGCCCACGAAACGCGCCGCTTCGACGAGTCGATGGCCAAGTTCGCGGCGGCCTCGATCCGCACCCAGACCTCGCTCTCCATCCTCAACACCGGGCAGGCGTTGATCGTGGCGCTGGGGCTGATGGTGGTGATGGGCCTTGCGGTGTTCGGCATCGCAGCGCACCGCCTGACGGTCGGCGAATTCGCGATGGCCAACGCCTATTTGATCCAGCTTTACGTGCCGCTGAATCTTCTCGGCACGGTCTATCGCGAGATCGTCCAGGCGCTGGTGGACATGGATGCGATGTTCACTCTGCTGCACAGGCCGCAGGAGGTGACCGACAAGCCCAGCGCAGCGCCCTTGAAGGTCTCGGGCGGCGAAATCCGCTTCGAGGACGTCGTCTTCGCCTACGATCCGGAGCGTATTGTGCTCAAGGGCATCAGCTTCACTGTGCCCGCGGGCAAGACGATTGCCGTGGTCGGCCCTTCGGGTGCGGGAAAATCGACGATTTCGCGCATCCTCTATAGATTCTACGACATCAAGTCCGGCCGCGTTACCATCGACGGCCAGGACATCCGCGACGTGACGCAGACCTCCTTGCGCGCCGCCATCGGCATCGTTCCGCAGGACACGGTCCTCTTCAACGACACGGTGCGCTACAACATCGCCTACGGCCGCATCAGCGCCGGCGAGGCCGAGATCGAGGAAGCGGCGCGTCACGCCCAGATCGACAAGTTCATCCGCGAGCTGCCGCACGGCTACGATGCGATGGTTGGCGAGCGCGGCCTCAAGCTGTCGGGCGGCGAGAAGCAGCGGGTGGCCATCGCGCGCACCATCCTCAAGAACCCGCCGATCCTCTTGCTCGACGAGGCGACCAGCGCGCTGGACACCCATACCGAGCGCGAAATCCAGAGCGCCCTGCACGAAATATCGCGCAATCGCACCACGCTGGTCATCGCCCACCGGCTCTCCACCGTCGTCGATGCCGACGAAATCCTGGTGCTCGACCACGGCGAGATCGTGGAGCGCGGCCGTCATGACGACCTCGTGGCCCGCAAAGGTGCCTACGCCTCCATGTGGAACAAGCAGAAGAAGGCGGAAGCCGCGCGCGAGCGCCTCAAGAAGGTCGAAGCCGATCCACAGGTCACCCCCGGCATCGCCCGCGTCACACCGGTCGCGGCGGGGGGCGAGTAACGCCAGCGTAAGAGCGCGTCAGCGCGCGGCCTAGAATATGGAGGACGCCATGAAAGTCCTGTTCGTCGGAGGCACCGGCATCATCAGCACGGCGGTCACGAAACTGGCGGTGGAGCGGGGCATCGACCTGACCCTGCTCAGGCGCGGGCAGCGTGCCGCCGATCCGCCCGGTGTGCGCACAATCGCGGCGGACATGGCCGATGAGGCGGCCGTCTCACAAGCTCTCGGCACGCAATCCTTCGACGCGGTGGTGGACTGGCGCGCCTATGTGCCGGCCGACATCGAGGCGGACATCCGTCTGTTCCGCGGTCGCACCAAGCAGTTCGTCTTCATCAGTTCGGCGAGCGCGTATCAGAAGCCGGTCTCCCATTACCTCATCACGGAATCGACGCCGCTGGCCAATCCCTATTGGCAATACTCGCGCGATAAGATCGCCTGCGAAGAATGGTTGATGAAGGCCTATCGCGAGGAGGGCTTCCCGGTCACCATCGTGCGTCCCTCCTTGACCTATGGCGATACGCAGATCGTGCTGGCGGTGAATTCCTGGCAGAAGTCCTACACCGCGGTGGACCGCATGCGGCGGGGCAAGAAGATCATCGTGCCGGGAGACGGAACTTCGCTGTGGGTGATCACACACAACAGCGATTTTGCCGAGGGACTGGTCGGCCTGTTGGGTCACGCGCAAGCCGTCGGTCACGCTTTCCACATCACCGGCGACGAAGCGATGACCTGGGACCAGTTTACCCGGATCACCGCCGAGGCCGCGGGTGTGGAAGCGAAACTCGTCCACATCCCGTCGGATTTCATAGGTACCTGCATCCCGGACGAAATCGGCGGCCTTACCGGGGACAAGGCCGCCAGCGTGGTGTTCGACAACAGCAAGATCAAGCGCTTCGTACCGGGCTACTGTGCCAAAGTTCCGTTCGCGCAAGGCATTCGCAGAACCATCGCGTGGTTCGACGCCGACCCGCGCCGCAAGGAAATCGATGAAGCCGCCAACGCCGCCTGGGACAAGCTCATCGACGCCTACGAAAGCGGCCTGGAGCACGCGCTGCGGAAGTTCCGGTCGTGACGGCAAGGGCGGCGCAAGTCCGGTTTCTGATTCTTGCCGTTTGAAATAGGTCCTGCTTGCGCCTCAGCCTGACGTTCGACGCTTAAGGACTGCTGCGTTTTCTAAAGGACGGTGACTGTGCAAGGGGCGCTGTTGAAACTCAACGGAAGCCCATAAGAGGGCACCCACGCACGGCCGTTCGGCGACAACGGAGCTGTGAATGTGTAGTCGCCGTTATAAACCCCTCCCGGCTGCACGTTCATGGTCCAATGTATCTTCGTTCCGAGTGGAACGGTTCCCGGCCCCGTATTCACGACTGCGACTTTGTATATGATTCCTCCGGGCATCATGTATGCGCCGCAGGTGAGCGTATAGGTCAGTTTGAAGTTCGGCGGCGATGCCATCTGCACGCGCGCAGTGGGGCTTATGCCGCCGGCAGGAGCAGCCAAAGCGCCCGCAGCCGTCAGTAGCAATACGCCGCAAGCGATCAGCTTGTTACCGGTCAGGGCGCAGCGCCATAGAGATCGAGTCATTGCTGTCTCCTTCTGTGCAGAGTTGAGGATAATAGTGTATTTCCGAGCTGCGCTGAAGTCGCTGTGCGACTGAATTCCGGCTCGACTCCGAACGGCTGGAATCGGCCCGTGACCGGCAATTCGTTCCTGGTCGCAAAAGCGCTAATTACAGACGCTCATTTCTGAGATTTCGGCCGGCGCTCAGCGCATATGCGGTGTGCAAATGCTGTCGCCACCGGAGCAGGACGGGCGGCCCAGCAACTCGCGGATACGTTGCTCGGTAACGCGAATTTCGCAATCGGCATGGGCAAGCCAGTAATCCTCGGATTGGGCGGCCGATGGTTTGCCGTATTCGTAGTCGCATTCCTTGTCTTTGTAGACGATCCAGGCGCGCTCGACATCGCGCAGCCCGTCGCGGCTTCCGATGGTGAACACCCTCTGGGACATCAGCTGCCTGTAAAGCCGGTCGAGCGCCGCATTGGCCGCGGCGAGATTGTCGGCATAGCATTGGTGGAACGCGGCAGCCGAGGCGATGACTGCGTTGCAGTCTTTCTTGGCATAGAGCGGAGTGTCGGCGGCGAGTGCGGATACGGCAACCGTAAATACGGTGGCAATACAGATCGACGCGAGGCGCATGGTCACATCCTTATCAGCTGTAGTGACAGTATATCCCATCTGGAGGGGATATCGGTCATGTTGCAGTCTCTATCCTGTTGAAAAAATCTTCAGGTCGGCGGCTTGAGCGAAAACTCGGCGCGTGAATGTCGCTTTCTGGCGCTTCTTACCCGTCCGTCGAGCCTCTGCTTTCGGCGCCAAACTCTCCGTTCAGTCTAGTTCGCGGTTGCGCCAATTCCGGTCATTCCCCCGCGCCCCTCGCGCTTTCTCAAGTGTCTGACCGCACCTTGAACCCGGCGAGCACCAGCAGCGCGACCACCGCCGCGGCCAGAACCGCGTGCGCGGGCAGCGTCGCCGGGCCGTGCAAGGCGATTGCGGTGAAGAAGCCGGTCCAGCAATAGGTGAGCAGCGCGCCTGCGGCGAGAGCATAGGTGTGCATTGGCTTCCAGCCGGAACGGCGGCCTACACCAAACGCAAACCCAAGCAGCAGAACCAACGCCAAGGCCATGCCGCCCGCAGCGGCTTGCCAGGGCCAATGCCGCAGGCCCAACCCATAAAGCTGCACGAACGCGGATGTCGCGATGAAGCCCACAATGCCCACGGTCCAAGGGCTCGGCGCTGGGCCGGGAGACTTCGGCCGCGCGCGTGGCAGCACGAAGGCTCCCGCCGCCAGGATGACAATGCCGATCACCGACGCCGCAATCTGGGCTGGAGCAGCGAAGAACTTTTTCGCGAAGTACAGCGTGATGAGCGCCACGCCCGCTGCATAGAACAGGGCCGCGATGGCCAGACCGATGCGTCCCGTCCAAGGCTCGTTGCGGATGCTTGGGAACAAACTCTCGGCCAGCGCGATCGGCACGGCAATGCTCCAGATCACGTGGATGCCGAAGGCGAAGATCGTCGCCGGCACACCGATCCCGAGCGCCGGGATGAATCCGGGATCGAGCAGGCGCAGCCCCATGAAATTCGGATTGAACAGCGACTGGTCGGCAATCCCTTCTTCCACCAGCGCGTAGGCCAGCCCCAGCAACAGGATGGAAGGCCACCCGCGCCTCGTGCGCCGCACCAGTTCGCGGATCAGAACCACACCGCCGCCGTATATGGCGAGCATCACGGGCATCGCGGCGATCTGCGCGAACGACATGCTGCCGCTCAGGTATTCGGCGATAAGCGGCGACAGTAATGCCAGAGTGATGACAGCCGCGATCCGCTTCATGATCCCACCCTCCCGCCTGTCGTTTTCTTCTCGCAGGCTTCGTAGTGGACAATACCGACGACGACGCTTATTGTCTATTGGTAGATTATCTATATGTGACCTTTTAGCCCATGATGCCTTCCACTCCAGCGCCCCGAACTCATATGCCCAGCCGAGAATCGCCGTCGTTGACCAGTATTGGCTTCTTGCTGCATCTGGCACAAAGCCGGCTTTACAAAGGAGTCGCGGAGGCGATTGTCGGCAGCGGGCTACACGGCGGGCAGTTGGCCGTGCTTGGCGCGCTGGCGGACATGGGAGAGATGAGCCAGCGGCAATTGGGCGAAGTGGCCCAAATCGAAAAATCGTCACTGGTGTTGTTTCTCGACTTATTGGAGGCGGGCGGTTGGGTGAAGCGGGACGTCGATCCTAGCGACCGCAGGGCAAACTGCGTCCGCCTGACAGCCAAAGGCGCGACCGAGTTCAGAAAACTCGGACCTTCCTTGAAGAAGGTACAAGATCGTTTCCTGTCGCCGCTCTCAGCCGCCGAACGCATACGATTGGTTGACCTATTACAGCGCCTGGCGGTGGGTAGCTGAAACTCTGGTGTGCCCGAGACTTGGGAGGTGAAGGAACGGCGGCTAATTGTGCTTCTCTGCCGAATGTCGAGGGTCTGCTTTCTGACTGAACGCCGGTCAGGTGCGTTTTGCGAATGTACCCCATCCGCGAAAATATTTTTCGCCGGACCCATTGAAATCGAAAAATCGTTCCCGATCACTCCGCCGGCGAGGCGTCGGCCTGCGGCACACGTCCGAACAGGCGGCGCGCGGCCCGCCGCGGCCACAGCAGGGCACGGCCGATGGCGCGGGGCAGCGCGGCGAACATCTTGAAGAAGCTGCCGTACTTCTCGCGCACGCGATACGGCAACGCCAGCATCGCGGGGGTGAGCCCCAGCGTGATGACCTTCGAGAAAGCAAGTCCGAAGATCACCGCCGTGGAGAGCTGCACCCACATTCCGGCGTTGGCGCTGCCCACCTGCACCGTGCGGTTCCAGAAGTTGATCTCGACCGCGTACATCATCGGCAGCAAGCCGCCGATGGCCGTGACGGTGGTGAGGAACACCGGGCGAAGACGCTGCGCGCTCGAGCGGATGACGGCCTCGATCGGCTCCATGCCGGACTTGAGGAGGCGGTGGTAGGTGTCGATCAAGACGATGTTGTGGTTCACCACGATGCCGGCCAGCGCCAGGAGGCCCGTGCCGGTCATGATCACCGAAAAGGTCTGGCCCATCACCACCATGCCGAGCAGGGCGCCGATCATCGCCAGTATCACGGCCACCAGGATCAGGGCGGTGTGATAGAGGCTGTCGAACAGCGCCAAGAGAACGATGGCGATCAGGAACAGCGCCATCAGTCCCGCCTTCCACAGAAATGCCATCGACTCGTCCTGGTCCTCGGTCGCTCCCTTGAAGGCGATGTGCACGGTCGAGGGGAAGTTCTGGGCGTCGATCCACTCTTTCAGCTTTGCCATTTCGGCGTTGGGCAGAACGGTGTTGGGCTTCATGTTGGCGCGCACGTGATAGACGCGCCGGCTGTCGGAGTGCTCGATGGAATTGGTGAGCTGGGAGGGCACCACCGTCACGAAATTCGAGATCGGCACCATGCCGCCGTCGTTGGTGGCGATCCTGAGGTCGTCGAGCGCGTGCACGCCGCGCGCGGCGCTGGGATAGCGCACGCGGATGTCCACTTCGTCGTCGGAATCGTCGGGCCGGTAGCGGGCGACGAAGATGCCGTTGGTGACGAGCTGCACCGCGGTGCCGATCATCACCGTATTCACGCCGAAGCGGCTCGCCATCTCGCGGTTTATCTTGAGGTCCCATTCGATGCCGGGCAGGGCGCGGGTGTCCTCCTGGTCGCGCATTTCGGGCAAGCCGTCCATATGGCGGCGCAGGGCGTCCACCACCTGCAACAGGGTGGCATAATTCTCCGAGGTGGCGTCGACCACCACGTCCTTGCCAGCATTGGGGCCGGATTCCGGCTCGGTCACTTCCACGCGGATGCCGGCCATCCCTTCGGTGCGCTTGCGCACCTCTTCGAGGATCTCCTTGCCGGTACGGGTGCGCTCGGCGCGGGGCGTCATTTCGACGACGACGCGGCCGATCACGTCGACGGGCGCGTTCTGTCCGCCGCCGCCGGTCCTGGCGTAAAGGTATTGCAGCCCTTTGACGCCTTCGATGCGCTTCTCCACGCTCATCACCAGATCGCGCTTCTCGGCCTCCGACATGTTGCCGCGGGCCGAGACGTAGATGTTCGCCATCTCGGGATCGGTGGTGACGAAGAACTCGGTTCCCTTGTTGAACGCCACGAAGATCGCGAGAACGGCGATCGTCGAGGCAATGGCGCCCCACACCACCCGTCCTGGGCGATGGGTCAGCTTTTCGGCGAGATGGGCGTACCAGCCGGTTATGCCCGTGATATCCCGCCAGTCTCCGGTTTCCGAAGCCTCGATCGACTTCTCGTGGGCTTCGTCGCGCGGCGGCGGACGGCCGAACCAGCCGCCCAGCACCGGCAGGAAGATGAGGGCGACCACCATCGAGGACGACAGCACCATGATCAGCGTGATCGGGAAAAAGCTCATGTAGCTGCCGACGATGCCGGGCCATAAAAGCATGGGCAGGAAGGCGCCGATCATGGTTCCGGTGGCGCTGACCACCGGCCAGAACATGCGCAGCGCGGCTTCGGCGAAGGCCTGGCGCGGCGGATGTCCCTCGGTCATTTTCCGGTCGGCGTACTCGACCACGATGATCGCGCCGTCCACCAGGATGCCCACGGCCAGCAGCATGGCGAACATGATCATGAAGTTCAGCGTGTAGCCGAAGCCGTTCAACGCCATGAAGGCCATGAGGAACGAGGTGGGGATCGCCACGCCCACCAGGAGGCCGCTGCGCAGACCGAGCGCCGCCACCACGATGATCATCACCAAGAGGATCGCCAGCAGGATCGAATCCGTCAGCGAACCGATCTGATCGCGGATGAAGGTGGACTGGTCGAACATGAAAGTGGCGTGGACGCCTTCCGGCCAGTTCTTTTCGGCTTTTAGGACCGCCTGGCGGATTTTCTCGTTGGTGTCGATGATGTTGGCGCCGACGCGCTTGGTCACGTCGATGGCCATGGTCGGCTGGCCGTTCATGCGCGCGAAGCTGTAGGGATCGACGAAGTTCCGCCGCACCTGGGCGACGTCTTTCAAGGTGATCGTGGATTCCGCTGTGGCGCGGATCGGCAGGTCGAGAACGTCCTGGGCGGTGGCGATGACGCCGGGCACCTTGACCTGGAAGCTGCCGTGGCCGGTCTCGATCGAGCCCGCGGCGATGAGCTGGTTGTTGTTCGAGACCGCGGCATAGATCTCGTTCTGGGTTATGCCGTAGCTTTCCAACTTGGCGGGGTCGATGACGATTTCGAGCTGTTCTTCGCGGGCGCCTTCGACTTCGGCTTCGAGCACGGCCGGGATCATGCGGATTTCGTCGCGCAGCGAACGCACGATGCGCAGCAGCGCACGCTCCGGAACGTTGCCGTGCAGCGCCACGGTGATCACCGGATTGTCGGCGTTGCTGAACTCGCGGACGGCCGGCGGATCGGCCTCTTTGGGCAGGCGCGCGCGGGCGGAGTCCACCTGGGCACGCACGTCTTCCAGGGCCTTTTGCATCGGCGTGTCGGCCTGGAATTCCATGACAATGTAGCAGCCGCCCTGGAAGGCCCAGGATCGCGTGTGCTTGATGCCTTCGACCGAGCGCAGCGCGGTTTCCAGCGGCTTCAGCATCAGCCGTTCGCTGTCCTCCGGGCTGATGCCCGGATAGCCGACCTGCACCCAGATGTAGGGGATGGGAACGTTCGGCTCCGACTCCTTGGGAATCGCGGACAGCGCGTAAATGCCGGCCAGCAGCACGGTGACGATCAGGACGCCGATCAGCCTCGTATTCTCAACCGCCCACTCGACGATCCTGGTCATGACGGCCTGCCGGGCTTGTTGTCGAGCACGGCCTTGACGCGCTCGCCGTTGGTCACGAACTCCTGGCCGACGATGATGACGTCGATCGTGGCGGGCAGTCCGGCGATCCACATGCCGTCCGGCCCGTCCGAGATGACCTGGACCGGCAGGAAGCGCACGATGCCCTTCTGTACCACGCGAACGCCGACCGCACCGTTGTCCTCCAGCACGAGAATGCCGGGCGAGACCCTGTTCGCGGGTATCAGGTGCAACGGCACGATGTTGATGTCGGCGCTGACGCCGCTGCGCAGCTTCGCATCGGGATTGGGAACTTCGACCTCGACGCGGAAGGTGCGCGTCGAGGCGTCGGCGTGCTCGGCGACGAAACGCACCGTGCCTTCGACGTTCTCGCCGGTGACGAGCTTGACGCGCGCCTTGTTGCCGGGGGCGATCTGGCTCACCAGTTCCTCGCTCACCGTGCCGATGGCCAGGAACGGCTCCGGCGCCATGACCATGGCGCATTTGGAGCCGACGGTGAGGTAGTCGCCGACATTGGCATAGCGCTCCTCCACCACGCCCGCGAAGGGCGCGCGGATCCTGGTGTCGGCGAGCTGGATGTTCATGGTGGAAGCGCCCGCCTTGGCCGCCTCATAGGCAGCGACGGCCTGGGCCAGCTGCGTCTTGGAGCGGAAGCCTTCCTTGTAGAGTTCGCGCGCGATCTCCAGTTCCTTGCCGGCCTGCGCCATCAGCGCCTCGGCCTGGGCGGCGCGCGCGCCGCGGTCGTTTAGCTTGATCTCGCAGAGCACCTGGTCCTTCTTGACGCGGTCGCCCTTCTCGAAATGCAGGGCGGCGATGACGCCGTCGACCTCCGCGCGGACGTCGACCTGATGCAGCGCCTCGGTGTGTCCGCGCAGGATAATTACCGCCTCGTGCGGCACGGCATTCAGCTTGGCGACGCGCACGATCGGAATCTGATCCGCCTTGGCCTGCGCCTTGAGGGCATCGTCGGCCGTACCGCCGGAGCGGAATATGCCCGTGACGAGATAGAGCGTTACGAATATGGCGATGCCGAGCGCCCATTGATATTGCGGCTTCATGGCGAGCCAGAAGCCGGGCATGACCCGCTCGTAGAGTCCGACGACCAGCGATTTTATTTTTTCGAACACGGCTACACACCCTCACTCGGCGGCCTTCAGGGCCTCTGCTTTGAATTCGCTGCGGTGTTCCCGCAGATATTGCAGCATTGCGACGTACATCGTGCGGCCGAAGTCCCGCACGAAGCGCTCGCCCTTGCCGTTTGTTTCCGGATTCCCCTCGCTCAATTGCGTCAGCTTGCGCTCCGCATGCGCGATATAGTCATCCAGTACGCGCTCGACGCTCCCCTGAGGCAGCAAGTCGCAGAACAGCATCGCGAAAAGGAAGGGCGAGCGGTAACGGTCCTCGGACAGCGGTTCGAGCAGCGAAGCCAGGAAGGCCTGCCGGCCGGCAGGCGTGATCGAGTAGACCTTGCGGTCCGGCCGCTTGGTCTGCGCCTCTTCGCGAACCGAAACGAGGCCCTCTTCCGTCAGTCTGTTCAGCGCCGGATAGATCGACCCGAAGCTGGCCTCGACGAAGAAGGCGTAACCGTCTTCCTCGAAAAGCTTCTTGATCTCGTAACCGGTGGCGTCACCGCGAGTCAGAATGCCAAGGCAGATCGTCCGAACGTCCATACCCCACCCGCTATATTGGGCCGATATAGATCGAGCTTAGATATGGCGAAATTTTGTAGCTTCAAGGGGAAAACGGCACTCACTTGGCGCAAAGCCGGGTTGCGCCCGGATGAACCGTCGCAACTAGTGACGTAAATCGCCGATTAACCGCGATTTTCGGCCGGCTGCAGCCTAGATCACTTCCACGCGATCAACTTCGATGCCCTTCATGCCCTGCCGTGTCGAGAACCGGACGCGCTGCTCGGGTTCGAGCGAGGCTACTCCGGAGCGGCGCAGGGCGCTGGCGTGGATGTAAACGTCGCCGCCGCCGCCCTCCGGCATCACGAAGCCGAAACCCTTCTGGTCGTTGAAGAACTTGATCTTGCCTTCGACCATGGGGCCGGTCGGGCCGGTATCGCGCGGCGTGAACCTGTCGCCGCCGAAACCTCCGCGGGGTTCGCCGTCGCGTCGGGGACGGCGCGCGGGAGTGGGATCGGCGGTGCTCGTGTCGACGCTATGAACCGTCACCACCTGCAATCCGCGCGGCGATTCCTGCAGGTCGCAGACGATCGTTGCGCCTTGCGGCAGGCTGGGCGTGCCCAGCTCCGCCAGCGCGGATGCGTGACAGAAGGCGTCGCCTCCGTTCGCCAGTGTGATGAAGCCGTAGCCTTTGGTTGCATTGAACCACTTGACCGTGCCCTTCGCCGAAGCCTGTGCGAGAGGCTGCGCGTCGCCATTGTCGAAGTTCGTCATGTGAAAGCCGATGGTGCGCCTGCCGGAGATGTTCCAGAAACACACCGGCTCGCCCGGCACGATGCGGTGCGTCAAGTTGCATCATGCCTAAAAGCAACTCGAATCCGCAAGCGGTCCGGTTGAGGCGTCCCTACGGCAAGATGAACGAATCCTGGCAATCTTGTTCGATCTTTGCCCTTATGAATTGTTGTTATTGCTGCCGAAATTCGGGCGGTGAGGGAAACTGCTCCGGCAATCGGAACCGGGCGGACTGCCGTCTCCGAGATTTCTTGCATTGATAATAAGTGACCGTTTCGAAATCTTGTGCCCGGCTTCCGTCAGAACGGCCAGGGCAGCCAGCCGCTGTTGCAGGTGTTGGCGCGGACCCTGACGGGATCGTCGTTGTACTCGTCGTCGATGCACACCGCGGGGTGCCTTGCATAGAAGGTGTTGCCCATCAGCCGGCCGTGCAGCCGGTGCAGTTGCCCGCCCGAGCGGCCGTCGATGCGCACCGCCGAGTGCCGCACATTGGCGATCAGATTGTTTTCGACGATCGGCCCGTCCCGTTCCGCTCCGATCACGGGTATGGCGGCGAAGTCGGGGAAGATCGGCGGCGGGAAAGCGTCGCCCGCGAACATCCGAATGCCGTCCTCTCCTCCGACGATCTTGTTGCCGCTGACCAGCGCACCCGCGCCGTAGACCGTAATCCCAGACATCATGCTGTCGGTGATGACGCCGCCCGTGATCTGCGATTCGGCGCCCGGCGCGACGATGATGCCGTCCTGCGTCCTGGTGAGCACGGGACGCTCGACATTGACGGTGCCGAGCTGGCCCGGCAGCAGCAGGATGCCCGTGTCCGCTTTGCTGACCTTTATATCCGTGAGCCTGAGGCCGCGCGTGCCGGCGGAGACGAGAACGCCCACCGCACCGCCGATGATGCTGCCGCCCTCGACGAAGCCTTCGCTGCATTCGAGCGCCAGGCCGACCGAACCGCGGATGGTTCCGCCGTCCCTGTCCGTGCAGTCGGTGCGGCCGAGGTCGAGCAGGGCGACGCCGTTGCGGCCGTCGATGTCGATGTCGAGATTGCGCAGTTCGACATGCGCCCGGCGGGCGTGGACGCCGGAGGCGTCGGTTTCGATCCGCGTCGACTCGACGGTGAGTTCGCCGGATTCGTGGACGTCGAAGGCCCAGTTGGAACCGCGCGAATCCACCGAGCTGTTGCGCACGACGACGTGGCCCGCTTCGACGGTGATGCAAGGCGCCTCGCGCGAGCGCGCGATGAAGCGGACGCCGTTGATGGTCAGCGCGTCCCCCAGCGGAATATGCGCCACCATGCAAGGCTCGTGCGGCGGCGCCTGGATGACGGCGTCGCTGCCGCCGCCATAGGTCGCGATGGTGAGCGGGGCGCGCACATGCACGGTCTCGACGCAGGTAGTCCCCTGGCCCGGCGGCAGAATGAGGATCGTGGCGTTGGGCGGCGCGAAACTGGCCGCTTCGTCCACCGAGGAAAAAACGCCGCGGCGCGGCTCGCTGTGTCCCATGCCGCAATCGACCAGGAACGTTACTTGCCCGGGGGCTCCCGGCAGCACGGGCCCTTGCGGTTGATGGTGTTCTCTCCGCGAGGAGCCGCACTCGCTTCGGCGGCAGTGTGAAAAATCGATATCCGGCACCGGATCGTAGGGATACACCAGCGCGGCGGCCTCGTTGGGATAGGGGTAGAGCGGCTGGTTTTCGTCGTTCCAATCCGCCGCCAGGGGAAAGGCGAGGGCGCAAAGCGGAACCGCGGCGAGAATTGCTCTCCGGCCGATCGTGCGCAGGCGTGATGATGTCTTCATGATCATCTCCTCGCTCCCTCGGGGCGGTCGTGTCCGGCGCCATCGGCCTGTGACAGCAGGTCCAGCAACTCGCAGCGGGCGCGAGGATCTCGGCCGATCGCGGCTGCTTGCGTGAAGAAGCTCAGCGCCTTGTCTTCGTTGTGCTCGATGCCGTTGGGCCCGACTTTGTAGAGAACATAGAGATTGAACAACGCATCTCCTTGCCGTTGGATTGCGGCCTTCATGAACCATTTTTCCGCGCGCGGATAATTCTGCGGCACGCCGATGCCTTTGGCGTACATGATGCCGAGGCGGTCCTGAGAATCGGCATTACCGTCCACGGCGGCCATCTGGATCAGGCGAACCACCTGCGGCGGGGTGAGCGAACCGGTCGGTTCATAGCCGAGCGCGCTCTGGAACGTTGCGACGGCCTGCCTGAAGCACTCGGGCGGCGGGCCGCAGCCAAATCGCTTCAATAGGCCGCGAAACGCCAATGCATCGCGGACCGCGCGGAAGGGAATCTCGCGGAACCGGCCCAGCGCGATGCGCTGCTCCAGGCTCGGCACGCTTTCGTCGCTGTGCGGGAGCCCGCCCGCCGTCATGCCCGGATAGAATTCGAAGGGCGGGGTCCAGTACTTCGCGCGCTTCTCCGCGTCGGCGGAAACCCTCTGGCCGCCGAAAGCGTTGTTCTTGAGCGCATTGACATAACTGCCCGCGATCGGGTGGCCGAGTATGAGCGCTCTCTGGAAATAGACGAGCGCTTCGAGGTCGTTGGGCGTGAACACGGAAGATACCGGCCAAAGGCTGAATCTTCCTCCGCCGCCGCCTCCCCGGCCTGCGCCGCCCACCACGCCGCCGCCCTGATTGCCGATTGCCTGTTGTTGGTTGGCGCCGCCTGCGTTGGGTGCCATCACCAGGTCCATGCCGCCGCCGTTGCCGGCATCGTCACCGGCGTCGTCGTCGCCATTGGCGACGTTATCTTGGCCCTGAAGATTGTTGAAACCTGCATTCTGATTGCCGGCCGCGTTGTTATTGTTCAGCTGGATCGCGCCGCCGACATTGCCGCCGCCGATATTGCCTCCGCCCGCGAGCCGCCGGTTCTCTTCGGGTTCCGGGGGAATGGTGGTGTCGCGCTGGCAAGCCAGATCGTCCGGCATGAGATGCTCAGTGCTGTTGTAATTATCCTGTGTTCTTTCGACCCATCTCCAATGCGGATCAGGTTCGGTCGAAGACCACAGCGACCAGAACCACCGCCTGATCGAGTCGCGTGCCCACCACGAACGCCAGCAGACAAGCATATAGGGCGTTTGTGGTTCGCTTATATGGTTGCCGTTTCCGGGATCGATGACGCCGTAGTAGTGGAGGCGGCCCAGCGTGAAGAAACCTTCGGCGCCGCGGCTCTGCAGGATGTAGATGATGCGGGCGCGTGCTTCGAGGCGCTGCTCGAACGTCATCGCATTGTAGAGGTTGTCCGAGCTGGTGAGGGCGTTGGATTTGATATTGTAGAGCGAACGCATAGCGGCGGCGTTGTCGTTCACCGAGTAGCGGTGGTTCGGCCGCAGCGCCATGAAATACCAGACATAGGCTTCGATCGGATCGTAGAAGCCCGGGTTCTTCGAGGCATCGCCCCGCGGAAAGCTCTGGTTCTGGGAATAGAGATCGCCGAGGCGGATCTGCGAGAAAAAGTCGTCCTCTTGCCACGCAGCCCGGCGCCAGCCCCGCACGGCTTCCGACAACGTGGTGGCCTGCGCTGTACGAGTGCCGTCGGCATAATCGGCGAACGAAACGGGGTCGATCAGCAGAACCGCCGCCGCGGCCAGCGCGACGATCAGAGTCGTAACGCGGAAGGCATGCAAAATCGGCGACGCTTTTTTCTTTTTCCCGCTGCGCCGTTTTTTAGACGGTTGACTCGACCCGTCAGTAGAATTCGAAACACACCCCAACATTCACCCAGCCATCCCCACACAACCGGTATTATGAATATTTTGATTATCCTTAACATTTTCGCGCGCCGTTGACCATGTAGAAGCAGGGCTGCGCACCAATAAATTCTATTTGCCGGTGCGGTTTACTAAGATTTTGGGATGCTGCGACGCGGCGCAGGAACAAGTTCCGCAGGGGGAAGCTCGCGTACTGCGGACGAGACTTCGATCAATTCGCAACTTTGTTTGCAGCCGGATAAGGCGGTAAGCCAGCTTTTTTCGCCGCTCTGAAATTCACTTCGAAGGAGAAGCTGTCGACTCGCGCACGACAAGCTGGTGATCGAGCTTCCATTCCAGCGGCCGGTCGAGTTCGCGTTTTTGCGTCAGAATGGACACCGCCGCCGCCGCCATCTCCTTGATTGGCTGACGGCAGGTCGTCAGGCGCGGCCAGACGACTTGTGCCACCATCGAATCGTCGAAGCCTGCGAGCGACAAATCCTCGGGGATCTTCAAGTTGAAGCGCTGGCAAACCGCGAGCACGCCGGCCGCCATGTCGTCGTTTCCTGCGAAGATGGCCGTCGGCCTCTTCTTAAGCGACAAAAGGCGCTCTCCTGCCTCCAGGCCGGACTGGTAGGTGAAGAAACCTTGCGCACAATACTCCTCCAAGAACGGCATTCCGGCGTCAGCCAGGGCGGCGCGATAGCCGTCGAATCGTACGCGTGAGGCACCGTGATCGGGTTTGCCTTTGACGAAGCCGATGCTGCGATGCCCCAGACCGACCAGGTAGGCGGTCATCTCATAGGCAGCCTTGAACTCGTCGATACTGACCGTGAACGATCCCGTCATCTTTGTCCCGGGTGCGATGCGCACGAACGGTGTTTGTGTGTGCGTCAGTTCTTCGATCACGCTGCGCTCGTCGCACAAGGGCGGTGTCAGGATCACACCGTGAAGAACCGATTCGCTGACGAGCACCCGCACTCTCTGGCTGAGGTCCAGGTCATGCTGCGGATTCAGCATCTCTACGATGAGGTGGTATCCCTCCTCGCGGCAGCGGGCGAGCGCTCCGAACTGAAGATCGGCCACATAACTGCCGGGCGGAACGTCGTACAAGAGGCCGATCAGATACGACCGTTCGCTGGCAAGCCCGCGCGCGAAAACGTTCGGGTGGAACTTGAGCGCTTCGATGGCGGCGAGCACGGCCGTGCGTGTCTGCAAGCTGACATTCGGCTGACGGTTGAGGACGAGCGACACGGTCTTGATGGAAACGCCGGCGTGCTTGGCCACGTCGTAGATGCTGACGGCTTTCTCGCCGTTCTGTTCTTTGCGGAACGGGCGGGATACGGCCTGCTTATGCTTGGCCTCGATGCCCAGGCGCGACAACTCCGGCATATCGTCGAGGTTGATTCCGGCTCTGTACGACAGACCGGCGCGCATCAGCGTGCGCAGTTTTTCGGGACTCAAGCGCCGCAATCCGCGGATCACGGCGGCGCGGTTATAGGCGAAGGAGTGCTGGAAATATTCTTCGCCGCAGAGAAACTGAAAATAAGGGTTCTCGAGCCAGCTCTCGCAAAGTGCCTCGTCTGTCAGATCGTGGAGCTGCTTGAGAACCGAAAGTCCGACGATCAGGCGCACTTGCGAAGGGCGGCCTTCGGATAACGCGCCCTGCGGCGAACCGAAATGGCCTTCCAGCAGCCTCCAGTCGATCGCCTTGGCCAGTTTCACCAGGGAATGATCGGGATTGAGGATATCGTTCAGGCGCAGTCCAACGACTTCCCTGTCCGTCTTTCGACGTTGCACTGGCCGCATGAACTTCACCTGTCGCGAGTGTTTGCCGCCGCCCCAATCGGCAAAACAGACGTGCCGACTGTACAGTTCAAACGCGTCCGGTCAAAGAGGATGCGGGCCGATTTACTTTGTTTGCAACGCGGCTTGCAGCGACGCGATGCAGCAGGCGATGTGGTAGAAGGAGCTGGCCGGCGCGGGCTCTTCGACAAACGTGTCGTCTGCTTCGAGCTTGTCGCGCCAGAGTCCCGTGACGGGCGTTTCCAGATAGCGCCAAAGCGACGCCGCCCCTTTGGCGGCATCTTCGAGCAAGCGGTCGCGGCCGTCCCCCGCTTCGGAGAGGATTAGAGCGGCTTTGATGCGCTCGGTTTGCGACCACAGCCGGGCGCGAGGCCGCGTGACGGTGAAATCGTCCGAAAGCGCCTCGACGGCGGCATCACGGCGGGGGTCGACGCCGCGCACGCCGGCATCGTAGAGCCGGACTGCCGCATGATGCGCGCGCGAATCGTTCCGCATTCGCGCCCAGCGTTCGAGCAGCCAGCACCATTCGAATTGATGGCCCGGTTCGACGACATGCCCGAGGTCCCCCGGTACCGGCTGCCATGTGTCGTCGAAATACTCGCGCAGGAAACCGCCCTTCCGGTCGATGAATTTTGCGAGGCACAATTCGGCAATGCCGTCCGCCAGTGCGTCCCAGAGCGTTCCCGGCTCGATCTCGCACCAGGCGAGCGCGGCCTCGAAGAGATGCATGTGCGGATTGGTCAGGAAGCGGCAGCCGGAAGTTTCGGTGAAGCCACCCGCGGAATGCGTTCTCGCCTCTTTGACGCGCGCGAGCAGGACATGTGCCGTTTCTCGAAGGTCGGTGCGTTCCGGCATCGCCTGGACGACGCCGGCCATGGCCAGCAGCGCGAAGGCTTGGTCGTAGAGCAGCGTAGAAGCGTCGAGCACCTCGCCGCGGGACGATACCAGCGTACAGAACTGCCCGTTCGCAGAGAGGTATCGCAGAATCAAGTAGTCGATGCCGTGTGGCGCTGCTTGGCGCCAGGGTCCCTGCCAGCCCATGCGTCCGGCCAGCGCATAGGTGTAGCTCTGCCGTGATTGGACCCGCGCCCGCCGCGGTGTGCCCGGCAGATGCACGCCGTCGAGACCGAGAAGTTCGTGGAAGCCGCCTTCATCGCGGTCGGCACCGCGCTCCCACCACAGCGGCAGGGCGGAATCGAAGAGCCATGCGCGAAAGCGGATCGCGAAGTCGTGAAGTGATTTCATGTCGCGTCTTTTTGAGGGGTTGTCATGGCGGAGGCAAGGAGGCGGGGGCAAGGAGGCGGGGGAAACTGGAGCAGCCAATCGTTTTTTGCCGCAATTTCGAGCCGGTCAAGTCCCTGCTTTGAATGCTCAACACGGCATGATACCCGCGAAGCGTGTTCTTTGGGCCGCAGCAGGTCGAAAGCGCTTACCATTTGTTGCGAAATTTAGAACAGGTCTAATGGGAGCCTTACCAATGAATTTTTTCGAGTGATTTCAATCTACTTCAATTTTGCATGGTGCGCGCAGGCAACAGCACGGGGCAATCATAGCGCCTCGTGTGCGCGCAGTGGAAAGCGCTTACCCAAGCGAGTATTGTGACCACGGCAAGACGGCTAGGCAAAGCACCTCGCCGCCGACATATCAGAGGGAACGCTCCATGGGATCGTTGCGCGCCGGTCCGTTTCGACGCGCCGCAATCAGTTTGCGGCGGTGCCGACGACTAACCCGTGACGCTTCCTGCGGCAAGCACCCCAGCCAGGGTAAGGGCCATGCGAGAGGACCTTAGCGAACGGGCACAATGGCTTTCGCGGAATGTGCTGCCGCATGAGGCGCTAATACGCGCCAGGTTGAGGAGCGTATGGGCGTACGATCTCGACATCGAAGATGTGATCCAAGAGATGTACACACGCATACTCTCCGTTCCGTCACTCGACGCGATTCGCTTCCCCAGGCAGTACGCGCTTCAGACCGCCAAATCGATCATCATCGACCATGTGCGGCACTCGCAGGTGGTTTCGATTGCCTCCACCGGAAGTCTGGAAACGCTCGACGTTTCGGTGCCTGAAGCCAGCAGCGAAGAGCGCCTGGAATTTCAGGGGGAAATCCTTGCGGTCGCAGATGCCTTGGCAAAACTGCCGAAAACGTGCAGAGAGACGCTCATCTTGCGGCGGATAGAAGGACTGTCGCAAAAGGAAGTGGCACAACGTTTGAACATCAGCGAAAAGATGGTCGAAAAACATATGGCGAACGGTGTGCGTCTATTGGTTAAGATTTTCGGACGAGGGGGGAAATCGAGGACACATACGTCCGCTAATATAGAAGAAGTGCGCGTTGAAAATGACGTTAACCAGTCTGGAGATCGATGACCGGGCCGCCGAGTGGGTGGCCAAGCGGAACCTGCGGGATCTAACTCCCGCGGAGCAGGAAGAGTTTGACGCTTGGCTCGTGGCCGACCCCAGGAATTTGGGAGCATACGGCAGGGCTGAGGCGGTCCTGGTGCGCCTGGAGCGCGTGTCCGTCACCGCCAGAGGCGAGCTGTGCGCCAAGCACGAGGCAGAAACTCCGAAGTGGTCGAGGCGCCATGTAATCCTGACGGGCAGCATTGCCGCAGGCATCGCGGCCGTCAGCATTGTTGGCGGGGCGATGTGGGAGAGCGGCCACGAAGGGGTGATTGCATCCAAGACGGAATATGCCACGAGAATAGGCCAGACCCGTGAGATCCTGCTGTCCGACGGATCGATCATCACTCTCAACACAAACTCCAGAGTGACGGTGGAGTTCTCAAAGGACATACGCGCGATTCGACTAGTGCAAGGTGAAGCCTTGTTCGACGTCGCCAAGAACAAGGACCGTCCCTTCGTCGTCCATGCCGGAGACACGCAGGTGCGGGCGGTCGGAACGAGCTTCACCGTATCCTTGCTGCCCCAGCGGCCCATTGAGGTGCTCGTGCGGGAGGGCGTTGTCGAATTGAAGCGCGCCGCCACCTCGCCGGTCTGGGTTGGTGCCAGCACGCGGGCGTTGGCGCCGCGTGGTGCCCCGATTGTCGCTGTGCCGGTGTCGGTCACCATGCTGACGCGCGACTTGGCTTGGCAATACGGAAGAATAGCCCTCGACAACCAGACGCTTCAGGCAGCGGCAAACGAGTTCTCGCGCTACAGCGATGTCCGCATCGTTGTCGATCCCGCGATCGCAAATCGAACAGTTACAGGCCTGTTCGCTTCGAACGATCCTGTCGGTTTTGCCAAGGCTGCTGCCGCAGTTCTCAAGCTTCACGTCGAGATGAATGAAGGCCAAGTGCGGATATTCAATACACCGGATACAAAAACGGTAGGGAAATCGTAAAGGCGCCCGTCAGCTAATTAGGTATCATAAGAGGGCGCGCATATCCGCAGGGAGCGGGAATGGGGGGGCGGTGAGAACCGGCAATACCTGGGCATCCGCCGTATGCGGCGTAACCCTTGCTGGGCTGTGCCTGAGCTCGCCCATGTCCGCTCAAACGAGACTATTCGACGTCCCATCTGGCGACGCCGGAAAGTCTGTGGTCGAACTTGCACGCCAGGCACGTGTTGATGTCATCGCGCCTGGCAAACAACTTCAAGGCCTCACCACACCTGCGATCAAAGGTTACTACGACGTCGTTGCCGCTCTCGAATTGATGCTGAAGGGGACTGACTTGGTTGTCAGTCGTTCGCCGGATGGGATCGTGACGATCTCGCCGAGCGAACCTAACAGACAAGAGGAGCGGGAAGGAATGTTGAAGGAATCAAGGAACTCGGTTTCATTGCTCGCGTTGGTTTTGGGCGCGCTGTCCGCATCTCCGGCGGTCGCTCAGGCCCAGCCAACGGATCAAGTTGAAACCGTCATCGTAACTGCCTTAAAGACGGCAACGCCGTTGCAGAAGACGCCAGTTGCAGTCACGGCGCTCGGCGTCGCTGCTCTGAACGAGCAGCACGTCCAAACCATCCAGGATCTCGTCCACTTGGTTCCCAGCTTCCAGGGAACAAGCCAGGGCGATCACGGGGTCATCACCCTGACTTTGCGCGGCATCGGCAACGACCAGGCGAAGCTGGAATACTCCGATCCGGAAGTGACTCTCTTCGTCGACGGTCTCTATACCGCGCGTCCGGAAGGCGCGACGGCCTTGCTGTTCGACTTGGACAACATCCAGGTTCTGCGCGGTCCGCAAGGAACGTTGTGGGGCCGCAACTCCACGAGCGGCGTCGTCAATATGGTGACGGCCAAACCGACGTTCGACGAGGATATCTCGGGCGACGCGATGGTCGGTTACGGCAATTTCCAAAAGATCAGCCTGCGCGGCGCGGTGAACATTCCGCTAAGCAAGACCTTCGCCGTGCGCTTCGCTTTCGCCCAGGAACGGCACGACGGCTATGTTGACTATCAGAATCCGTCCGACGTGCTTCCTTCGGTGGCCGCTCAAGAGGCGAATTACATTTCGGCCAATGACGCCCAAGAAGCTACCGCTCTTGCAGCCATGACGAGCGCCTGCCCGGGCAGCACCTGCGCCGCGCTTACCACGGCCTATAACCGGTCCGTCACCCAAGACGCCGCTGCCCACGCCGGCACCGGCGGCATGTTGGGTTCGTTCCAGCCCATCAATGTGAACATGTTCGTCAATGCCGGACCGAAGTACAGCTCTCAGAATCAAACCGGGTTGCGCGCCAGCTTCTTGTGGGCGCCGATGGACAAACTGACCTGGAATCTGTCGTTCGAGGCGTATTTGGATCGCGGCACGCCGCAGGGCATTCTTTTGCAGAATCCTCGCGCAGGCCAGAAGTTGTGGTCGGCACTGGTAGACACGGCGCCTTATCTGCACCGCGACGTTTACAGCATCCGTAGCCGCATCGATTACAGCTTCGACGACTATCTGGAATTTTCGTACATCGCGGGCGCGACGAAGTTTGCCGGCTCGTCGAGCTACGACCAGGACATGGGCGCGACCGTGCCCCACGACTGGACCAATTCCGACGGCATGTGGGCTTCTGTCCACCAGGAAGACCGCACGGCGTGGTCGCACGATCTCAGCTGGTCCCACGAAATTCAGCTTAGGTCTGCCGGCACGCACACGGTGGATTGGCTGATCGGCGGCTATTATGGGGCGGAACAGAATGGCATGAAGTTCGACATTCCGCTCGAGAACGGCACGGGACAGGGCATCAATCCCGGCTGGCAGGGAACGTATTATCAGTTCGATCAGCGCGTCTTGACCCTGGCCGCGTTTGCCCAGGCCACCTGGAACGTCACCGACCAACTGCATCTGACGGGCGGTCTGCGCTACAGCGCAGACAGCCGCAAAAACGTCGGCGGTATGGGCTACAGCTGGAACGGTTCGTGCAGCCAGTACTACCAGGAAGACGGCGTCTGGAGAGCAAGGACCACCGGCTACCAGAGCCCGAACTTCTCGTCGAGCTACAACGTCACCGATCCGGCGAATTCGTCCTGCTGGGGCGGCGGCTCGAACACCGGCAAGTTTACAGGCGACAAGCTGACCTGGCTTGCACGCGTCAGCTATGATGTCAGCGATGACATGATGGTCTATGCCAGCGCGTCCACCGGCTACAAGTCCGGCGGCACGCAGGATGGCGGCCTGACGTACAAACCCGAAACCTTGTACAGCTATGAATTCGGCACGAAGAATACGTTGTTCGATGGAAGAATGACCTGGAACAACGCGCTCTTCTATTACGACTTCAAGGACTACACGCTGTATCAGGCGGTCACCGATCCGGTCACTCTCGTCCGTACTGTGAAGTACTGGAGCGTCACCGGCTCGACGAGGGTTATGGGCTTCGAGTCGGAACTGCTTGCCAATTTGTCGCCTGACGATACGGTCAATGTGACCTTGTCTGTGCTGAACGCCAAGTTGGGTACTCTCGCCGCAGCAGCGAGCAACGACTACCAGAACCTGAACGCCGTAACCAGTAACGTCAGCCAGCGTACCATGCCGCATGCTCCCACCCTCTCAGTGGGGATCGGTTATTCGCATGACTTCCATCTCGACAGCGGTGCAATCGTTCAGCCGCGCGCTTTCATGCATATCGAGACGACGAGCTGGCTCAGTTGGTTCCATGACAACTATGCCGGCGGGCACCAGGACGAGCAGACCGGCTATACGCGCACGGATCTCGCCCTCCGCTACATCTCTCCTGGCTCCAAGTGGTATCTTGAGGCATGGGCGCAGAACGTCGAAGGTTCGAACATCAAGACCAGTGCCGGCGCAACCGGCGGTAACGTCTATCAATCCCTGTACCTCCCGCCGAGGACATTCGGTGTAAACCTGGGCGTGAACTTCTGATGTGTTGACATGGCGGAACAGTGTTGTTCCGCCATGACTTCTAAACTGATTGGGGCGGCTTGCGGACACGAGCCGCCCCTTTTTTTTGCCCGCGCACCGGGCAGGGCAGCAGAAGGGGAACGCGAGGTTCGCTCCGTCTATCGTGAAGGATTTCGCGCGGCGAGCGTCAGATTCTTCTCGATGAGCTTCGTGCGCTGCTCGACGCAGGCGGCCGACGTCGGCGGCTCGGCGGTCAGGATCGGATTCACCCGGCGATGAGTGATGCCGTTGGAATGCGGGGCAGGGCGGTTCTCCTGCTCTATCGGCGGCCGGTGCTCCGCCTCAAGCTCCTCAAACTGCGCTGGAATTCGCTCGATGCGAACATATGGCATTCCCCTTTGATTTATATAGATTATTTCTCGTAGTTTGCGGCCATGTCCGACTCGTGCAGTCATGTTATTGCTCTATTTTGTCGGCGCGATGTGCCGTAGTACGGCGTCGCTTTCACGGGGATAAGCATGCTCGGCTTTGCGGAACGAGGTACGCGGCGGTTTGCTTACGGCTTCTGGCGTCATCGCGAACACGACCTCGATGCGGCAATGGAGACGCTCGCGATCGCTCGCGAGAACGGCATCGATCACCTCGACACGGCCGACATCTACGGCGGGGCGTTTGGCGCTTCCGAGCGGCTGCTAGGCGCCATCCGCGCGCGTGCGCCTCAGCTGCTTAAAGGGGCCTTCATCGCCACCAAGGCAGGAATTGAAATCGGCTCGCCCTACAATTCCTCCGCGGCGTATCTGAAGTCAGCATGCGACGGCAGTCTCTCGCGGCTCAAGCTGGAGCGCATCGACCTCTTCTATATCCATCGCCCCGACCTGCTGACCCACCCCGCGGAACTGGCGAATGCCCTCGACGGGCTTGTCGCCGCCGGCAAGATCGCTTCCGTGGGCGTGTCGAATTTCACTACGCACCAGATCGCCGCGTTGTCCCGTTTCCTCAAAGCGCCGATCCGCGCGCATCAACTCGAGTTCTCGGCGGCGCATGTCGATCCGCTGTTCGACGGCACGCTCGATCAAGCGATGGAGCGCGATATTGCCGTCGCAGCCTGGTCGCCGCTGGCGGGCGGAAGGTTGGGCGCCGCTTCGACTTCGGAATTCGCGCGCGTGCGCGAAGCATTGAAGCGGATCGCAGAAGCGCACGGCGCATCGCCGGTCGCCGTCGCGCTCGCTTTTCTTCAGCAGCATCCGGCGCCCGTGACGCCCATTTTGGGTACGACGAACGCAAGTCGCCTTCGCGAATGCCTGACGGCGAGTGCGGTCACGCTGTCGCGCCGCGAATGGTACGCCATCGTGGAAGCCTGCCGAGGCTTTGAAATGCCCTGAGCCTCCTCAGCGGGTGACGTGGATCGGTCCTGTCACAATCGAGAGGCGCAGCATGGATTGCCTGTTTCCTCGCAATCACGATAATGGCGGGCGGCAAGGGGGCAAAACTCTCCGGCCGGCGTTGGAGAACATACTTATATTTCAATTGGTTAGACAGGAGGCGAGGATCGCGCCTGTCGCGTAATGTTCAACGTGTTCTGAGATCATCCGTTCAGCGAACCGCCATGTCTGACGAAATCGAGATCAAGCTGCGTGTCCCGCCCGATGTCCTGCGCGGCGTCATGCGGATCGCCTGGCTGCGCGAGATGGCGAGCGGGCCCGTCAAGCGCAGCAAACTCGTTTCGACCTATTTCGATACCGGCAAATTCAAGCTGCGCGATCGCGGCATCGCTCTGCGCGTGCGGCGGGAAGGGCGCGCATGGCTTCAGACGATCAAGGCGGATGCCAACGGCACGGCCGGCGCCTTCGCCCGCAGGCAATGGGAGTCGCGAACCAAAGGCAACTTGCCGAACCTGGAGAACGCACACGACACCGCTCTCGCGCCGCTGATCTCCGATGCGCTGAAGCGGAAGCTTCGGCCTGTGTTCCAAACGGTGATCCGGCGCACGGCCATCCCGGTAAAATCGGGTGACAGCACGTTGGAAGTCGCGATCGACCGCGGCGAGATCGTGGCCGGCGGATCGCAGGAGCCTGTCGGCGAAATCGAAATCGAATTGAAAGAGGGCGATCCCGCCGAGATCGCGCGTCTTGTGGAGCGCCTCGCCCGTGTCCTTCCTGCCGCCTATGAGGCGAGGACCAAGCCGGAACGCGGCTACGCGCTCGCCTCCGGCAAATCCGGCAAGGCGGTTCGCGCCAATCCCATCGTTCTCGCTCCGGCAATCACGGTGGAGGACGCCTTTAAGTATATCGGGCTCAACTGTCTCCACCATCTGACTGCCAACGAACGGGCCGTGCGCGAAGGCGATTCAAAGGGCATCCACCAGATGCGCGTGGGTCTGCGAAGGCTGCGCGCCGCCATCAGCGTGTTCAAGGAGCTGGCACAGGATTCCCGCACGCAGGCCATCAAGGCGGAACTCAAATGGCTGACCGAGCAGCTCGGCCCGGCGCGCGATTTCGACGTGTTCGTGCGCGAAAGCGTGGCTCCGCTCTCCGAAGACCGTCACGGCGCAGCGGAAATCCATGTGCTGAAGCAAGACCTCGAAGCGCGCCGCGACGCCGGCTTCGCGCGCGCCAAGGCTACGCTGGAAAGCGGGCGCTACCGGAAGATCGCGCTGGAGGTTGCCTTGTGGCTCGCCGGTGGCGAGTGGTCGGCGAATCTCAGCCCCCTGAGCGAAGCCCGCCGCAAGCGCCCGGCCGCGGCGTTTGCCGCCGAAACCCTGACGGAACGCACGAACAAGATCGTCAAGCAGCTGCGGAATCTCGAAAAGCTCGACGTCCTCCAGCGTCACCGGCTGCGCATTGCCGTCAAGAAGCTGCGTTATGCGACGGAGTTCTTCGAATCCCTGTTCACGGGCTCCGTGGCCGAGGCGCGGCAGAAGCGGCTTGGCAAGACGCTCAAGGAATTGCAGGACGCGCTAGGCAAGCTCAACGACATCGGCGTGCAGCAGAAACTGGCCGCCGAGATCATGCAAAGCCGCGAGCAACCCGAACGCATGTCCAAGAAGGCCTATGCGATGGGTATCGTAACCGGCCGCTCGCACGTGAAATTCGAGACCTGCATCGCCACGGCCGTCAGAGCGGGCCGCCGCCTGTCGGCCGGCCGCCAGTTCTGGCAGTAGCGCCTGCGCCGAAGTTCTTTGCGCGCCGATTCCGGGCGATGCCAGAGTCAGTTGTGTTCTGATTGAATCAACAAAACTTGTCATCCCGGAAGCCGCGCAGCGGCTGTCCGGGACCCACTTTCAAACATGCTCTTGTGTGTGAGTGTTGGGGTGGA
>PMKE01000015.1 GCA_003158585.1 Alphaproteobacteria bacterium
CGCCGCCCCAGCTTCCGCCGCCGCTGCCATGACGGAACGAGCCGCCGCCTCGATAACGGTCGCTGGAGTGCCAGCCGTTACGGACCCAGAACTCGCGGTGGCCGCCATACCAGCGGCTGCGAATCGGTCCGTTGTACCAGTAGCCGTCGATCCAGAGCGGCGAGCCGTAATAGTTGTCGTAGTCGTCGCAGTAATACGGATCGTAGTACCGGCTGCGCGGGTCGCAGTAGTAAGCGGCCTCGGAAGACGGTCCGTAATAACTGGGTCCGAATCCGATACCGAACGAAACGCCGGCCGAAGCGGGCGCCGCAAATGCCACAGCCGTTCCGGCCAGCAGCAGCGCGCCAAAAGCCGTCTTGGCGATTGTCTTCATGTTGGTTCTCCTTCACCGCCTGATGAAACGTTGCGGTGAATCTCGTCCCCGGCGGCTGAACCGGACATGAACAATATGTTTAACTTGGCACTAAGGCCGCTGCCTTTAATCGGCCACATTCGAACCGGCGTTTCCGTGGCCTGCACGTTCCGATGACAGACTCAGGATCGAACGGCAGGGAGCGGCGAATCCTTGATGCCGCAGGTTTGTCCGCGCTATGCACAAGCCGGGCGACTGGGATCGCAAGCGGACATGAAAACCTTCTACTCACCCATTCATCTGGAGCACGATCCGCAGGTGCAGTTCGAAGGCGGACAGCTTCAGCCGGCCGTCGAGCTTCCGGTGCGGGCCGAGCGCGTCAAAGCGGAGATCGGGGTGCGCCGGATCGGCCCCATCCTGCCGCCTACCGCCTTCGACGACGCGCCTATCCTTCGCGTGCACGACGCGGGGCTGGTGGAGTTCCTCGGCGAAGCCTTCGACGAATGGATCAAGCGCTACGGCAAGAACTCGCCCGCGGCGATTCCCTCCGCCTGGCCGGCGCACGGACTGCGCGACGGCCGTCACGGCGACATCGAGGCGCGGCTGGGCAGCTATGCCTTCAGCTCCGACACGCCGATCCTGCGCGGTACCTGGGCGGCATCGCGCGAAGCGGCGAACGTGGCGCTGTCGGCGGCCGAAGCCGTGCGGGCGGGCGAGAAGGCCGCCTTCGCCCTGACGCGCCCGCCCGGCCATCACGCGGCAGGCGACGTGTTCGGCGGCTTCTGCTATCTCAACAACATCGCCATCGCGGCGCAGTACCTCGCCGATGCGGGGCTGCGGCCTGCCGTCCTCGACGTGGACTATCATCACGGCAATGGCACGCAGTCGATCTTCTATAGCCGCCCCGACGTGTTCTTCTGCTCCGTCCACGCGGACCCGGCCTTCGCTTATCCGCATTTCCTCGGCTTTGCCGACGAGCACGGCGACGGCGCGGGCGAAGGCGCCAACCTCAACCTGCCGCTGCCCGCGGGTACCGACTGGACGCGCTACGACGAGGCTTTGGGCCACGCCCTCGCGGCGGTTAAGGCCTTCGGGCCGGACGTGGTTCTCGTCTCGCTGGGGCTCGACACCTACATCGAAGACCCCATCGCGAGCTTCCGCCTGAAAGCCGCCGACTATCTGCGCCTGGGCGCGCGCCTCGCCGAACTGCACAAGCCGACGGTATTCACCTTCGAAGGCGGCTATTGCGTGGAGGCGCTCGGCGAAATCGCGGTCAACGTGCTGGAGGGCTTCCAGGGGGCGTGAAGCACTGTCGCCCTTACTTTCTGGGAGGGACAAAAACGCTTGAAGCATATGAAATTCAATTCTTGGTGGCCAGATTGAAAAAGATTGTCGCTAATACGACTTTCCGGCAAAGAGTGAAGGAATCTCTGGATCGAACACATTTGCTGCCAGACAGCGGTAGTGGCGCGTGGCTTCATCTCGCATCGAAACATACACTCGGTGAGGATTCCTGCTTCTTCCCGCCGGAATTTCTTCGATCATCCCCCAAAAGGCGCAATAGGTGCAAACACGGCGGTCAACGCTAATGGCAAACCAACAGGGTATTGCGCTGTAGTCGACTGCGGCAGTTTTTACCTTACCGGGATAAACGTTATAGCCTGGGTTCGGCTTTCCATTCTTCCCAAAGCGATCTCTGGTCTTAACAGAGAGAAAGTAGCAGCGACCGGCGCGTGTGGCGCGAATATCACCGCCCCGATGATTTCTTGGTAACAAGATAACGTCGCTAAAGCCGGCTTCCTCTAGTAGTGCAGCAGCCAGTTTCTCGCCCCAATCGCCCAAATTCTTTCTGTAGGACACGGCAACCTCCAACTACTGACAACCAAGTAGGCGCTGCTCCTTCCATCGCCGTGCTCGCTGTATCGTGACAGCGACATCGTTCTTAACCACCACGAGTGAACGATGAAGTCGTTCGAGGCTCGCAATTTCATGCTTTCGTTCGAGAATCGCAGCTTCGATTGCTTCTCTTGACATGAAAATGCCGTCGCGGACAGCAGTGCCGCTGTCGAGTATAAGATCAAGGTCAGTGCTCTTGTACCCGCGCTGACGCATCCTTTTTTCGAAATGTCTCGTTGGGTTCATTGGGACCCCCTATCCATTTCGACAAGCTCTTTGCGATCCATCCGTTTCCAAGAGACGCCTTTGACGAGCCCCCACCTTCCCTTGATGCCGGGGCGGCGCCAAGTCGGAGACACCGCGACCTGCAGCGCCTGTAACGCTTCCCAGAAATCGTCAAAGGCGCGCTCGCCCTCTTCCGTCACTACAGGATATTTGCCGTCGCGACGCAGATCGGGACAGAACGCGGAACCGTCTTCAGCGGCCGGGACAAACACCACGTCCGTCAAGGACGGGAACCGCCGGGCGGAAGCAAAATGCATCGACTGCAATTCGCCGTGTAGAGTGCAAAGGTAATTCTTCCTGGCAAACAACCATGCACGAGCTTCGCTGGCGGGAATCAACCCGTCGGACGAAGTATGTAAACCACTCTTTCGTGAGCCCGATGGCGTCAGCAGGTTTTTCATTGATTTGATGTCAAGGCGCGAGAGTGCGGCTAACTCATCTGGTGTTACGCCCCTGCTTTCCTTGTTTTCTTCGTCAATCACTAGCCGCGCATTGCCAGCTCGAATTACTGTCCGAAGTTCATCGTCGGCAACAAAAGAAAATAACATCTTCCCGAATCCGCTTCTCTCGCCGAAATACTCAAGCGCCTCTTTATCGACGCCCGTGGTAATGTTGTTGTCTGCAATTCCCCAATACGCATAAGCGCGAAACGCCACAAATTGGCGATAGAGAGGAAGCTGCCGAATCTGATCGTCAGAAAGTTCTTCCGCTTCGTGCCATTGAAAATCGCCTGGAAGCTTAAGTGCGGCAACTTTGTAATAAGTAAGCATCGCCGCTTTAGCTGGCTCGTTAGTGGGACCTAGAATATAGGGCAGCGCTTCGCCGACGTTATGCAGGTATGAACGTGTAGCTTCGACTTCGTTGTCCTCAAATGTGTCGAGGAACTGTGTCCAACGGGATTTGATCGTGTCCATAGCTTTTCCGTTACATGTTGATAATTCATCCTCAAAATACACCGGTAAGTCATACTTGTAAAGTGGTATATTGACCATTTTTCACAAAATATCTAAGAAAAAACTCCCTTGACGCCCCGGTATACCCCGCCTATATGCCCCTTAGCGGCTGGCACTCCCAGTTAGTGAGTGCTGCCACTTTCGTCAACATGTTGAAATTATTGACTAATTGAGGAGGCAATCCCCGATGAAATTTCGTCCGCTAGGCGACCGCGTGGTCGTACGCCGCGTCAAGGAGGACCAGAAGACCCCCGGCGGCATCATCATTCCCGACACCGCCAAGGAGAAGCCGCAGGAAGGCGAGATCATCGCCGTCGGTCCCGGCGCCCTCGACGATAAGGGCAAGCGCGTCGTACCCGAGGTCAAGCCCGGCGACTTCGTGCTGTTCGGCAAGTGGAGCGGCACCGAAGTGAAGCTCGACGGCGAAGAGCTCCTGATCATGAAGGAGTC
>PMKE01000126.1 GCA_003158585.1 Alphaproteobacteria bacterium
CCGCGAACGCGGCGAGAAAGACCGGCAGGATGGGCGAGAGAATGATCAGCGTCTTGAGCGTCTGATCGCTCACCAGAGGAGCGGCGTAAACGCGGCCGATGACGGCGGCGATATAGAGCAGCATGGCGCCGTTGAATTCGACGAAATAGCGGCGTGGGACTCGCGAGACGGATGACATGTAATGCTCCTGTAAAGGACGCTTTACATTAGCAGGGTGATGGCATATGTCAAGCTCGCTTTACATCCCTGCGTAAAAAAAAGCCCGGGATCGCTCCCGGGCCCTTTCGGAAATGCAAGCACGGACTATTTGCGTACCAGAACCTCGATCGTCACGCGGTAGCTGTGCAGAGCTCGGCAGCGCAGCCAGAGTTTCGCGATATTGCGTTGGTTTCCGGGCACATCGTACACGTTTAACCGGCCTCTTTCGAGGTTGCGTCTGTCGGCGAGCTGTTGACTGCGTCTGTTATCGTAGGTGACACCGACGCTCGAGCAATGGGCGTCATCCTCGATCGGCCGCAGCGCAATACTTTCGACATGACGGCCGCCCCAGCCAAGGACGTTCGAGTCCGTGTCGTTACGACCCTCGAAGGACGACCGGCCGAGCACTACCCAATCCGAGTCGTGTCCGTACATCGGACCGGGTCCGGGGCCAGGCACAGGTCCGGGGCCCGGCACAGGTCCGGGGCCGAAGATGCCCGACCACATGCGGTCCCAATCGCGGTCGTGCCGCCACTCGTCGCGGTAGCGCCCGACCTCTGCGGAGATGAAGATCTTGCCGCCGCTCCATTCCTGCGAACGGCAGACGAAACGGATGTTGTCCACGATGCGCGCCCGTCCGCGCAGATCGACATCGACCGGCCGGCGCTCGTCCAGGCGGCCCGAGAACACGTTCTGCGTTTCGCCGCCGCGGTAGCGCACGACGATAGAGCGGCAATCGATGTCGCTGCGGCTAGCCGTGAAGCGCAGGGCCTCCATGCGGCCGCCGAAGCGCGTATAGGCCGTATCTTTGTCGACGTGATACCCGACGTCGACGCTGCCGAGGCGTACATATTCGGCGTTCGCAGGCACAGAGACCCCGATCGCCATTGCCGCGGCCATGAATAACATGGTTGTTCTATTCATTCTTTCCTCCTGAATCCTATTTTCTGGAAACTGGGCGATACGCACCCGCTTGGGGCATACTCCGTACTTGAGCGGAAGGCTGCAACGAATGCCAGCAAAAAAACGAGGGTACGCAGACGCGTCTAAGTTGCACGTCCCGAAAAACGGCGCCGAATCGCTCAAACGCCTTCACGACAAGGCCGCACCCAAAGCGAGCGTGGCTTGCACATCCGTTCCTGTTTACGCCGCGCATAGGCCATCCGTACCGCCTGTCCATGTCGGGGATGTCATGGTACGCACGGCGCAGTGGGATTATTCCAGAATCTCTGTCGAAAGGCCTGCCCATGACCGCGTTGCCCGACCGCCTCTGCACCAATCCGAAAAGCCCGTTCTACGACGAGGCGCTGCTGGAGGCCGGCGTGGGCATCAAGTTCAACGGCGCGGAAAAGACCAATGTCGAGGAATATTGCATCAGCGAGGGCTGGATCCGCGTGGTCGCAGGCAAAAGCCTCGACCGTCACGGCAATCCGATGACCATCAAACTGAAGGGCACAGTGGAGCCCTATCTCAAGGAACCGCCGCAGGGCTGACGCACCTCCCCTGCCTATTACGGCCCTGCAAGCCCTTGGCCAGCGGGGCGGCGGCGCATGCCGTATGCGGCGCCGCCCGCGAGGTTCGTAGCGCTCAGTCGCTCGTGGTGGAAATCCCGATGTGGCCCTCGGTGTTGTTGACGGCGCGGCATTCGAATCCCACCTCCGACAGATTGCGCCGGTCGCCGTCGAAAGAAATCTCCTTCGTGCCGTTGGCGGGCAGATTGCCGGAGAACACCTTCTGCGTGCGCCCGCTGGCGAAGGTCACAGTGACGGAGACGCAGCGGATATCGTTATCCGCGCTCAACTGCAAGACATCCACCGGGGCCTTGAAGTTAGCGAACGTCATGGTGTGATCGGTGCGGTTGGTTACCGGGATAGAAGCCAGGTGGCTGGTGGCGGCGAGGGCAGGGGTCGCCAAACCCGACGCGATAAGCAAAGCCAGACATACGATCGGTGATTTCTTCATGTTTCTCCTCCATAAGGTTTTTGTACTGCACAGGGCATCTGTACCGGAGGCGGATAGCGGTGCCATCCGGTCTCTGTTGGGGTTAATGTCGAAGGTAGTGCCTTGATACCTAGCGTTTTGAAGTGGCAGGTCGGATATAGGGAAGATTTTCAAACCAACAACTGCGCGCGGCGCAGTACTGTTCCATCGGCAAGAGACATGCTTTTAGTAGTACATTTCTTCACTAGCTGCGGATTGCGGGGAATCCCGGCAAAAACGCGTTTGTTCCGCGGATTAAAAACGGTTCATTCGCGCGTCTGTCACGTTTCCGTGCGTTCACAAATGCGCGAGCGCGGCGCGAGACGGCGGATCATGTTTTTTTCTGTTGTTCGCGCAACGCAGCTGGTGCAGAGATGGAATCGGCTGCGACACCGACCCGGGGCAGAAAACACCGCCCGTGCCGTACTTTTGCCGCGCCGTCCGCGATAGCATCCCGTCTCTTTAGGCGCTGTGAGTTACGCATGATCATTATCGAGTTCCTGGTATTCGTCATCACGTCGGGGTTGTTCTTCAGCGAGCGCTTCCGGCACAATTTATGGGCGGTGATGATCGCAGCAATTCTGGCGACCGGTTCATCGCTCCTGTTCGTCTACGAGCTCGGCCTCAAGGCCACTGGCTATGCCAACGCCGCGCCGGTTCAGATCGTCAAGCAGGTTGTGCGCGTGCCGGTGCTGCAAAAGAATTCCCAGCCGCCCTCGCTGTCGAAGCCGAAGAACTGCGACGACTATTATCCGACGCTGTCGAGTTGGCTGGGCCAAGAGGGAACAACGAACCTTTCCTTCCGTGTGCTCGCCGACGGGACCGTGGAAGACGTGAAGGTGGCGCAATCGAGCGGCCACGGGCGGCTCGACTCGGCTGCGGTCGAATGCGTGTCGAAGTGGCATTACCGTCCCGCGATCAAGGACAGCCAGCTCGCCGAAATGCCCTGGACCGCCAGCGTGACCTGGAGCCGCGGCGAGAAGCCGGAAGAGCAGGCGAAGCCTGAAGAAACGCCGAAACCGCAGCACTGAGTAGATTCCGATTCTTCCTGCCGGAATTGCACGATGCCAATATTCGCGGCAGTTGCTCCGCCGCGCGCTCGTGCAGTTCGATGCGGCAATAAGGAATTCGCATATGTGTGGTTTCTTGAAAGGTGCCGCGATGGCGCTTTTGCTTGCAGGCACCGCACTGGCGGCCGCCGGCACGGCCAATGCTGCGGGTGTCGCCTTCGGCAATCCCGATCGTGAGCTCGGTCATGCCGTCGGCGTAATCGCCATCAGTTTCGACGATGTCGCCATCGGCAATCGCGATGGTTATTGGGACAAGAATAATCGCTGGCACAGATGGAACAACAAAGGCGACTACCAACGCTATTGCAGTCTGCGCGACGGCAACTACCAGGATTGGAATTACGATCGCTACCCCGACCGCGGCTTGCAAACGCGTTAATCCCGAATCGTAACAATACCCTCGACCGTTCCAACCGATTTATTGCATCGAAGAATTTTGGAGATGTTTATGAGCCAGATCGTTCGATTTCATCGCCCCGAGGCGCCCGACAGCATTTGCAGCATGTTCGTAGAAGACGACAATGCGACGGCGTCGCATATCCGCCGCATGGCTTCCCTCGGCTATTCCGTCGTTGACGATATGCAAGGTCCCCCGAGCCGACCGCCGATGCAGTCGGAAATGCAATCGGCGGAGACTTAGCCGGCCAAGCAGTACTCCTCTTGATGTGCCCCTGGAGTAACCGCCGAAGCCCGCATGCAAACCGCGCCTTAAAACCGGTTCGCCGGTCAGGCGGGCCTGCGCATCGTTGTCGGCGCGACGGACATCCGCACGCGAAGATTGCAGTTCCGGTCTGAGTAGATTCCGACGCTGCCGAACGGCAATCAACGGTGCGACATTCCAAGGATGCGATCGCCAACCGGCACTACCAGCACCGCGTAGCGTTTTCTAGTGCGACGTATCCTGCACGCCGGTCCCGCATATTCATGCAACGCAGAAAAGGAATTCGACCATGCAGTCCTTCAAAACTTTAGCTCTTTTGAGTGTCGCGGTGCCGTGTTTCGCGCTGGCCCTGTCGGGTTCGGCATTAGCACAGTCCACGATCGGCTCTCCCTCCACCCCGGTGGAGAAGACGCAGACGCAGACGCTGAATCAAAACATCACCGATGCCAATACCGCCGCCGTCGCCCAAAGCAACGCGGATGAGGCCCAGTATCAGGCGCAGCAGCAGCGTTATCAGGAACAGCTGGTGACATATAGGTCACGCCAGCAGAACTATGTGGAGCGGTCGGGGCGCTATCTGGCCTCGCGCGATCGCTATATTGCGGCACACGCGCGCTATCATCGCGACATCTGGCCCGTGAGCTACGAACACCGCATCATCGTCACCACGGACGATCTGTTGGGCGCGCGCGTCGAAACGTCCAACGGCCGCACGGTCGGTCACGTAGAAGAACTTTCGCTATTCGGCGGCCACGTCGCTGCGCTGCGCGTCATCCTTAATGACGGCAGAGGCGACATCTGGGTCGAAGCGGCCGATATGCGCTTCGATGCCGGCAGAAAAGTGGTCATGACCAACCTTGACCGCCACGACCTCTATGAGATGACCCACGATAGCTTCTGAGCCCAAATAGGGACTCGCGGGTTACCGAGAACGTAATCGAAGTTGAGAAAAAGGCCCGGGAGCAATCCCGGGCCTTTCCGCTTTTGTTTCTGCCCCCGCTTTTGCGGGGGAAGTCCGCCCGGCTTGTCCACTGTAGCCCGCAGGGCGAAGGCGGAAGGGCGGGAAGGGGCGTGCCTTCAATTCAAACCGCCGCGGGGTGCCGCAACAGTCCGGCGTCCGCCATTTCGGCATGAAGTGCGTTGGGCGCAAGGTCGTAGCCGTTCGGCCAGGTCGGTGCGCCGAACTCGACAAAGACGCGCGCGAAGTACGCAGGATCGCGCAGGGGTTCGAGCATCGGCCTGTCCCCGGCAACGATGTCGGCGAAGTCGCGTTCGCCGGAACTGCCGTCCGAAAACCGCAGGCGCAAGCGATGCCCGCCGACCGGTTCGGCTTTCGTCACTTTGATCAGCGGCAGTTCAGTCATCGGGAAAGCCGCCACTCTCGATGATCGTAGCGATATCGCGGGCGCTATGCACAACCCGCACAATGAAAACAATTTCTGAAAGCGGTCTATAGTAGATAGCGTAGCGTTTGTGAAAAACGACTCTCAGCCCGGGTATCAGGTGATCACGTGGGGCGCCGGAGTTTGGGAATGTGCGAAGCGGCTCGAAATGCTCTCGTAACGCCAAAATGAATCTGTTTGCCACATCGTTCGAGGCTTCGGCGGCGATAGTATCCCATATATCGTCGAGGTCGATTTCGGCGGCATCGGTCAGGTGGATTTCGAGCGGCTCCGTACTCGTTGTTCCCCCCGTTTTATGATGTCTTCGGCATTGAAAGGTTTCGTGCGCCCCTCGGCGATATCTTTCATTCCTTTTTCAAGATCCGCCCGCAGCGCCGCCAATTCCTGCATCTGCACCGCGCGCTTCATCTTCCACTCGCGCAGCGCTTCCCGTATCACTTCGCTGCTCGAAGCGTAGTTGCCGCCATCGACCGCACCTTTGACTGTGGCGGCCATCTCGGCAGGCAGGGTGATGGTCAGGCGTTCGATTTCGGACATGATATAGAACGTACCGCTTTGAAAACTCATACGCCTCTCCATTTGTTTGGGGGTGAACCCAGCCAGCGGACAGGCGCCAACTCTTAAATCATACTTTATCATACTTTATATGAGTGTCAATTCGCAGAAAAAGCCCGGGATCGCTCCCGGGCCTTTCCGTATTACGAACTGAGCGTCTGGCCTAATAATCCATATCGCCCATGCCGCCCATGCCGCCGCCGCCCATGCCGCCGCCGGGCATGCCGCCGGCTTCCTTCTTCGGACGGTCGGCGACCATCGCTTCCGTGGTGATCAGAAGCCCGGCGACCGAAGCCGCATTCTGGAGCGCGACGCGCACGACCTTGGTCGGGTCGACAATCCCGGTTTCGATCAGATCGACATACTGCTCGGTCTGCGCGTCGAAACCGTAGGTGTTCGACTTCTGGTCCAGCAGCTTGCCGACCACGATGGAGGCTTCCACGCCGGCATTCTCGACGATCTGGCGGATCGGCGACTGGATCGCCTTGCGCACGATGGC
>PMKE01000051.1 GCA_003158585.1 Alphaproteobacteria bacterium
TTCCATGTCTGGAAAGAAGTCCAGGCATCACGCAAGCTCACTCAAGAGTGTCGTATGATTTGTTCTGTCCTTAGCCGGACTGGTGATCCTAGCGGAGGAATCCCACCCGATCCCATTCCGAACTCGGCCGTTAAAGCTTCCAGCGCCCATGGTACTGCGGCCCAAGCCGCGGGAGAGTAGGTCGTCGCCAGTCCTGCCAAGGACAGAACAATCCTCGCCAACACGGAAAAAACCCCGCGGCCGAAAGGTCGCGGGGTTTTTTCGTTTCACCGTTGTAGACTTCTTTCAACCTAGGCGCGTCCGATGCGATGCGCCGGGGTGCTTGATGGGGCGCAGATGAAGAAGCTTCTATACGCGCTGGCCGCGTTGCTCGTTGCGCAGCCGGCCATTGCAGAACGTGCGGCGACTTGGTTCGCTCTGACGCCCGACAACGCCTCGCCGGGTGCAGAAATGGAGGCGCCGTTCGAGGGGTTCTTCTATATCCGCACGGCACGCTACGAAGGTGTCGCCAGGTTGCTGGATCCCTATGTCGTCGACGCCAAGGACGTTTCGCTGAACCAGCTTCCTGCCGGCGAGGAGTTGTTTCTGACCTGGACCGATACCGGCATTTATTACTGCAGCACCGTCCGGTTGCTGAAGGACGTCAACCAAATCAGGCCGGGCGAGATTCTCGGTGCGGCCCTGGGAGTCAACCTGTTCGGCGGCTCGTTCTTCGCACGCGACAAAAATTGGCAATGCTTCCGCGATGCCGACAAGGATATGCGGTTTGAAGTCGTGGCGGGCGGACAGCGGAACCTCGCGCTGGTGAACAGCATCCAGATCATCGACGACAACACGCCTCTATCGCCGCCGCTGCGCTACGAGTTGCTGGACAAGGAGACGCTGCCGGTCAAGCTGGAGGTTGGGCTGTCCGGCCAGGTGTTGGACCAGAAGGCAGGTCGCTATCGGGTCGCCGCCTGCATGAAGCCCTCCGGCGGGACGGATTACTGTATTCCCGGCGTCTACGACACGATCCGCGTCGGCCACGATCTGCCCGCCGACATCGATTTCATGGATGGGATCGTCACCATCACGTCGATCGCGCCGGACGACGCCGGCCGGTTGCGCGTGCGCTTCCACATCAAGAAACCCGTCGGAGCCTCGCGGATATTCCAGACGTTTAAGCTGTTTTATCCGAACGACCTTCAATACAGCATCAGCTACGCGAGCGGGCCGGCTCCAGCCGAGAAGCCGCACTGACGTCCCGCATCATGAATTTCAAAGCCCCGGCCGCGCGAGTGTCCGGGGCTTTTGTTTGGCCTATTCGCCGCAGGTGCGGCGGGGTCACGCACGCAAATGTGTTCCCACAACCCGCAAAACACAAATATCTTATGTCGTTAGCCCGCTTTTCCATTTGCCCCTGGAAAGACCGTCATGAGACCCTCCGCGCTGTTGTTGAGCCTGTCGCTCGTCGTTTCCGCCGCCTTTGCCGCGCCCGAGGCGCCGGCCGAAAGAGTGGTGCTGCCCACGACGGCGGTGCCCACGGCCTACGACCTGGCGGTGGTGCCCAATGCTGCCGCCAAGACGTTTAGCGGCACGGTTGCCGTCGCGCTCAAGGTGGTGAAGCCGACCAACGACATCGTACTCAACGCCGCGGGCCTGACCTTCAAATCCGTATCGCTGAACGGCCGCAAAGAAGCGCCCCGGGTCGGCTACGACGCGGAAAATGAGACCGCGACCATTCATTTCGCCAAGCCGGTGGAACCGGGCGACTACACGCTGACCATCGCCTATGACGGCGGGATCAACGACAACGCCGCCGGCCTGTTCGCGCTCGACTACGACGCCGCGGGGGGCTCCAAACGGGCGCTGTTCACCCAGTTCGAGAATTCCGACGCAAGGCGCTTTCTGCCGTGTTGGGACGAACCGGGCATCAAATCCACCTTCGCCCTGACGGTGACGCTGCCCGAGGCCGAGATGGCGGTTTCCAACATGCCGGCGGCGTCCGAGGAAAAGCTTCCCGGCGGGCTGAAACGGGTGAAGTTCCAAACCACGCCCAAGATGTCGTCCTATTTGTTGTTCTACAGCCAAGGCGATTTTGAGCGCATTTCGCGCAAGGTGGGCGATGTCGACATCGGCGTCATCGTCAAGCGCGGCGATACCGAACGCGGCGCCTTCGCGCTCAATGCTGCGGCGGAGATTCTGCCCTATTACAACGAGTATTTCGGCACGCCCTATCCCTTGCCCAAGCTCGACCTGATTGCCGGCCCCGGCGAGAGTCAGTTCTTCGGCGCGATGGAAAACTGGGGCGCCATCTTTTTCTTCGAAGAGGATATCCTGCTCGATTCCAAGTTGTCCGACGAAGCCAACAGGCGCAGCCTTTACATCACCATCGCCCACGAGATGGCGCATCAATGGTTCGGCGATCTCGTTACTATGGCGTGGTGGAACGATCTGTGGCTCAACGAGGGCTTTGCCTCGTGGATGGAGTACAAGGCGGCAGACAGGTTCCACCCCGAATGGAAGGTGTGGCTGAGCGCGGTGCGTTCGAAGGAATACGCCCTCGGCAGCGACGCGCGTGCCGGCACCCATCCGATCGTGCAGCCGATTCTCGACGTTCTGCAAGCCAGTCAGGCGTTCGACGAAATCACCTATTCGAAGGGCGCGGCGGTGCTCCACATGCTGGAGGATTACCTCGGCGAGGAGGCGTTCCGCGACGGCGTGCGCGCCTACATGAAGAAGTATGCCTACGGCAACACCGTCACCGACGATCTGTGGGCCGAGCTGGAAACGGCGTCGGGCAGGCCGGTGACCAGGATCGCCCATGATTTCACCCTGCAGCCGGGCGTACCGCTGATCAAGGTGGCCAAGACCAGGACCGGTCTTACCCTGACCCAGACCCGCTTCGCCGTGGACGACAGCGGCAATGCCAAGCTGACCTGGCAGGTGCCGGTGACGATCAAGGGGCTCGACGGAAAATTCATATGGCACGGCATCGTCGGCGATGCGCCGGTCGAGGTGGCGGTGCCGAAAAAGACCGTCGTTGTGGTCAATGCCGGACAGGCCGGATATTTCCGCACTCTGTACGATGCGAGACTGTTCGCGCAGCGCGCGGTCAGGTTCGCGGCGCTGTCGCCGTACGATCAACTCGGGCTGCTTAGTGACGCCGGGGCCTTGGGTAATGCCGGTCTGGAACCCGCGACGGACGCGCTCACGCTGGTCGCCAAGGCGACGCCGCAAATGGACCCCAAGGTGCAGGCGAGAGTCGCCAGTCATATCGACAGGACGGTGACGTTGCTGAAGGATTTGCCCGGCTCGGCGCGGGCGCGCGCCTATGGCGACGCAGTGCTGGCGCCGCTGCTCGCCAAGCTCGGCTGGGACGCCAAGCCGGGCGAGGACGGCAATATCGGCGTGCTGCGCACCCAGTTGATCGACGCGCTGGGCGGCGACATCGCCGACCCGGCTGTCGTAGCCGAGGCGCGCAAGCGCTTTGCCGCCTTCCTGGCCGATCGCGACAGCTTGTCGGGCGATCTGCGCGATACCGTGCTCGGCATCGTCGCCTATCACGCCTCCGCTGCAGACTGGGAGAAGCTGCATGCGTTGGCCGGGTCCGCCGGAAACTCGATGGAAAAGCACGATCTCTATCTGCTGCTCGGCAGGGCGAAGGACGAGTCTCTGGCGCGCAAGGCGCTCGATCTGGCACTGAGCGAAGAGGCGCCAGCCACCCTGCGGCCGGGGATCGTGGACACCGTGGCGAGCGAGCATCCCGATCTGGCGTTCGATTTCGCCGCCGCCCACACGGATGCCTTCGATCCGCTGCTGGAGCCGACCAGCCGCAATCAGTTCTATGTGCGTCTGGCGGCACCCTCGCACGATGCAGCGATGCCGAAAAAGCTCGACGATTTCGCCGCCGCCCATGTGCCGGCCACCGCGCGCGGGACCTTGGTCAAGGTCAAGGCGATGATTGCCCAATCGATCAAGCTTCGGGCCGAAACCGCCCCCAAGATCGATGCCTGGCTGAAGAAGAAATGCCGGGCGGGCAAAGGCGGGATCGTCTGCCGCAAATAGCAACTGCCGGGCCCGGACCAATGAGAAGTCCCGGACGCGCAAGCGCCCGGGGCTTTTCGTTGCCGCTTGCTCAAGACATCACCCTGCCGCCGACAGCGGCTTTCCCGGCAGCAGAGCTTTCCATTTGCGCAAGGCCGCGATCAGGATCGCCGCGCCCAAGACCAACTCCGTAATTGTGATGGCGCCGTTGAACAAATTGTAGCCCTTGGCGGCGGGGTTGAGATAGACGTGCGTCATCATCCAGAAGCCGGCGGTGTAGACCGTCACGAAAAGATAGGCGAGCGGTATGAGGCAGGTCAGCATGTAACGGCGCTTCTGCGACAGGCGCAGGATGACCGTGGCGCCGATGATGAGACCCACCGAGGCCATCAGCTGGTTGGAGACGCCGAACAGCGCCCAGATCGAGCTGATATCGCCCGAGGCGAGCAAGTATCCCCACGCCAGACTGGCCAGGAAACTCGCCGCCAGCATGCCCGGTGTCCAGTCGACCCGTTTCAGCGGCCTGTAGAAATCGCCTGCCAGGTCCTGGATCAGATAACGCGCGATGCGCGTGCCCGCGTCCACCGCCGTCAGGATGAACACCGCCTCGAACATCACCGCAAACTGGAAGAAATAGGCGGCAAGCTGCTTGAACCACGGCAGGGCGGTGAAGATCTTGGTCATGCCGACCGCCAGCGTCACCGCTCCGCCGGTGCGCCCCGCGAGGTCGAGGCCGATCTCCTGCACCAGACGCGGCAGCTCAACCGTCTGCAGGCCCAGCTTGGCGAACACGGCGGGCGCGGCGTTGATGGCGAAATAGTCCGCCGGGAAAAGCGAGGTCGCCGCCACCAGCGCCATGATGCCGACCACGCATTCCATCAGCATGCCGCCGAAAGCGACCGGCAGGATATCGCTCCATTTGTCGATCAGCTTGGGCGTGACGCCGCTGCTGACGAAGGCGTGAAAGCCCGAAATGGCGCCGCAGGCGATGGTGATGGAAACGAACGGCCACACCGGTCCCGCGACCACCGGCCCGCCACCCGCGAACTGGGCGATGAAAGCGGGAAATTGGATCTCCGGATTGACGAAGATCACGCCCGCGATCAACAGAACGAACACGCCTACCTTGATGAAACTCGACAGATAACTGATCGGCGTCAACAGCAGCCACACCGGCAGGGTGGACATGAAGAAGGCATAGCAGGGCAGGATGAGGCTCAACGTCTGCCGGTTGAGCATCAGCCAATCGCCCAGAGGCGTGTGTTTAACGTAAGGTCCGGCCAGCACGCCGCCGATCACCGCCAAAACCGCGATCAGCGTAGCGAGCTTCGAGGCGCCGGCGCGATGCTCGCGTAGTCCGAGGGCAATGGCGATCGGCACGATGGCGAACACGGCGAAGGTGCCCCAGGAGTTCATCTCCAGCGCGTTGACCACCACCATCGACAGACCCGCCATCGTCACGGTGATGATGAACAGCATGGCGAGTCCGGTGCACCATCCGGCCACGGGGCCCAACTCCGCCTTGGCCACTTCGGAAAGCGAAAGCCCGCGCATCTTCATGGAGGCGAACAGCACCACGGTATCGTGCACCGCCCCGCCGATCACCGCGCCCGCGAGCAGCCAGACGAAGCCTGGGAGGAAGCCGAACTGCGCCGCCAGCACCGGGCCGACCAGGGGTCCCGCAGCGGCGATGGCCGCGAAATGCTGGCCGGCATTGGCCCATCTGCGAGTGGGAACGTAGTTCCTGCCGTCGCCGTAGAGATGGGCCGGCGTCGGCTCCTTGTCGTCGATCTTCAGAATCCTGCGGACCAGGAAGACGCCGTAGAGCCTGTAGGCGATCGCCAGAATGCACAGCGCGGCAATGACGTATCCGAGTGCGTGCCCCATGAAATACCCCTGCATACCCGGGGTTTTATAGTCCAAAGGCGGCTGGTTGCGTATTCGGCAAAATCGCCGCGACGCGGCCTACAGCGGCGGCTCGGAATGCAGCCGGTTCTTGACTGCTCTCATGACGCTGTCCCAATCGCCTCTCTCCGGCTGTCTAAACAAGGTTGCGGTCGGGTACCAGGGGCTGTCGCTGCGGTCGAGCAGCCAGCGCCAATCTGGCATCCATGAAAGCAGGACCCACACCTTTTTTCCCATCGCTCCCGCAAGATGGGCGATCACCGTATCCACGGTGATGACCAGGTCCATCGCTGCGATCAACGCTGCAGCATCCGAAAAGTCGTTCTGTTCGTCCTGGTGCGGTCGAAGCTGGGGAAATCTCGTCATGGCGGCAGCATCGTCGGGCCGCACCTCTTTTTGAAGAGAATGGAACTCGAAGGCCGGCAGCAGCAGCAGCGGTTCGAAGCGTTTCAGGGGAAGGCTGCGGCTGCGGTCCTTGCTTTGATCGGAATTTCCCGACCAGGCCAGACCGATGCGAGGCCGGAGCTTGTCGCCTAGTCTCCCGGCGACCTCTTTCTCCTTCTGCGGATCGGCGAAGAGATAGGGTATCTCCGCCGGAACGTTGTCCAGCGTGGTCTTGAATGCCAAGGGCAGGCTCATGACCGAACAATGCAGGTCGAAACCGGCAAGCGGCTCGCCCCTTTCCGCGAAGGTGAACTCACCCTTCAGCGTCCGCAACAGCGGCAAGAGGCGCCCCCGCTCTTCAAGGACGACGTTTGCACCCAGCGCGCGGAGCATCGGAACATAGCGGCAGAAATGGATGGTATCGCCGTATCCCTGCTCGGTATACACCAGGACCGTCTTGCCCGCGACCGGCCGGTCGCCGAGCCAGACGGGCTGGGTGAAATTCCGCACCGCGCTCTTGAAAGCAGGCGTTTTCCAGCGCCATTCGTGCAGTTCCCAGCCCGAAGCAAAATCGCCCAGAGTCAGTTTGACCTGCGATTTGTTCCAGCGCGTCTCGGCGAGGGCCGGGTCGAGGGCAGCGGCGCGGTCGTGGCCGGCAAGCGACTCCTTGAGGCGTCCGAGGTGGTATAAGGCGATTGCCCTCGTGCAATGCATCTTGGCGTTGCCGGGATCGAGCGTGATCGCATGGTCGAGGTCCGCCATCGCCTCCTGTGTGCGGTCGAGATAGAAAAGGGCGGTGCCGCGACCCAAATAAGCCAGGGCGTAATCGCGGTCGAGCGCGAGGGTGCGGTCGAAACATGCCAGCGCTTCGTCGTAGCGGTCTAGATCGTTGAGGATGCTGCCCCGGTTGCAGTGCGCTTTCACGAAATCCGGCCGCAAGGCGACAGCGCGTTCGAAGGCGGCAAGCGCCTCCGGCCGCCGCTTGAGATCTCCCAACACGATGCCGCGGTTGTTGTGCGCCTCGGGATAGGCGGGTTGCAGCGCGATCGCGCGCTCGAAGCCGGCGAGCGCTTCGTCCTGTCGCCCTAGGCTCAGAAGCGTGTTTCCCCGGTTGTTGAAGGCTGTTGCGCCGGAGGGGTCCAGCGTGATCGCCCGGTCGTAGCAGGCGAGCGCCTCGTCGAACCGTCCGAGATTCTGCAGACCGGTTCCCATGTTGCAGAGCGCCCGGGGCTGGTTCGGCGCCAGCTTCAGCGATCTCTCGAACAGTGCGATGCTTTCCGGCACGTTTCCCAACTGCATTTCCGCCGTTCCGAGCAGGAACAGGATTTGCGGGTTCCCAGGAAGGCTGCGGACCAGCCGCCGGTAGATTTTTGCGGCCTCGGCCGCGTTTCCGGATTTTTGCAGCGTCAACGCCCGCCGGAACGCAGCGTTAGGGTCGGGAACGTTGCTCATGCCATCCCGGATTGCGGTCGTTCAATAGGGTATATAGGACTTCTCCTCCGTCCAAGCGCTGCCGAGAAATTCGTTGATTTGCCGCTTGAGAGCCGACCGCCGGTCGTTGTTGCGATAAACCGACCTCGCCAGCTCGACGAAGGCGGGGCCGAAGTCCTGCCGCCGCTCGTGATCGCGGATGTCGTCCTCGATCTCCCACAGCGTCGCGTTGACCTCCTTGAGCCCGGTCCGCATTGCCACCAGTCTGTCGCTTTGGGGGATCGCGGCGGCGAACGCACGCATGACTGCCTCATATTCGGACTGGACGTTGTGCCGTTTCTCGGGATCCGCGACCCGTTCCAACCTGATCTCGAGAATGGTAAGCCTGTCGACCACCTCGCCTGGAGACACTTCGATCAGCACGGCTCAACTCCCGATGTTTCGGTGTGCGTCCGAAGAAGCAGCTTTTTGCTTCGGAGATTGCGTTGAGAAAAGTATAATTCCGGCTGCCCGTGCTGACAACGTCACACTGCTTTGGAACCCGATGGGCGTGTTTCGAACATGATGCCCAAGACCGTCCTCGTCAACGACAAGATACAGCGGAATTACCGCTACGAACGCGTCAAGCCGATGGGCCGCGGCTTCGATCCGGAATTCAAGCCGCAACTCACACCGAAGCGGATGCTGGCGCTGGGCGTGTTCGGCGGCAAATACCTGACCGACTGCCGCCGCGAATTCCCCGCCGACTGGTTCGCGCGCGCCAAGCTCTCGCCCGAAGGCAGCAACCCTCTGCTCAATTACTTCGGCGTCGACGCCTCGCAGCCGCTCTCGGTGTGGAAGAAGAAGGGCTGGATTCATCCGGACGATCCGCGCGGCTGGTTCCAATGGTATTGCCGCTATTACATGGGACGGCGCATGGCGGACGACGCGCGCCAGATCAAACGCTGGAAGCAAGTTGCGCGCCACGTGGCGCAGCTCAAGAAACATTGCGAGCCGGGCGACGTCTTCTGCCGCCCGCGCCAGCGCCAGGCGCTGCTGCACTGGGCCTACGACAGCCGGAAAATGTAGTGCTATTCGAAGAAGACCTTCAGTTCGCCGCGGCCGTGCGGAACGCGATGAAGCCCTTGATGTTGTAGGTGCTCGATCCCATCTGTCCGGCGCGCGTGTTCCACACCCTGACGCGCGACCAGTCGTTGCCGGTCTTACAAAAAATAGAACAGACTATTTGATCTGCGCGCAACGTGCGGGCCTAACCATCGCAAATTCAATATAGCCCCGTACGCGCTTGCATGCGGGGCTTATTCATGGCCGCTCACTTCAACTTGTACGTCGTGAATCGCGACGGCTGCTCCAGCTTGAACCGCGACAGGAAGCTCCACGAGTGCTCGAAGATGTCGGGCACCGTCTTTTCCGTGAGAGCGTGATGATGGCCGGGGATGACCGTCACTTCGATGGGGAAGCCTGCGCCTTTGAGCGCCCCTTCCGTCTTGCGGACCGACTCGAGCGAAAAGAATTCGTCGCGGTCGCCGATGATGATTGCAAGCGGGATTTTTCGCGTGCCGAATGGCAGCAGCAGGAATTCATCGGGTGTGCGCCAGGAACCCGCATGGATCGCCGTTGCCGCGAAGAACTCCGATTCCAGCATGGAGATGTTGAGGGCGAACACCGCTCCGCCCGATTGTCCGAATAGATAGATGCGCCGTCCGTCGATCTGTGCCTGGGTCACGACGGCTTTGAGGACGGCCAGGATGAACTGCGGACCGTCATCCGCCATCCGCCACCCGTCCATGCGCAGGGCATTGGGAGCAACCAGCACAAACCCATCCTGGTCGGCGCGGTCCTTCCACAGCCGCATGATCCGTTCACCGTCTTGAGTTGAACCATGAAGAAGTACCAGCAACGGCACGGGTTGCGCTTTAACGTTTTCCGGGATGTAGAGGTAATAACTCCTGCTGACGCCATCGAGCTCTATCGTCTGCTTTACGACCTCGGCCTGCGCCGCCGGACAAGTCAGCACCAGCAGCGTGAATGCGGCCCATAGAACCCTACGCATGTCCCCCTCCCTGCGGTGCCTCCAATCTTGACGAGACGGTTACCCCCCGTCGAGCGCCCTCACGCAATCGTGCACCCGCGGCGCCAGCGCCAGGCGTTGCTGCACTGGGCCTACGACAGCCGGAAAATGTAGTGCTTTTCGAAGACGGCCGTCAGTTCGCCGCGGTCGTGCGGAACGCGATGAAGCCCTTGATGTTGTAGGTGCTCGAGCCCATCTGTCCGGCGCGCGTGTTCCACACCCTGACTTGCGACCAGTCGTTGTCGGGGCTGACGTCGATCACCGGCGCGTTGAGGTAGATGCGGCCGTCGCGCCCCCAGTTGGCGTGATCGACGCGGATTTCGCGATTGGAAACGATGCGCCGCACCACCGCGACGTGACCGTTCCGCATCTTCTTGCGCGTGTCGAACACCATGACGGAGCCGGGCGTGGGATTGGTGGCCTGCGCGTAATAGGTCCTGGCCTTATCCCACCAGGTCCTGGCGTCGCCGAAGATGGCGATACCCGACAACAGGCGGGCGAACTCGACGCAATAGATGTGACGCGCGGGCTTGACGATGACCGGCGTATCGGTCGCGTAGGCTTCGTCATCGCTGACGATACTGAGGATCGGATCGCTGAGAGAGACGCCGTAATCCGACGGCAACGGCGCAATGCTGTCCGGCATGGACCGCGCGATCGGCACGGGCACATGCGAACGAGGATTATGATGACGCGCGTTGGCGGGAGTGAAGCAAAGGGACACGACGATTGTCGCGAGAAGGGAGATGGCTGATGCGCGTCCGGCACAGTCAAGTCGAATCATAGGAACTCTTTAGCTTAGCGGGATGGCCTTGCCAACCCGTGGCCGAATCGCGAACACATGTTTCATCAGCCATTTGCAGCGGTTTGGCTGACTTTGCGTCAGGGTGCGTCGATGAACCCTAAATGAGATGCGCGACAATTTGCTGCATACATCATGATGCGTGTTGTGTCTCCGAATATTTCTTGCGCAACGCATGAACAAATTGAAACGCGAGGAACGAGTCAGTCGCAAAAGCGCTGCGTAAACCTCGGTGGAAGGTACAGCTTCCCGATATGTCGCCCTGCGGCTATGATGGCCGCAAAACGGGTATTTCCCGTGCGTTAAGCCAGATCCTGGGGACTGGGGGGTGTCGTGTATTCAGATCCGAAGCTGTTGATCGCCGGCCTCAGTCTGGTGGTGATTTCCATCATCGTGGCCTTCGTGATCCGGCAGATACGCATGAGACGGACTTTTGAAATTCCCTCGCCGCGGCCGCAAGCAGCAGGAAACATGACCATGCCCGTCAACCCTTATGCCAACGGCACTCCCAAAACGGAATCGAACGGCCGCAAAGTCATCGCCGTCATCCACGATTTCGGACATCCGCAGGGCCATCATACCGACGAGCGGCGCTATCTCTCCACGCGCGAAGCGTTCGAGATCCTGGCGGAGATCCGCTCGGTGCCCTCCGACACGCCCATCGACGTTGTGCTGCATACGCCGGGCGGCGAGGCCTTCGCCTGCGAGCTGATCGCGATGGCGCTCAAGGACCGTCCCAACACCACGGCCTATGTTCCCTACTGCGCCATGTCGGCCGGCACCATCATCGCGCTCTCCACCGAGAAGATCGTGATGGGCAAATACGCCTGCCTCGGCCCGATCGACACGCAGTTCTTCGGCTTCCCCATCGAGTCCTTCACGCGGCTGTTGCGCGAGAAGCCGATCCAGAACATCGAGGACTTCACCGTCCTGCTCGGCTATCTGGCCGAAAAGGAGATGAAGACCGCCCGCCAGCGCGCCTGCGAATTGCTGAACAAGAACCATCTCGGGCGCGACGACGCCTGCCAGCTCAGCGATTTCCTGGCTTCGGGCGACATGCCGCACAGCGAGCAGATCGACCGCAAGCGCGCCATCGAGATCGGCATCAATATCGCAAACGGCGAATGTCCGGCGGCGGTCTACGACTTGGTCGAGGACCGGCTACGCATCTTCAAGTCGATGGACGAGGCCGCGGGCATCGGCACGGAGTTCCAGACGAAGCCGCCGCAGCTTGAAGGTAATGCGCAAGGCGCGGACAAGCGTACCTTCGCCTCGCCCGGGATCATGTGGCGCAAGCCGTAACTCAGTTGCTTGGCTTCAGCCATTCGTTGTGATGAAGCAGAACATCCTGGTAGATACGCCAGCCGGCAACAGCTCGTGCCCGTTCGTCGTCCGTTGCGCCGTTGTAGATGGAGCCAAAACTCTCATACGTTAGCTGATTGAGGATCGCGGCAAGCGCATCCACGACCTTGTCCGGACCGTAATAACGCACTGCCTCAAATGCGTCGGGACTGAAGTTCCGCAACATTATCTGTTTGAGAGGAAGGTCTCTGCGGTCGTCCATCAGATCGATGATCGCAGGTACGGCGGATTGTCCCAAGTCCTCCAAGTGCTTAAAGGCGTCCGTCTCCGTTTCGCGGTTGACTGTTTGCCCGATCAGAAGGCGCACCTCGCGGGTCATGCTCCGCGCTGCGGGCCTCCAGTTGTGAAGGACGGCTGTCTGTCTCTCGACCTCTGCCGCTATCGACTTGGTGAGTTCGGGGGAAGCCGGTCTGAGGCCGTCGCGGAATCCCTCAAAGAACCACTCCCGATTGACGCCATCCCTGGATGCCGAAATCAGGAACAGGATAGCTCTACGACCATCCTGTCCGACCAAGACCTCATTGGGGACGCCGTACTTGTTATCTTTCGCGTAGTGCCGCACAAGGAGAGAAGGTCGCCCCGGTCCCTTGAGAGTCCGATCGACCCTTACGAAAACGGACGTATAGCCGTCGCCGTCGACTTGCACATGCCCGGCTTCGTCAAGCGGGACGGCGATAGTTCCCTCGACGATGACCTCGGATTGAGCGCAGATGCGCCACAGATGCGCGGGGTCGTCGGCGCGAACAGGAACGGCCGTCAAAACGGCCAGCACGCTGAGAATTGGAATTGCCGAGAAGAATCTCATGGCCCGTCCCCCGCTCGACCGGGAGGACTATACCACAGGAATCAGTCTTTCGCGCGTTCGACGTAGGCGCCGTCTTCGGTCATCACCACGACGCGCGTGCCCGGCACGATATGCGTCGGCACCATCGTACGCACGCCGTTCGAGAGCAGCGCAGGCTTGAACGAGCCGGAGGCCGTCTGGCCCTTCACCGCGGGTTCGGTCTCCATCACCTCCAGCGTCACGCGCTGCGGAATGACGATGGAAACGGCCGTGCCGTTGAACAGCGACAGCGTCACTTCCATGTTCTCCTGCAGATATGGCGCCATGTCGCCCACTACCGAGGCGTCCACCGGCAGCTGCTCGAAATGCACCGGGTCCATGAAGACGAAATGCTCGCCGTCCTGGTAGAGGTAGTTGTAGGTCATCTCGTCGATGAAGGCCTTTTCCACGCTGTCGGTGGTCTTGTAGCGCTCGCTGACCTTGACGCCGTCGCTGATGCGCCGCATGTCGATGGTGGTGACGGGCGTGCCCTTGCCGGGATGGAAAGATTCCGCCTTCAGGATGACGTAGAGCTTGCCGTCCTTCTCGAGAACGTTGCCTTTGCGCACGGAGCTGGCGATAACCGAAACCACTGGCGACCTCTGACCTGAAAACGCGGACGCTATAGCAGGAGCCTATGCCCTTGGCCAAGACGGGTTCTCCCTGGTGGTCCCCCTCCCGGCACGCCGACCGCCGGCCTGCGCTGCTCGCGCGGGGGCGGATCAAACAGGCGCTGCGCGGCCATTTCGAGGGGCAGGGCTTTACCGAGGTGGAGTGCGGCGCTTTGGCCGTTTCGCCCGGGAATGAGGCCCATCTTGCCGCCTTTGCCACCGAGGCCATCGGCCCCGACGGCGCGCGCCGGACGCTTTATCTGCACACCTCGCCCGAATTCGCGGCCAAGAAGCTGCTGGCGGCGGGCGAACGGCGCATCTTCGATTTCGCCCGCGTCTTCCGGAACCGCGAGCGTGGGGCGCTGCACGCGCCCGAATTCACTATGCTCGAATGGTACCGGGCGGACGAGCCTTACGAGGCGGTGATCGCCGACAGTCTCGCTTTGCTACGCCTTGCCGCCGAAACAGCCGGACGGACCATGTTTTCCTTCCGCGACAGGGAATGCGATCCGTATGCCGAAGCCGAGCGGCTGACGGTGGCCGAGGCATTCCGGCGCCACGCCGGTATCGACCTCTTGGCGACGCTATCCGCTAAAGGCGAGGGCAACCGCGAAGCGCTCGCCGCGCGCGCGCGCGAAGCGGGCGCCGATGTGGCGGAAAACGACGGCTGGGCCGACATCTTCTCGAAAGTGCTGGTCGGCATCGAACCGCTGCTGGGCATCGGCCGTCCGACGATCCTTTACGAATATCCCCGTTGCGAAGCCGCTCTGGCGCGCGCCACACCGCACGATCCGCGTGTGGCCGAGCGTTTCGAGCTCTACGTCTGCGGGGTGGAACTCGCCAACGGCTTCGGCGAACTCACCGATCCTATTGAGCAGCGCGCCCGCTTCGAAGCCGAGATGGACGAACGGCAACGCGTTTACGGCGAGCGCTATCCCATCGACGAAGATTTCCTCGCCGCCCTGGCGCAAATGCCCGAAGCTAGCGGCGTCGCTCTCGGCTTCGACCGCCTCGTCATGCTGGCCGCGGGCGCGCGTTCGCTGGACGATGTGATTTGGACGCCCGCACCGTGACCCCCCTCCGGCTCGCCTTCGCTTCGCTCTGGCTCACCACCTCCCCCGTAAACGGGGGAGGAAAGAGAACGAGCGTGCGACAATCCCTTTCCTCCCCCGCTTGCGGGGGAGGTGTCGAAAGCGACCCCGGACTTGATCCGGGGGAGCTTGAGACGGAAGGGGGAACTTGTTCATGACCTCCCTCAAATCCCCTCTCGCCCTCTCCAATGCCGGATTGATTGCGCCGGAACGTATCGCGGTGCTCGAACCCGTCGCGGCACGTTATGCCGTGGCTGTGACGTACAGCATGGCACGCCTCATCGACCATACCGACCCGGACGATCCCATCGCCCGCCAGTTCATTCCTTCGGAAGCCGAACTCGTCACCACGCCTGAGGAGCGCGCCGATCCCATCGGTGACGAGGCGCATTCTCCCGTTCCCGGCATCGTGCATCGCCACAGGGACCGCGTGCTGTTCAAGCTGGTCCACTCCTGTCCGGTATACTGCCGCTTCTGTTTCCGCCGCGAGATGGTCGGTCCCGACGGGCACACCGCCCTCCTGCCGGACGATTTCGGAGCCGCGCTCGCCTACATCGAAAACCATCCGGAAATCTGGGAAGTCATCCTCACCGGCGGCGATCCCTTCATTCTGTCGCCCCGTCGTATCGCGGAAGTTAGCGCGCGGCTCGCCACCATTCCGCATGTCAAGGTTCTCCGCTGGCACAGCCGCGTGCCGATCGCCGATCCCATGCGGATCACCGACGACTTCGTGGCGGCGTTGCTCGTTCCCGGCGCCACCACCATTGTCGCGCTGCATGCCAACCATCCGCGCGAACTGACCGCCGAAGCGCGCGCCGCCTCGGCCCGCCTCGTCGATGCCGGCATCCCCCTCTTGAGCCAATCCGTCCTGCTGCGCGGCGTGAACGACGATGCCAATACGCTGGAAGCGCTGCTGCGGGCCTTCGTGGAAATCCGCATCAAGCCCTATTATCTGCATCATCCCGATCTAGCGTCCGGCACCTCGCATTTCCGCGTTCCCATCGAGCGCGGCCTCGAACTGATGCGCGAGCTGCGCGCGCGCCTCTCCGGCATCGCCATGCCGCAATACGTGCTCGACATACCCGGCGGTTACGCCAAGGTGCCGCTGGAATCGGATAATCTGGAACGCACGCAAACGGGCTGGCGCGTGCGCGATCCCGAAGGTATTTGGCACACCTATCCGTGAAGCTCAGCGATATTCGGCGTTGACCGCCGCGAGCATGTCGGTGCCGGGACACAGCTCTTCCTGGGTCAGCTTATTGAGGGCCGTGTCGATCGTGCCCAAATGCCTGTGCAGGTTCTGCGGTTCGGGATTGAGGTAGAGAAGACCGGTCGGGATCTCGCCCGCCTCATAGCGATCCTGCAGATAGGCCATCGCCGCCACGCGGTTGCCCGGGTCGTAGTCGGGGCGCAGCTTGGCCAGTTTCAGCAGCGAGCCGTCGTGCAGGCGCACGGTTTGCGTGGTGCCTTCTTCGTAGTCGACGGCGATCTCCTTGGCCGCGGGCACATAGTCGAGCTTGTTGACCGCCTCGTTGTGCTCGCGCACGAAATCGAAGCTCTTGGTCGANNACGCAGGGGCTGATGACATCCAGCACCGCTGAGCCGCGATGGGAAATGGCCGCTTTGATCAGGGGCACGAGCTGTTTCCTGTCGCCCGAAAAGCCGCGCGCCACGAAGGTCGCGCCCAACAGGATCGCCAGGGACACCAGATCGATCGGCTCGTCGGTATTGATGCTGCCACCCTTGGATTTCGAGCCCTTGTCGGCGGTTGCCGAGAACTGTCCCTTGGTCAGACCGTAAACGCCGTTGTTCTCGCAGATGTAGATCATGTTCACGCCGCGGCGCAGACAATGGGCGAACTGGCCGAGCCCGATGGAGGCGCTGTCGCCGTCGCCCGAGACGCCGAGATAGATCAGCTCGCGGTTGGCGAGATTGGCGCCGGTCAAGACGCTCGGCATGCGCCCGTGCACGGCGTTGAAGCCGTGGCTCTGGCCGAGGAAATAGTCCGGCGTCTTCGACGAGCAGCCGATGCCCGACAGCTTGGCCACGCGATGCGGCTCGATGTCGAGTTCGAAACAAGCCTGAACCACGGCCGCGCTGATGGAATCGTGGCCGCAGCCGGCGCACAGGGTGGAAATGCGGCCTTCGTAATCGCGGCGCGTGAAGCCGAGCTTGTTCGCCGTCAGCCCCGGATGATGCAGTTTCGGCTTCTTGATGTAGGTCATTCGGCCGCTTCCTTGGCTTTGGCGCTTTTCATGCGGTCGGCGATGGCGCCGGTGATGAACCGCGCCGTGATCGGTGTGCCGTCGTAATGGGGGATGGAGACGAAGCGCGCCGGATCGATGGCGCACTCGTTGACCATCAGCTTCTGCAGCTGGGCGTCGCGGTTCTGCTCGACCACGAACACACACTGGTGGGCGGCGACGAATTCGGGCACCTCGTTCGAGAACGGAAAGGCGCGTACGCGTAGCGCGTCCACGAAGAGACTCTGGCTTTCCAGGTCGTCCAGCGCCTCGTCCATAGCGGCCGAGGTCGAGCCGTAATAGATCACGCCGTACCTTGTCTTCTCCTTCGCCTTGCGGACGAGCGGTTTGGGCACCAGCGACTTGGCGGTCTCGAATTTCCGCAGCAGGCGCTGCATCCCGTCCACATAGACGCTGCCTTCTTCGGTATAGCGGGCGTCGCGGTCGTGGCTGGAGCCGCGCGTGAAATAAGCGCCCAGCGTCGGGTGCGTGCCCGGCAGGGTGCGATAGGGGATGGCGTCGCCGTCCACGTCGGCATAACGGCCGAACGCCTTGCCGGCCTCCAGCTCCGCGGCGGTTATCACTTTGCCGCGATCGAGCTTACGGTCCTTTGCCCAGACGAACGGTTTGCACAGCCAGTCGTTCATGCCGATGTCGAGGTCCATCATCACGAAGATCGGCGTCTGCAGGCGCTCGGCCAGGTCGAAGGCGTCGGCCGCGAAGGCAAAGGATTCATGCGGGTCTTCGGGGAACAGCATCACGTGCTTGGTGTCGCCGTGACCGGCATAGGCGGCCAGCAGCAGGTCGGACTGCTGGGTGCGAGTAGGCATGCCGGTGGAGGGTCCGCCACGCTGGATGTCGAAGACGACCGCGGGCACTTCGGCGTAATAGGCGAAACTGAAAAACTCCTGCATCAGGCTGATGCCGGGACCGCTGGTGGCGGTGAAGGCGCGCGCGCCGTTCCAACTCGCGCCCAGCACCATGCCGATGGCGGCGAGTTCGTCCTCGGCCTGCACGATGGCGAAGCGGTTTTTCTTGCTGACGGGATCGATGCGGAAGCGCGCGCAGTGCTTGGCGAAGTATTCCGGCAGCGAGGTGGACGGCGTGATGGGATACCAGGTGCACACCGTCGCGCCGCCCCACACGCAGCCCAGCGCCGCCGCTTCGTTGCCGCCGATGAACAGGCGGTCGCCCACCTTGTCCGTGCGTGCGAGCTTCAGCGCGCAGGCGCCCTTGAGATGATCGCGGGCATATTCGTAGCCGAGGTTGAAAGCCTGAAGGTTCGGCGCAATCAGCTTCTGTTTGCCTTCGAACTGTTCGGCGATCAGCCATTCGACGGCGGTGGCTTCGATGCCGAGCAGGAAAGTGAGCGCCCCGATATAGGCGACGTTCTTGAACAATTGCCGCTGGCGCGGAATGGAGAAGGCGCGGTTGCAGAGGTCGGTCAGCGGCACCGGCAGCAGCGTCACGTCCTTGCGGAATTTTGCGGCCGGGAACGGCTTGGTCGAATCGTAGAGCAGATAGCCGCCGGGATCGATGCTGGCNNGCCTTCGCCCGAGACGCGCACTTCGTACCAGGTCGGCAGGCCCTGGATGTTCGAGGGGAAGATGTTGCGCGAAGCCACCGGCACGCCCATGCGCAGGATGGCGCGGGCGAACAGCTCGTTGGAACTCGCCGATCCCGAACCGTTGATGTTCGCGAATTTGACGACGAAATCGTTGGTGGCGCTTATCGGCTGCATTGATACGCCTTCGCGGGTTCGAAGGTGAACTTCTTCATGTCCCAGGCGCCGGTCGGGCAGCGCTCGGCGCACAGCCCGCAATGCAGGCAAACATCCTCGTCCTTCACCATCACATTACCGGTCTTGAGGCCGTCCGAGACGTAAAGGTCCTGGGTGGTGTTCTTGGCGGGCGCCGTCAGAAGGGCGCGAAGCTGCGGCTCGGCGGCATTGGGCGTGAAGGTGATGCAGTCCATC
>PMKE01000066.1 GCA_003158585.1 Alphaproteobacteria bacterium
GTTAGGCCGCACGCCTATGCGTGTCCCATCAGCAGCCACAGGACGATGATGATTGGGATCGGAATGCCGATCAGATAAAGCAGAATAGAGCGCATGATCTACCCCTGACGTTGTTTAGCCAAACGCAGAACTCGACGAATAATTCCATTCCTGCCGGTCCTGCGGCGCACGCACAGAGATTCGCTTCTCGAGCGCGTTATCCAGCCAACGCGACAATACCCAGCAGCGATCACGCGAAGATAGGCTCGGAAACTACTCAGGCCACATTCCATCGATGGGGCGCGAACGGCGCGCATGAACAAGCGAAGCCCGGGCTGGACATCGCGCCCGGAGCCGGAATCTCGCTTAGCGATGCCTAACTCTTAGGAGCAGCAGGCGCCTTAACGCTTAAGTCTATATGAGTGGGCGATGCCGATTGACCGCCGAAGAGGTGGCTCCCTCCGAACATGAAGAACCCGCCCACGACTACCGCGATCAAGAGCCCGCCGACGATAAAAGCAAGAAATGTCGTGCTCCCACTGGTATTTCCATTGTCTGCCATATGACAATCTCCGATGAACTTCTAAGGAGGTAATACCCGGCGGCGATCCTGCGGAGATAGAGTCGGAAACTACTCATCCGGGGAATGCGGGTTACTGAGTTTTGACCCTAGTCTGGATCTGTGAATCATCTGGTTGACGGCGCGCGCTCTCCGTTCAGCACCGGTGATAAGTGACCAGCATCTATGTTCAAGCTCGCCGCAAGTTGACGCAAACCGATTCGCCGGGATTCCGCCTGTAGCCAGGTGAGCGCCTCGCTAGCCTCCCGTTGAACTTTGATGTCAGCCACTTCAAGCGCGGCTACCGCCTGTTCGATTTTCGCAATCGCCGTTTCAGGGGGTACCTCTAGGCGACGCAGCTTGCTTCGCACCGGACGACGGGACGCTCGACACTGATGCAGCCGCAGAGCATCTGCCGGTTTTGAGTTGTCTCACGGGTTCGTCTGCTTATTGGTTTTCGTCAAGGCACAGAACAATCAAACGTCCGCTTTAGGTCGATCGTGACCATGCGAGTTCGAGAAATGAATGGCAACTTATGGCGCAACTGAGACAAAAGCGAGCTTAAAGAATTCGGAGGAATTCGGTAACAGGAGCACACTTCACCGCAACTCGATTGAATGGGGCATATTGCTCCTGTCACCCAATTCCGTGATAATATCGCGATCGCACCGGGGGGTATCTTGAAACGTACGATCCAGGTTTTGGCTTTGCTGCTGATCGCGGCACCGGCCTTAGCGCAGGAAGACCTGGGCTACAGTTGCAGTGTCTTCGAACGGCTTCCGCTCGGCGAATTGCGCCTCAATGTGTCGTTCGACCTCCAAGGCAACATGAGGAGCAGAAACCCTTTGCCTTCGCTAGGATCGCAAGCCCAGTGGAGCATCTCCCTGAAGGACTCAGGCGGCCAGCTCGTAGAATTGGACTATGACTTCCCGGGAAACGACTTGTCGAAAACGCCCGTGCTGGGACACGCGCTGTTCGCCAAGGGCTGGCGCAACAACAGCAGCGTGGCGACCTTCTATGTGACGCTGAACAGCGGCGAACGCATTATGGGGCGGCCGAGCCCGTATGATCTCCAGACGCAGGATCCGCTCTTCCTGAGCGCGCTCGGGAAGGCCACCTCAATTGCATTCGACTTGATCAATCCGGACGGCACATCGGTTGCGCATCACGTGCTCGACATACCGGAACCCGACCGGCAGGCCGCGATGCAATCCCTGACTATGCACGTGGCGGAACTGCGCGAGAAGGCGAAGGACTACCCCGCGCAGTGCCGCAAACTCACTTTCACGTTCGAGCAGTTCTAGACCTGCGTCCCTAGGCGCTTTGGCGAACGGTAGAAACTGGCGGATATTGTTGAAAAACTCCCGCTCATGGTGCCGCGACGCAATCTCTGAATCAAAAACGGCCGTCTTTTGAATCTTTGCTGCCTCGACCGTCCGCCTGCGGAATCAAAATTGCGCAAATTCGAGCCTAAAATAGTTTTTCAACAGTATCGGCGCATTTCGGAAATAGACGAACCCCGTTTTACGTCTGGTTTCGAAGCAACTTCGGACAATCGAGCCCGACAACTGCGCCTGTCCTATACTCGTTGTGAGTAGTGCGAAGGGCGTGTTGTCACTATTTTCTCCACCCTCAAACGGAGGGTTGTTTCCATTCGTGGTAATTCACCAGCTCCCCGCTCTTCTCCCATCGCGCCGATAGCATCTCGACGATGAGCGGCGTCAGCGCCTCGGGCGGCGGCAGCGTTTCCGGGTCCTCGCCGGGCATCGCCTTGGCGCGCATCGCCGTGCGGACCGGGCCGGGATTGAGGAGGTTCACCTTGATCTTGGTGTCGGCGCATTCGGCGGCATAGGTCAGCGCCAGCGATTCCAGCGCCGCCTTCGACACCGCATAGCCGCCCCAGAAGGGCACATGCTTGCGCGCCACGCCGGATGAGAGGAACACCACGCGTCCCGCCTCCGAGCGCCGCAGCAAGGGATCGAGCGAGCGGATCAGCCGCCAGTTCGCCGTGACGTTCACCGCCATCAGTTCGTCGAACAGCTTGGGATCGAGATGGGCCAGCGGCGTCAGCGCGCCCAGCACGCCCGCATTGCCGAGAAAGGCGTCCAGCACGCCCCAGCGCTCGAAGATCGTGGCGCCGAGGCGGTCGAGGGCAGCGAAATCCTGGAGGTTGAGCGGCACCAGCGTGGCGCTGCCGCCGGCCGCGCGGATTTCGTCGTCGACTTCCTCCAGCCCGCCCACGGTGCGCGCGATCAGGACCACATGCGCCCCGGCCGCGGCCAGCGCTCTCGCCGCCGCACGGCCGATGCCGCGCGAGGCTCCGGTGACGAGCGCAACTCGCCCGCGCACGGCTTACGCCACTTCGGCGAGGAAGGAGAGCTGGCCGTTCGCGCCTTCGGCGTTGTCGGTCAGCTTGATCGGGTATTCGCCCGAGAAGCAGGCGTCGCAGAACTGCGGCGCGGCCCCGTCGCGGCCCTTCTCGCCCATCGCACGGTAGAGGCCTTCCATGCTGACGAAAGCGAGCGAGTCGGCGCCGATGAAGCGCGCCATCTCCTCGATCGACATCTCGTGCGCCAAGAGCGCGTGCTCGTTGGGCGTATCGACGCCGTAGAAGCAGGAGTGCTTGGTCGGCGGGCTGGCGACGCGGAAATGCACTTCGGTGGCGCCGGCGTCGCGCACCATCTGCACGATCTTCTTGGAGGTGGTGCCGCGCACGATGGAATCGTCGATCAGCACGACGCGCTTGCCGGTCAGCATGGCGCGGTTGGGATTGTGCTTGCGCCTCACGCTGAAGTGCCGGATGCCATCGGTGGGCTCGATGAAGGTGCGCCCGACATAGTGGTTGCGGATGATGCCGAACTCGAAGGGAATGCCCGACGCCGCCGAAAAGCCCAGCGCCGCCGGCACGCCGGAATCGGGTACCGGGATCACCAGATCCGCCGGCGCGGGCGACTCCTTGGCCAGCTCCTCGCCGATGCGCTTGCGCGCCTGATAGACGTTGCGCCCTTCGACCATCGAATCCGGCCGCGCGAAATAGATGTACTCGAAGATGCAGAACCGCTCGCGCACCTTGGCGAAGGGGTGGTAGGTCTCGATGCCGTCCTTGGTGATGACGACCATCTCGCCCGGCTCGATGTCGCGCACGTAATCCGCGCCGATGATGTCGAGAGCGCAGGTTTCCGAGGCGAGGATCGGCGCCCCTTCCAGCATGCCCAGCACCAGCGGCCGCACACCCCAGGGATCGCGCACGCCGATCATCTTCTTGGCGGTCAGCGCCACCAGCGAATAGGCGCCTTCCACCTGCTTCAGCGCGTCGGTCAGCTTCTCGACCACCGGCACGAAATGGCTGCGCGCCGTGAGATGGATGATGACTTCGGTGTCCGAGGTCGATTGGAAGATCGCCCCCTCCTGCACCAGCTTGGCGCGCAAGGCGCGTGCGTTGGTGAGATTGCCGTTGTGCCCGATGGCGATGCCGCCGCCGGTGAGGTCCGCGAACAAGGGTTGGATGTTGCGCACCAGCGAGCCGCCCGCCGTCGAATAGCGGTTGTGGCCGATGGCAAAGGAGCCCTTCAGGTTCGCCGCGTGTGCGCTGTTCTTGCCGAAGGAATCGCCGACCAGGCCGGGGTGGCGCTCGGCGATGAACTGGCCCTTGTCGTAGGTGACGATGCCGGCGGCTTCCTGGCCGCGGTGTTGCAGCGCATGCAGGCCGAGTACGGTCAGCGCGCCTGCATCCGGGTGGCCGAAAATACCGAACACGCCGCACTCTTCGTGCAGCTTGTCTTCTTCAAATGTGGAATGGCCCGTCAGGCCCGTCATGGCTTGCCGCTCGCGTCGCTTCCCGTTGCTTCGATGAGCCTGTCTAGCGCCTGACGGTCCTTGGCGCCATAGGTCTTCTTCGTAGGTTTCGGGGCGGCCGGCGGCGGCTGGTGTTTAACCTTTTTTTCCTGGACAACCGGCTTTTCGGCGGGTTCGGAAATGACCTGACGGTGCCGGTGGACATTCTGGTCGGGAATCAGGGAGGCGACGACCTCCGCCGATGCCCGGATAACGGGCATGAGACGGGCCCTGGTGACCCATCCGGGCTGATCGACGGTCGGCACGGCGGCGGTGAAAATCAGATAGGCGATGCCGATCAGCACCAGCCCGCGCGCGATGCCGAAGGCGCTGCCGAAGGCGCCGTCGAGTGTCCCGACCTGGGACTTCTTGACGTTTTCGGAGATGCGGAAGCTGGCGAAGGACAGCGGAATGACGACGACCAGGAACACCACCGCATAGCCGACGAGCTCGCCGAGCCAGCCGGGACTGATCATCCCGCGCATCCAATAGGCCGTCCACGGACCGAAATAGAGCGTGGCGAATGCGGCGGCGATCCAGGCGAAGACCGAGAGGGATTCGGAGACGAACCCGCGATAAGTCCCGTAGATGGCCGAGACGAGTACAATCGCGACGACCGCCACATCGAGAACCTGGAACGCGACACTCATGATTCGATTCTAATCCAACACTCGATTCAAGGGAATCAGGTTCGTGCGGACTTTCCTCGCGGGGCGCCCGCGAACTCCAGAAGCTCGCCGACGTTCCGCACGGTCTTCAGTTTCAACCCGGCGCCCTCGCAGCGCGTGTCCTGAGGCACCACGGCCGCGGAAAATCCCAGTTTTGCGGCCTCCTTGAGGCGCAGCTCGGCTTGCGGCGCCGGACGGATGTCGCCGGTCAGGCTGATCTCGCCGAAGTACACGGTGTCGCGCGGCAACGGCAGGCCCGCAAAAGATGAGACCAGCGCCGCCGCCGCAGCCAGGTCGGCGGCGGGCTCGCCGATCTTCAGCCCGCCCGCCACGTTCAGGTAGACATCGTGCGCGGAGACGCCGAGGCCGCCGCGGGAATCCAGCACCGCCAGGATCATCGCCAGCCGACCCGCATCCCAGCCGACGACGGCGCGCCGCGGCGAACCGTAGCCGGCTTCCGCCACCAGTGCCTGGATTTCCACCAGCAGCGGCCGCGTGCCTTCGATCCCGGCGAATACCGCCGTGCCCGGCGAGGCGCTGTCGCGGTCGCCCAGGAACAGCGCCGAAGGATTGGCGACCTCGGCCAGCCCCCTGCCCGTCATTTCGAAGACGCCGATCTCGTCGGTCGGCCCGAAGCGGTTCTTTACGGCGCGCAGGATGCGGAACTGGTGGCCGCGCTCGCCTTCGAAATAGAGCACGGCGTCGACCAGATGCTCGACGGCTTTCGGCCCCGCGATCTGGCCGTCCTTGGTGACGTGGCCGACCAGGATCACGGCGGCGCCCGTCGCCTTGGCGTAACGCACCAGATCGAACGACGAGGTGCGCACCTGGGCGATGGTGCCGGGCGCCGCTTCCAGCGCCGAAGTCCAGATGGTCTGGATGGAGTCGATGGCGACGATGCCCGGCGTCTTGCCCTTGTCGAGCGTCGTCAGGATGTCCTCGATGCAGGTGGCCGAGCCGAGCGCCACCGGCGCCTCCGCCAACCCCATGCGTCCGGCGCGCAGGCGCACCTGCGCCATCGCCTCTTCGCCCGAGATGTAGACCGCGCTGCCGCCCGCCTTGGCATAAGCGGCCAGCGCCTGAAGGATCAGCGTGGATTTGCCGACGCCCGGATCGCCGCCCACCAGGAGAGCCGAACCGGGCACCAGCCCGCCGCCGCAGACGCGATCGAACTCGCCCACGCCCGTCGCCCGCCGGGCGGGTTCGGCGTCGTCGGTTTTCAGGCCTTCGAGGGCGAACGCCCTGCCCTTGGAGGGCTTGCGCGCACCGCCGCCCGCAGGTGCCGGCGCGGCTTCTTCGGTGATCGTGTTCCAGCCGCCGCAGGCATCGCACCTGCCCGACCACTTGTTATGGACGGCACCGCAGGACTGGCAAACGAAGGTGGCGGAGGAACGAGCCATGCCTCAGCTTAGCCGATTCGCGCTATCCTCCCTCGCCCCCTTCCGCCGTAGCGCGTAGCGCGAAGGCGAACGGGGGGCCGGTAGCGCCAGCGTACCGGCGGTGGGGGTGAGGGGGATGGCGACAGAGCACAACGCACGACGGCGTGCATCACTTGCCGTCAACCGTGAATTGGATGATCGGAGCAATATACCCCATCCCAACGAGCTGCGGTGAAGTGTGCTCCTGTCACCGAATTTCGGCTGACGTGCGGCCGGACTCGTGCCGGAAAGAGTAACCGGTGATGGGCCGCACCATTCACTTCAGAACTGGACGGTGTACTTGACGCCCTTGTTGTCTTCGCCCTCGCCGAACCCGGTCGGGGGATTTCCAACCTTGACGTGCAGTTTCAGGTTGATGACCGTGCCCATGTTTCCTACCAGGACGGCGCTGCCTTGCGCGACGTCGCTGGTCGAGACCGACTGAGCGTCGTCATCGGAAAGATCGAAAATGCTTGTCGACGTGTTCTGGACTGTGTGGCTCTCCAGAATTGCCGTATAGGTTCCCTGGAAAAGCTCGCCGGACTTCGGATTGGTGGCCGTCATGCTTCCGGAACCGGAGGTGAGTTCGTATTGCATCGGTAACGTCGTTCCGTCCGCCAAGGAGATGATCCGGCCCGGAAGCATCTGCCCTGCCTGGTATTCACCCGACGCGCACCCCCCCAGCAGCAACGCCAACGCAATGACTGCAACTCTCATTTCATCACCCGCTAGAATTTGTTTTATCGACACACAATCCTACGCCGCTGCAGCCTGCCGGTATGCTTTCCTCCCGCGCAATGCGGGGGTGGCGTAGCGCCGCGCGACATGTGTGCCGCTGCTGGAAATCGCTGGAATCCACGCCTATTTCGAATTGGGTGACTGGAGCAATACTCCCCATTCAATCGAGCTGCGGTGAACAGTGCTCCTGTCAGCCCATTTCTTGCACCGCCCACAGGTCTGTTGTCATCGAATATTCTGGTGGCGGGGTCTTTAAGACCGCGCATCCAATCACTGGCCAGTTCAAGCCCGCGATTAGTCCTCGCTTTGCAGTTGCATCTTGAGTCTAAAATAGAAACTGACGCGACCAACGGTCCGAACGAAGGAATACATGCTTTCGATAAGCAGCATGTAAAATAGCATTGTTGATACAAACCCAAGCCACGCTGACACAGTTTTCAGTATCGGAGAAACCACAACAACTAAACTATGGAAACGTGGGCTAGATGCCACCAGAGCCCAGAGCATGGGCTCCGGAAGAAACGAGATGAACGATGCGAGAGTCAGTAATACCACTATAATAGAAACTACATTAAAGTAAGAAACATTGAAAAAAAGCTCGTCTGATAGCTTATGTAAGCGCTCTATTCTTAAAGTCCTTTCTAAGGACGCTGCGACCTCCTTTTCCACCTTGTTAGCGGAGAGAAGGTAGAACAAAATGTTGAAGCTAAAACCAATAAGTATTGAGTATATTGTGAGTACTGCTCCCATCAAAACGATATCCATTTTTGAAAAAAGCGACGCCAATACGGCTGAAACCATTACAACCGCAGTGTAGTGCTGCCAAATAGACAGTTGTTTGCCAGTAGCGAAGTCGTAGCACGACTCCCTGTTCCTTCTAACGATGTTCACGATTTCAAACATCTTCTCTGAGCGCCACTATTTCGCGTTTCAGAAGGGCAATGGCCTTTTCCTTGAGAGGTGCGTACTCTGGGTGTCCGTCCGAATTGAGCTGCACGTCGAGTGGGTAACGTGTCGCAAAATTGGAATCATCCAGCATGTGTATGGTTTTCAGCTTGCCATTTAGTAGCGCAATCACTTTGCAGTCTTGAACGTCTTCGTCATTGACCTCAATTAGGTCATTTTCCTTCAACAAGCTCGCCAAGACCCTTCTTATCTCCCTTGGTGGCTTGCGCGCATGGGCAAGTATCTCGTGTGCGACCTCTGCCTCGAAGCCGTCCTCTTTGGACTGCTTCTTGAATGATATAGCACCGCTCTTGGTGAAGATGTTCCCGCTAGAAATAGTCGCCCCTCGTCGGCAATAGGTAATCTCTACTGCTTTTGCGGCCGCGTCCTCGAAAGCTGCACCACCTCTTGACAGAGACGCTGCCACACGCGCCGGCGCCGCGCCCTTTATGCCGACATTCGCGAACACATCCGCCGCGGCCGCGAGATGATAGCAAACCTGTCAACCCCGGCCGAGCCCTCCGAACCAAGCGAAGGGCGCGCCGCAATCCAAATCCTGCAGCAAGCAAAATGCTCACGCGGAGCCGCAGAGGCGCGGAGTACCATCCTGCCAAATTACGAGAACCAAGACGCCTCGCACGCCGAATCTCCGCGACTCCGCGTCTCCGCGTGCAAATCCCGCCTACGCCTTGACTTCCATCTTGATCGGTCCCTCGGCGCGGCCGTGGATGAACTGATCGACGTAGGGATTGCCGCTGTGGTCGATCTCGGCCGTCGGGCCTTCCCAGATGATCTTGCCCTTGTAGAGCATGGCGATGCGGTCGGCGATCTTGCGCGCGCTGACGAGATCGTGGGTGATCGACAGCGTCGTGGTGCCGGTGCCGCGCACGGTATCCACGATCAAATTGTTGATCACGTCGGCCATGATCGGATCGAGGCCGGTGGTCGGCTCGTCGAAGAAGATGATCTCGGGATCGGCGGCGATGGCGCGCGCCAGGCCGACGCGCTTCTGCATGCCGCCGGAGAGTTCTGCGGGACACAATTCACCGACTTCCGCACTCAGACCGACCTTGGCGAGTTTTTCCATAGCAATATCGCGTGCCTTGCTGCGTTGCATGCCGCGTCCTTGGATCAAGCCAAACGCAACGTTCTCCCACACAAACAAGCTGTCGAACAGGGCGGCGCCCTGGAACAGCATGCCGAACTTGCGCAGGAAGGCATCTCGCCCGCGGCCGCGCAGACGTGTGGCTTCCATGCCGTCGACGTAGATTTCGCCCGCCTCGGGCCTCAGGATGCCGAGAACGCATTTGATCATCACCGACTTGCCGGTGCCCGAACCGCCGATCACCACCAGCGACTGGCCCGGCTCGATGGTGAGGTCGAGCCCGTCGAGCACGACTTTCCGACCGAAGCGCTTCTTGACGCCTCTAAGTTCAACTTTTGCCGTCGAGGACACGCGCGCCATGGGATCGCTCTAGAACGAGAAGAAGTTGAAGATGTTGGTGAGTATGTAGTTGGTGGCCAGGATCAGGATCGAACTCGTCACCACCGCGCTGGTGGTCGCGGAACCCACGCCCTGCGCGCCACCCTTGGAATGGAAGCCGTAGTAACAGCCCATCAACGCAATGATGAAGCCGAAAAACGCGGCCTTGATGAGGCCGGAAGCGATGTCGTGGTTGTTGAGGGCGTTCATCGTGTTGTTGAGATAGATCGAGCCGGTGAAGCCGAGGCTTTGGGTCGAAGCGACGTAACCGCCGAATACGCCGATCACATCGGCAATGAACACCAGGATCGGCAGGGAAATGACGGCGGCCACCCAGCGCGGCACCACGAGATACTTGATCGGATCGGTGGCGAGCGTGGTCAGGGCGTCGATCTGCTCGGTGACGCGCATGGTGCCGAGTTCGGCGGCGATGGCGGCGGCGACACGGCCCGCGACCATCAGGCCTGCGATCACCGGCCCCAACTCGCGAAGGATGCCCACCAGCACGACCACCGGCACGAACTGCTCCGCTCCGTAGCGGGCGGCACCGATATAGATCTGCAGTGCCAACACACCGCCGGTGAAGAAGGCCGTCAGCCCGACCACCGGCAGCGAGTAAAAGCCGATCCGCATGATCTGCTTGAGGATCAGCGGCCAGAAAATCGGCGGCCGCACGATGCCGGACACGCTTTCTATGGCGAAGATGTTGAAGCGACCGATCTCGCGAAGCAAGTCGAGTGTGGTCCGCCCTATAGATGCGAAGAAGTTCATGGTGCGCCCTCGTAGCGCCGCTGGGCGCGATGAGAAAGCAAGGTGAGGATTTCGTAGGAGATGGTGTTGGCGGCGGTGGCAATTTCTTCCAGGGTGATGGTGTCGCCCACCAGTTCCACTTCGTTTCCGGCGGCGAGCGTGCCGGGCACGTCGGTGACGTCGAAGGTCACGAGGTCCATCGAGACGCGCCCCACGATCGGCGCGCGCACGCCGTTCACTGCGACGGCGCCGCTGTTGGAAAGTGCCCGCAGGAAGCCGTCGGCGTATCCCAGCCCGGCCGTCGCCAAGAGCGAGCGCCGCTTGGTCTTGAAGGTCGCGCCGTATCCCACCGTCTCGCCCTTTTCGGCGCGGCGGAGTTGCAGAATCCGCGAGGTCACGCGCACCACCGTCGAGAATGGATTGGCCTTCGCGGGCTGCGGATTGCCGCCGTATAGCCCGAGGCCGGGCCGCACCATGTCGAAGGCATACTCCTTGCCGAGCATGATCCCGCCCGAGGAGGAGAGCGAGGCGGGCGCGGGCGGCAGCATCGCCAGAACCGTCTTGAAGCGATTGAGCTGGTCGCGGTTCATCCGCGCCTCGGGATCGTCGGAGCAGGCCAGATGGCTCATCCAGAGCACGACGCGCAGCCGCTCCAGCCGCTTGGTGTGCTCGCCCGCCAGGATCGCCAGTTCCGCTGCGGGCAGTCCGAGCCGGTTCATGCCGGTGTCGATATGGATCGCGGCGTCGAGCTTGGTTCCGGTTTCGCGCGCCGCTGCCGACCAGGCGGCGATGTCGGCGATGGAGTTCAGCACCGGCGTCAGGTTGTGGACGATCAGGGCCGAGACCATGTCCGGCTGTGCCCCGTCGAGCACGAAGATGCGCGCCTTGGGCGCCAGGGGACGCAGCGCGATCCCCTCCTCCAGACGGGCGGCGAAAAAAGTGTCGCACCCGGCGTCGAGGAGACTGCGGGCAACCGGCACCATGCCCGTCCCGTATGCGTCGGCTTTGACGACGGCGCCTACGACCGCCGGGCCTGCGAGCCGCTGGGCGGTCTTGAAATTGGCCGCAACCGCGCCGAGGCGCACCGTGATGCGCGCCGCGTCGAAGTCGGTGAAAGTCCCCTCTTCCGCTCTATCCATGACCGGACAATGCCGCCCCGCCGCCGCCGCGTCAAAGCCTGTCGCAGGGCGCCCGCTCACGGATGGCTCCCGATAATCCCCGACAGGCAGGGCGCGTTGGGGTCGATGTTCTTCGGGCATTCCGGCGCCGTGTTCCTCTCATGCGCCTGAATATCGCTGTTGCGGGGCTTCTCTTCCTGGACGGGCCGCATGGACGCCTCCAGCACGATGTTGCCGTACCGGTCGTAGACGAAGTTCCAGGGCCGATGCAGGCAGGCCGAGCGCCCTTGCGGCGTGAGGTACTCGTAGCTGTTCGCCCCGCAGGCCAGCGACCGGCCGATGGCAAGTCCCCAGTCGATGGCGTTGCTCTCCTCCTCCTCGGGCCTGATGATCTTCGGCGGGACGATCGTCGTGGGAGCGGTCGATACCGATTCCTTCGCGGGCGAAGGCGGAACCACTTTCGGCTCCTTGGCCTGCTGCGGCAGAAGAACCCAGGTCAGCGGCGCCTGCTCGGGAGCCAGAAGGTCCGGAACAAGCATCCACTTGGAATTGAGCAACAGGAACGCGAACAGGACATGGAGGAGCGCCACCGCGGCTCCGGCCAAGCCACGGCGCATCGCCTGCTTGCCGGCTTCGCCATGCAAACCCAGACGCGCTTTGAGGTCTGCCAGCAGGGCGGCGGTCTCACTTACAAAAGACGTATCTGCCACCGATCTTCCTGCTTGCCGTTAGGACCGCGACGAGTGGGACAAAGCTTATGCCATGCGCCCGGGGAGCGCGACTATAGCACTGGATGTAATGATTTTTCGCCTTCGGAAGAGCCGCTTCCGGCTTTCCGGGCGCCCGATGGTTACCCGCCGGGGGCCCATTTTGACGCAGCTTCAGTTGTCCGACGCGAGGCTCGAGAAGCGCGTGAAGCGGTCGTCGAAGAACAGGTCGATCTTGCGGGTGGCGCCGTGGCGGTGCTTCTCCACCAGGACTTCGGCCCGCCGGAAGACGCGCTCGCACTTCTCCAGCCACTTGGTGTGCTCGCCGGTGCCGACCTCCGGCTCGCGGGACTTGAGGTAGTACTCCTCGCGATAGACGAACANNGCCGGATTCGCGCAGGTCCGACAACACCGGCCGCTTGTCGTCGCGGGAATCGACGCCGCGCGACAGCTGCGACAAGGCGAGGATCGGCACGTTGAGTTCCTTGGCGAGCGCCTTCAGGCCCTTGGTGATCTCGGTGATCTCCTGCACGCGGTTCTCGGCGCGGCGCGACGGCTCGATGAGCTGGAGATAGTCGATGACCACGACGCCGATGTTCTTCTCGCGCTTCATGCGGCGGGCGCGCGCCGCGATCTGGGCGATGGAGATGCCGCCGGTATCGTCGATGTAAAGCGGCAGCGTGGAAAGCTCCTGCATCATCAGGACGAACTGCTCCCATTCGTTCTCGGAGAAGCGCCCGGAGCGGATCTTCCACATCTCGATTTCGGTGCGTTCGGAGAGGATACGGGCGGAAAGCTGCTGCGCCGCCATTTCCAGCGAGAAGAACAGCACCGGTGCGCCGCGCGGCACCTCTTCGCCGGCGGCGAGGTCCTGCGCATGATCGCGCGCCGCGTTGAACGCCATGTTGGTGGCGAGCGCCGTCTTTCCCATGCCGGGGCGCCCGGCGATGATGAGAAGATCGGAGGGCTGCAAGCCGCCGAGCAGGTTGTCGATGTCGGCGAAGCCGGTCGAGACGCCGGAAATCTTGCCGCCGCGAAGCTGGGCGCGCTCGGCGGTTTCCACCGCACGCCGCAGGCTCTCGTGGAAATCGATCGGGCCTTCGCCGTATTTGGTGGTCTCGCTGACGCGGTAGAGCGCCTTCTCGGCTTCTTCGATCTGGGCGTGGGGCGATTTCTCGTGCGGTGCTTCATAGGCGGTGTTGACGATATCCTCGCCGATGCGGATCAGGGCGCGCCGCGTCGCCAGATCGTGCAGGATGCGCGCCAAATCCTTGAGGTTCGGCATGGCGGGCGCGGCCTGCGCCAGACCCGCGAGATAGGCGTGGCCGCCGAGTTCCTGAAGCCCCGGATCGGCCTTCATGGTGGCGTGCAGCGTCAGCGGCGTGATGATCATGCTGCCGCGTTCGAAGGCCGTCGTCATGGCATCGAAAAGCCGCTGGTGCAGCGGATCGTAGAAATGCTCGGCCCGCAGCTGCGAGGACACCTGCTCCAGCGCCCGGTTGTCCACCAGGATCGCGCCGAGCAGGGCCTGCTCGACTTCGATATCGTAGGGGACGTGGCGATAGGCTTCCTGTTCCATGCGCGTGCGTTCGGCCGATGTGAAGGAACGAATCAATAGACCGGGGTGAGCGGCTGCAAGGCGATTCGCAAGCCTCTTCTACTTGATAACAGGATATTGAGGCGGGCTTCCGCTGCGAAATATGGGGATAAGTTGCGGGGCGCTCTTGCGGGAGCGTTCCGCGGAGCCGCCGGAGTTTCACTTCCTCCAGCAGCGCGCGACAACATTTGAGATACGCCCACACTTCCGCCCGAAAGGCGCGAAGCTCGCGCGTGTAGGTGCCGTGCTTCAGCGCGTTGGTGTTGCCCGGCTGGCCGCCTCGCTTGCGCGGGGGCATTGGGAGTCGCAGCATTGCGGGCGGGCGCAAGACGCGCTTTCTCGGGCACATCCTATTGGGGCGCGTTGCTTCCGGGCGCCTTGTTTGCGAACGCTGCGGCTTTCTCGAGCGGGCCGTCGAAGGTCTCGGACGCGAAGAGCTGCATGTAGCGCAGCATCTTCAACCGCAGTTCGCGTTCCAGCGAATCCTCCAAAGTCGAATTCGAATCGGTCGAAAGCGGGACAGACGGTTGAACGCGCTCGACAATCGTTCTCTGACGGCGTTCGACCCGGGCCAGCAGGGCAAGCTCGCGGGCGACCCGGGCGGTGGCGTTCATCAGCCGCGCGGCAGCGAACAGCGGGTTGAGGCGGTCGCCTTGGGGCAGCTCCGCCAGATGCTCGGCGCGGGCCACGAGGCTGGCGCCGTAATCGAGCTGATCGGCCAGCCGCGTCTCCGCGAAGCGGCGGAAGTCGTCGTCGGTTTCCAGCTTGTTGTCGGAGGCGGCGAAACCGGGGCGTGCGTCGCCGTCCCAACGGGGCGTTGCGCCGGGCGTCGCGCCGGGTTTGGGCGGGGCGCCGGATTTCGCCTCTGCCGTGGTTGCAACAATGGGCTCGTGGCCGCTTTCACCCGCAGCCTGGGTTTTGGCCTTTGTCATACTAGGGTATTTAGGACGATTTTCTGGGTTTCAAGGGGTAAGAGAGGATTTATTTCATATTATAGTTAACGGGATGGGGTAATAATCTTGCGGCACGCGCCTCGGGCCCGGGCCTGCCGCGGCTGGCATTCCATAGAAAGACACGTTATTCTACATTTTGGTAGATACGAGGCATCACATGGCCGATACGCAGATTTCCGCGCACATCTCGGAAGAAACCCGGGACATGGTCGAGCGCTATGCGGGCGCGCACGGCATGAAGAAGGGCGCCCTGGTGGAGCAGGCCCTGCTGCATCACCTCCAGGCGCTGCGCGAACTGCCCGCAGACGTGATCGTTCCGCCGCGGCTGGAACTGACGGAGGCCTCGTTCGAGCGCGTCGCCAAGCTGACCGCTAAGCCCCGCAAACCGAACAAGGCGATGCGCGAACTGTTCGGCGGCAAGGCCGATCTGCCGTGACGATCGCCGTCAGGCGGCTCAGGCCCGACGACGACCGTACGGTTTTTCGCTCCGGGAACATCGAACTCGACCGCTTCTTCGCGCGCTATGCCGGGCAGAACCAGTTCCGCCATCATATCGGTACGACTTACGTGGCCGTGGACGCGAACGGCGCCATCCTGGGGTTCGCCACGGTGGCGGCTTCGGAATTGACCAGCGCGAAGATTTCGCAAGCGGCGCGCAAGCGGCTTCCCGCCTACCCCATTCCCGTGCTGCGGCTGGCGCGGCTGGCCGTGGATCGGCGGGCGCAAGGCCAGGGCGTCGGTCAGGCGCTGCTGCGCGCGGTGTTCGCGCTGGCGCACAAGATGTCTGTGGAGATGGGATGCCTCGGCGTGGTGGTGGATGCGAAACCCGAAGCCGTGGAGTTTTATCGCAAGCTGGGGTTCATCGAGTTGGAAGCTACGGCGGGTTTGTTAGGCGACCGGCCGCAGCCGGTGGCGATGTTTATTGAATTGGGGGCGGTGGCGAAGGGGTGAGGCGCGATCCGACAGAAGTTCTCGTTTACGAAACTCGGTACGGAATTCCCGATCTGCGTATTTTGACAGAGGTCGGATATTCCAGAAAGAGGTCTCTACAATTCTCAGCGAACAATTCAGCGTCATCAATAGCCGCTGCGGGCCCTATGACAATTTCTTTCAGCGCGCTCGGCGCGACTTTCCTCCAATCGAACTCAACGTATCGAATGGTCGAATAGCGCCTTGTGCGTGTCCTTATGTCATTCTTTGGTGCGGTCACGCTCCGAATTTGCAGAAAGCGATACTCGTCTTCGTTTCGATATGCTTTGTGTTTGAAAAAGAGCGCCGTCCGGATTGTCGGGATCGAGAAATTAATCGACAAGGCTTTTATATATTCATTGATGTCAGCATTGCTCATATTGCGTCCCGCGGGGAGCGCAATAAGCGGAATAGTTCCACGAACGAGATCACCCTGAATTTTCTGTAGTTTTTCCTCGTCGTATGAGATTGGAAATGTACGGTTATCTTTGATGTCTACCTCCGATGTCGCAAAAGCCTCTTCAAGCAACCGTCCATCAAACCCGAGCGCGAATCCCTGTCCATTGTCTGCGTATGCCCGCCATTGGCCCAAATCATCATCAGCACTGCTAAAACATCCTACAAAAAAATCCGCGACCTTATGGGCACCTTCCTCAACAAATTCTCTGAAGTTTCTCGCAAATATCACCGCGGCTGGATGTCCTTTCTTCGCTTCAATATCCAATATCTCACCCGCGTACTTGATTCCATGCCGAAGCTCAGCTGGGTCATTGAGAGCGAAGATGTCAGTCAGTCTGAACATTCCGCTTTCGAGAATGCCGCGAAAGCCGACGCTGTCAGTATAATGATAGATGGTCGAAGGTGGCGGAACGGCATCAAGTTCTGCTGCGTAGGCATCAACTCTGGTTTCGCATTCAGCGTAGCACGCCTCAAGTGCGGCGTTCATGTCGTCCGGGATAGCCATCTCTAAACCGCATAAATTGTTTTCGACATATTGAATGCACTTCCTAGGCCATCGACGTTGCACCTCGCATGGCTCGGCGCGTAGGCACATTGGAGCAGAATACCGCGAGACTTGATTCAAATCGAGTTAATTGAAATACCTGGGTCCCCTTCCCTCGCACGGCCCCGCCCTTCGAGGCCCCACGCGCGTCATGCTGAGGTACCCGGCGCGTCCTTCGAGGCTCGCTTCGCTCGCACCTCAGGATGACGCGCCGGGCCTCGAAGCACGCGCGTGGGGCACCTCAGGGTGACGGGGCCGTGCTCGCCGGGGATGACAGTGGAGGCATACGGGGCGTTACGATTGCGCGGCTCGGCGCGAACACCCCCTCACCCTGGCCGCCGGTACGCTGGCGCTACCGGCCCCCAAAGAGGGGGCGAGGGAATTACTCCCACACTATAATCCCCGAATGCAGGGACGCGAGCACTATTCCCCTCTTACAACAGCGCGGGTTGCGCGAATGGGGCACTTACTCCTGTCATCCTATTCCGTCGAGCTCGGCGAGCACGGCCTTCGGCAAGACGAGCTCCGCTGCCTTCATGTTTTCGCGCAGATGCAGGCGCGAGGCGGTGCCCGGGATCAAAAGGATGTTCGCGGCGCGGTGCAGGAGCCAGGCGAGCACGACCTGCATCGCCGTGGCACCGAGCTTTGCGGCGATCTGCGACAAGGCCGACGACTGGATCGGCGTGAAGCCGCCCAGCGGGAAGAACGGCACATAGGCGATCCCCTGCCCCGCCAATGAATCGAGGAACGCGTCGTCCTCGCGGAGAATGAGATTGTAGTGGTTCTGAACGCAGACGATCTCGGCGATGCCCTGCGCTTCCGCCAGCTGGGCCGGAGTCGCGTTGCTGATGCCGATATGCCGGATCAGTCCGCGGCGCTTAAGCTCGGCGAGCACGGCGACTTCCTTCGCGACCGGGCCTTCGCTGGGCCTGTGGACGTCGCCCATTATCCTGAGGTTGACGACGTCGAGGACATCGAGCCCCAGATGGCGCAGGTTGTCCTCGACGCCGCGGCACAGCTCTTCGGGCGACAGAGCGGGAAGCCAGGACGCGTCGGCCCCGCGGCGGCCGCCGAGCTTGGTGACGATCAGCAAACCTTCCGGATAGGGATGCAGCGCCTCGCGGATGATCTCGTTGGTGACGTGCGGGCCGTAGTAATCGCTAGTGTCGATGTGGTTGACGCCCATCGCCACCGCCTCGCGCAGCACGGCGACGGCCTCCGCGCGATCCTTCGGCGGACCGAACACGCCGGGGCCGGCAAGCTGCATCGCGCCGTAGCCCATGCGGTTCACGGTACGGCCGGCAAACGGGAACGTGCCCGCGGCGGGGGTATTCGTCATCGGAGGCTCCTTGCTTGGAAGCTCAATATGGGGGGCGCAGCCGCGTTCGACAACGGTCACCCTATTCCCTATTCACACTAAGGCCGGAGAAGCGCTTCGCCGCAAAATCGCTGCACATGAAACGCGACAGCGTTTCGGCGGCAGCCCTCCCCGGCGCCGGGTTTCGAGCCTATAGTCGCGCCGCAATTTCCGGGAGAATCATCATGGTACGACTGGTGCGCTGCGCGGTGCTTCTGTTGGCGTCGCTTCTCTTCGCTTTGCCGGCCTCCGCCCAGGCGGATCGCGCGGGCTGCAAGGACTATCCCGGCATCAGCCGCATGCCCAACTTCTACCTCGACAAGTGCGAAACCAAGCAGTTCGACGCCGCCACATTCCCGGTCGGTCCGAAAGGCAAGGAAGTCGATCAGCAACAGGAAGGACGCTATCTCAATCTGGCGTACTTTCAGAAGAGCAACACGCCCGCCGCCAGCAAGATTCAGATCGTCCGCAACATCCAGAACGCCGTGCGCAAGGCGGGCGGAGAGGTGCTGGCCGATCAGCAGGGCGACAACTGGTACAACACCACGCTCAAGCTGAACGCAGGGGGGAAGGAAATCTGGATCCTGGTGGAAGCGCGCGACGACAATTACGCGCTGACCATCATCGAAAAGCAGGCCATGCAGCAGGACGTCGTCATCAACGCCGCTGCCATGAACAGCGCGCTCGGCGCCACGGGCAAGGTGGTGCTGTACGGCATCTATTTCGACACCGCGAAATCGACGCTGAAGCCGGAATCGGACCCGACGCTGGCGGAGATCGCCAAGCTGCTGAAGCAGAACGCCCGCTTGAACGTGTTCATCGTCGGCCACACCGACATGGTCGGCGACGCGGCGGCGAACCTGCGCCTGTCGCAGGCGCGCGCCCAGGCCGTCATCGCGGCGCTCGCCGGCAAGTACGGCATCGCCGCCGCGCGGCTCAGGGCTTTCGGCGCCGGTCCCTATGCGCCGGTGGCGTCCAACAAGACCGAAGAAGGCCGCGCCAAGAACCGCCGCGTGGAACTGGTGGAAATCGCCACGCAGTAGGAAATCCCCTCACCCGGTTCGCCTAAGCGGTTCACGTTGTGAACCGCAAGGCGAACCGCCCTCTCCCACAAGGGGAGAGGGAATACTCACTCCCACTCAATCGTCCCCGGCGGTTTGGACGTCACGTCGTAGACCACGCGGTTGATGCCTTTGACCTCGTTGACGATGCGCGTGGCGACGCGGGCGAGGAAGGCGTGCTCGAAGGGATAGGAATCCGCCGTCATGCCGTCCGACGAAGTGACCGCGCGCAGGGCGCAGACGAAATCGTAGGTGCGGTCGTCGCCCATCACGCCCACGGTTTTCACGGGGAGGAGAACGGCGAAGGCCTGCCAGATCGCGTCGTAAAGACCGGCCTTGCGGATTTCGGCGAGGTAGATGGTGTCGGCCTTGCGCAGGATGTCGAGCTTGTCGCGCGTCACGGCGCCGGGCACGCGGATCGCCAGCCCCGGCCCCGGGAAGGGATGGCGGCCGACGAAGGCTTCGGGCATGCCGAGCTCGCGGCCCAGCGCGCGCACCTCATCCTTGAACAGCTCGCGCAGGGGCTCGACCAGCTTCATCTTCATGTGGGCGGGAAGCCCGCCGACATTGTGATGCNNAGAGCGTGCCCTGGGCGAGGAACTCGGCCCCGCCGACCTTGGCGGCTTCGTAGTCGAACACGTCAATGAAGGCGGCACCGATGATCTTGCGCTTCTTCTCGGGATCGCTGACGCCTTCGAGGGCGGTGAGGAACATGTCCGCCGCCTCGGCATGCAACAGCGGGATGTTGTAGTGGCCGCGGAACAGGGCGAGCACCTCGTCCGTCTCGCCCGCGCGCATCAGGCCGGTATCGACGTAGATGCAGGTGAGCTGGTCGCCGATGGCCTCGTGCAGCAAGACGGCGCAGACCGAGGAATCGACGCCGCCGGAGAGCCCGCAGATCACCTTGCCGCCGCCCACCTGGGCGCGGATGCGGGCGATGGCCTGCTGCTTGAAGGCGCGCATGTTCCAGTCCGGCGCGATGCCCGCGATGTTCACCACGAAGTTCCGAAGGATCGCGGCGCCGCGCGGGGTGTGCATCACCTCGGGATGGAACTGCACGCCGTAGAAGCGGCGCGTCTCGTCGGCGATCGCGGCGAAGGGCGAGTTCTCGGAGGTCGCCACCACGTCGAAGGTGGGCGGGATGGAGACGATCTTGTCGCCGTGGCTCATCCAGACGGGTTCGCGGCCGTTCTCGTCGCCGAGGCCCGCCAGCAGCGGCGACGGCCGATGGATGAGGATGTCGGCGCGGCCGAACTCGCGCGCGTGGCCCGCCTCGACGCGCCCGCCGAGCTGCTCGCACATCGTCATCTCGCCGTAGCAGATGCCGAGAACCGGCACGCCCAGCTCGAACACCGCTTGCGGGGCGCGCGGGGTGTGCGCCTCGGTGACGCTCATCGGGCCGCCCGAAAGGATGACGGCGCGCGGCGGCGGCGCCTGCTTCAGCGCGGCCTCGGCCTTGTCGAAGGGCACGATCTCGCAATAGACGCCCGCCTCGCGCACGCGGCGCGCGATGAGCTGGGTGACCTGAGAGCCGAAGTCGATGACCAGGACGGGAGCGGACATGGGGAGTTCGTACTTTCCGAGTTGTCTACAGCGAGCCCCTGACGCTCAAAATCAATTCTGTCATCCCCGGCCGAGCACAAACGAAGTGCGTGCGAGGGGAAGGGGACCCAGGTCGTCCCGGCAACGCTATCCTACCGTTTCGCTCCGACAAACACCTCACAAACGAGTTGCGCCAACCACCTGGGTCCCCTTCCCTCGCATGGATCGCAGAGCGATCCATGCTCGCCGGGGATGACAGCTTTTGTTTTACGCGATTCCGACATCTGTTAGCGAGCGCGCTGCAAAATAGCCGTGAAGAAACCGTCGGTGCCGGTCTTGAGCGGGCCGGCGCGGAAGAATTCGTCCATGCCGGGGGGCGGAGCGGTGCCCACGGCTTGGCGCCAGACCTCGGCGGCGGGAACCACCGCGAAATCCGGCCGGTCGGCGCGGAAGTGGAAGATGCGGTCCTCATTCTCGACAGGCAGGAGCGAGCAGGTGACGTAGACCAGCCGTCCGCCCGGTGCCACGGAAAACGCGGCCTTGGCCAGGAGATCGTCCTGGAGCGCGTTCAACTCGGCGAGGCGGTCCGGCGTGAGGCGCCAGCGCAGCTCCGGCTGGCGGCGCCAGGTGCCCGTGCCGCTGCACGGCGAATCGACCAGCACCACGTCGAATTCGCCGCCGGGCGGCCCGGTCGCGATGATCGTGACGCCCGCACGCGCCGCGCGGGGCTCGAGCGGGACGAGGCGCATGCGGTCGACATCGTAGGCGACGATCTCGCCCTGGTTCTGCATCACGGCCGCCAGCGCCAAAGTCTTACCGCCGCCGCCCGCCGCCATGTCGAGGACGCGCATGCCGGGCTTGGCCCCGCAAAGCAGCGCCGCGATCTGCGAGCCCTCGTCCTGGAACTCGAAGGCGCCGCCCTCGTAGAGCGAAGTGGCGGAGAGTTTCGACAGGCCCTCGCCGGGCGGCAGGCGCAGGCCGACGGGAGAATAAGGAGTGGGCTCCGCGACGAAGCCTTCCGTATGCAGAGCTTCCGCCAGCTTGTCGCGCGTGGTCTTCAGCGTGTTGACGCGCAGGTCGATGGGGGCACGGGATTGCAGCGCCTGCATCTCCGCCAACAAATAACTGTCATCCCGGCCAAGCAGCGCGTCTTCCGCGCTGCGCGAGCCGGGACCCACTTCCAAAGCAGCGCTTGCTTCCGAGTGGGTCCCGGGTCTCGCGGCTGACGCCGCTTCGCCCGGGATGACAGGATGTGATGGAAAAGCGCGCCTAAGTTCAGCTTCCAGAAATGGCGGGAATTCGCCCAGGACAAAGAGCGGCGCGTCGGCACGCGGCGGGGAAGCGATCGCGGAGCGTTCGTCGTCGCTGAGCACGGCGGGGCCGTATTGCGAGCCGTCGAACAGGATGTCGAGTTCGGCGGCGGTGTCCTTCTCCAGCAGCATGGCGGCGATTGCCAGACGGCGCGGAGCGTCGCCACCCATCCGCCACGCCAGCGACGAACGGCGGCGCTGGATCGTAAAGACCAGCTCGGCGACAGCGGCGCGGTCCTTCGAGCCGGCATAGCGGCGGGCGCGGAACCAATCGCGCAGGAAGCGGTCGACGGGCTGCTCGGTCGACCCCAGCGCGTCGAGAATTTCAATGACCGCCTGAAGTCGGGCGGACGGCCTCAACGGCTGACGCCCGGATAGTTCGGGCTTTCGCGCGTCACCGTTACGCCGTGGACGTGGCTTTCGGCCATCCCCGCCCCGGTGATGCGCACGAACTTCGCGTTCTTGTGGAAGTCGGCGATGGTCTTGCAGCCGGTGTAGCCCATCGCGGCGCGCACGCCGCCGACGATCTGATGGATGACGCCCGCCACCGGCCCCTTGTAAGGCACCTGGCCTTCGATGCCTTCCGGCACCAGCTTGAGGGTGTCCTTCACCTCCGCCTGGAAGTAGCGGTCGGCCGAGCCGCGCGCCATCGCCCCCAGCGAACCCATGCCGCGATAGCCCTTGTAGGAACGGCCCTGGTAGAGGAACACCTCGCCCGGCGCTTCTTCCGTGCCCGCGAGCAGCGCGCCGATCATCGCCACATCCGCCCCGCCTGCGATGGCCTTCGCCAGATCGCCCGAGTACTTGATGCCGCCGTCGGCGACCACCGGAATGCCCTGCTTCGAAGCCGCCGACACCGCATCGACGATGGCGGTGAGCTGCGGCACGCCGACGCCCGCCACGATGCGCGTGGTGCAGATCGAGCCCGGCCCGATGCCGACCTTGACCGCATCCGCGCCCGCATCGATAAGCGCCTTGGCGCCGTCGGCGGTGGCGACGTTGCCCGCCAGGACTTGCGTGTAGTTCGACTCGCGCTTGATCGCGGCCACCGTATCGAGCACGCCCTTGGAATGGCCGTGGGCGGTATCGACCACCACCACGTCGCATTCGGCTTCGACCAGGGCCATCGCCCGCGCCACGCCGTCTTTGCCCGTGTTGGTCGCCGCCGCGACGCGCAGCCGCCCGCGCTCGTCCTTGCAGGCGTTGGGGAATTTCTGCGCCTTCTCGATGTCCTTCACGGTGATGAGCCCGACGCAGCGATAGGCATCGTCCACCACCAGCAGCTTTTCGATGCGCCGCAAGTGCAAGAGGCGCTTGGCCTCGTCCATCGTGACGCCTTCGCGCACCGTGACGAGGTTCTCCTTGGTCATCAGCTCGGCTACCCGCTGGCGCGTGTCGGTGGCGAAGCGCACGTCGCGATGGGTGAGGATGCCCACCAGCTTG
>PMKE01000118.1 GCA_003158585.1 Alphaproteobacteria bacterium
CCTTCCTGGTGGTCGATGCCAACGGCACTGCGGGCTACCAGGCCGGCGCCGACCTCGTCCTCGACATCACCGGCGCCACCAACCTCGGGAGCTTGGGGATCGGGACCTTCACCTGACCGCAAAACCATCGCCGCCGCCGGTTTCTCCAACCGGCGGCGGTGTCAGGCGCTCCATCGATCCCGGTTCTTAATAACGCAGGCTTTCCAATGGATCGGCCTTGCCCGCCTCGATGTCCGAGACCTTCATACCGGGATAGCCGACCGACATGGTGGCGCTGAGGCGCCACGCGTCGACGATCATGTCGCGCAGCTCCGCGGCGCCGGCCGCCAGCCGCTTTGTCATGAACGCCTTGCCTTCCGGCGTGGGCTTGGTAAAGGCGCCCGCCTTCTCCAGCCGGTAGAGCGGAACGACCTCCGCCTGATCGGCCAGAAGATAATCCGCCGTGCGGACCGCGATCGCGCAAGCGCAGTCGCGGGGGGCGGGCATCAGGGCCGCGACATCCAAGTCAGCGATGTTGTCGTGCACGTACTGGTTCTCCACTGGCACGTGGATCTTCGCCTGCGTGAAGCCTTCCGGATTGGGGAATTCACCCCAGCCGCTGAAGTGCAAGGTGGCGTGCAGCGGCATGCTGCCGTCGGCGACGTAATGCGACCAGACGCCGAGATCGTGCAGCACGATCCGTTCGCGCATGATCCGGTCGTGGGCATACCAGGCGCGCGCTTTGGCGGTCTTCGCAAACTTCGCGCCCGCCACGTCCACGCGCCAATAGGCAAGGTCCTTGGCCAGAAGCTGGAAGCCGTCGACGATTGAATAAGGCAGATACCCCGCATTGTACTGGTTCGAGCCCGCGGCGCGCAGGAGGGTGTCGTATTGCTCTCGCGTCGGAGGCAGATCTTTGAGCGGCGGCCCGCCGAGAATGGTGAAGTCGTCCGACACGTCGACAAAATGCGCCGGGCTGTGCTCGCCGTCGAATTCCTCCCCTGCCCCGCGGACGCGATCCGCTTCGGGCCCGAGATAGCCCGCCTCCGCCGCCGCCTTGGGCGTGCGCAGGAAAGCCGGCAGATCGGCAGGCAGCGCCTTAACGGCCAGCGTGCCGATCATGCGGTGACCGTCGGGGCCCCAGGCATGGGCAGCAGACACCAGACCAAGAATGCAAACCGACGACAGCAAAAGACGAATGTGCATCGAAACGACTCCCTTCCGGCGGTCCCTATCATACTCAAAAAAGAACCGGCCGGGATCGCTCCCGGCCGGCAGAAAAAGGGTTTTACGCTCGATCTAGTAGCGAAACGTCAGCGCCGTCGAGAATGTGCGCGGCGAGCCGATATAGGCGTACGGATAGCTAGTGCAGCCCGGCGTCGCCGAACCCACAACCGGCGTCCAGCACGTCTGCGTGCCGAGGCTGCCGAAATAGTGCTTATCGAACACGTTGTCGACGTTGAAGCGCAGGTCGGAGTTGGTCAAGCCCAGATCGTCCAGGTTGACACGGCTGTCGAGGTTGACCGTGTAGTAATCCGGAACCCAGGCGTTGTTGTCTTCGGTCTGATTGCGGCGGCTGACGTACTTGGCGCCGACTCCGACGTTCCACCACCCGGTGATGTCGTAGGTCAGACGGCCGGACATCGTCCACTTCGGCGTCTCGGACAGCTGCTTGTTCAGCGTCAGGGCCGTGCCGCTGAATGACGTGACCACAAATGTGATTGGGTCAGTGAACGTGGCACCTACATCCGTATTATTGGTGATGCGAGCGTGGTCATAACCGACGTTGGCGTAGGCCATCAGGCCGTCGATGATGCGATAGTTGGCCTCGACGTCGACGCCCGTGAAGTTCACACCCTTCACGTTGTGATCGAAATAAGAGTTGGTGACCGCGTCGTAGGTCGACACGATGCGGTTTCTGACCTGCGAGTTCCACAGGATCACCGCCGCCTGGAGGTCTTCGCCGAGATAGCGATAACCTAACTGATACGTCACCGAGGTTTCGGCCTTGGTCGGGGCATTCACCACCCACGGCGTCGTGGTGTCGGTGATCACCGCGTGGGTTGCCGTATAAAGGTTGTCTGTACGCGGCGCGGCAATTTCCTGCGCATAGGCGGCGAAGAACTGATTTTCCTTGCCGAACGGCAGCACTGTCAAGCCGAGGTGCGGCAGGAATCGGCTGTAGCGTAGCGTCTTCTTCACATCGAAGTTGTTGCTGGTCATGCCGCTGCCGTCCGATGGACCGATGTACCGCGTACCCGTACCGTTCGCCTTGACGGTGTAATAGTTCATTGCCGAATTGTAGTAGCCCATCAACTGGCCCGTGCAATACGCGGTCGAGCCACCGGCCTGCTCATAGCAGTACTGGTTGAGACGGCGTTCAAAGAACGGCAGACGGAAGCCGACCGACGTCTGGACCATGCCGTCGGCCCAATTGCCTTCCCAATCGAACGACACCTGGTTCATGACCGCATAGGACTTGCGATCGCGATAGCGGACCGGAATGCCGTTGACGTCGAGCACCGCGTGCTGGCCTTCCATCGCCACGGGACCAAACGGATTGTAGAAACCGTTCAAGCCGTTGATGAAGCCATTGCGGCCGGTCTGGCGATGCAGACCCCAATCCAGCGTATAAGCAGCCTGGAAGGTCTGGTCGTCGGTCAGCCGATAGATTAGCGACGAGGTGAAGCCCCAGCGACGGGTGTTGGTCACGCTCGGCGACTGTACTTCGACGGTGTCTTTGATATCGCCGTCGCCGTTGAGGTCGCAGCCCTTGCCGGCGATACAACCATACGGCGTCGTGTTGGTGGGCGGCGATACTGCGGGCGTCGACGAGCCGATCAACTGGGTTGAGGTTTCCGACAAATTGTTGGTGGTCGTACCACCCGTCGCCAGCACGTATTGCAGGTTGGCATCGACCGTCAGCGTCAGGCTGGGGAGCAGATGCCACAGCGACGTGAAGCGGACGTTGCCGGTATCGGACGGATTGATGCGGGTCTTATAGTAGTTGCCGCACGTAGTCATCGTGTAGTCAGCCGTGCCCTGAACCGGCCCCGCGGTCGCTGGGCTGGAGTTGTCCGCGGCCTTGTAGCCAGTCACCTGCGCTGGGGTCTGCACGCGGTTGAGGACGCACTGATCGGTGTAATCGCGCGCCCAGCCGAGATCGCTGACCGTCGCCGTCGTGCTCGTCCAGTCGGGGCTGGCGCCATAGGAGTCGCCGGACTTGATCAGTTCGGCCGTGGACTTCGTCGCACCCAACTGCGCCAAATAAGTCGCCGCACTCGTCGGACTGGCAGTCGCAAAACCGGTGGTATTTGGAACATAGTACGGGCTGTAGTAGTTGTTGTTGCGGTTCGTGTTCCAGTGCCCCGCCAGCGAGAACCAGCCGAGATCGCCCATGTCCTGGTAGATCTTGAGGTTGCCCTGAATTTTCTGCAGCCTGCCCGCGCCCTTGAATTTGTCGTAGCCTTGATAGGAGAAGGTGCCGAACGCTGTTGTGCTCCACGGGCCGATCGCGCCGCTGTCGACGCGCGCGAAATAGCGCTGCATCGAGTTTTCGCCCAGGCCCACGGAGGCTATGGCGCCGAATTCGTCATGCGGCTTGTCGGAAGAAATAGCAATCACGCCGCCGGTGGCAGCCGCGGTCGGACTGTCGACGTCGGTCGCGCCCTGCAGCGCGCTGACGCGATCCACCACTTCGGAATCGAGCATCTGGTTGGTGTAGATGGCGTAGTTGCCGGTGTCGTTCAGCGGCATGCCGTCGAGGGTCAGCGAGATGTGGTTGCCGTCCTGGCCGTGCAACGAATGTTGCCGCCAGACGTGCCATACGGGTCGTTGTTGGTGAAGTTGACGCCCGGCATGAAGTTAAGCGACTGGAACACCGTCTGACCTGAGGTCTGCGTCTCCAGGAACTCGCTGGTGATGACCGACCGCTCTTTGGCGACGGGCGCCGCATTCATCAGGCCGTTCAGGCTCACGCGAGAGCCGGTGACGACCACCGTCTCGACTTCCTGCGTGCCGGTCGATTGCGCCAAGGCCGGCGACAGCGTCGCGAGGATCGCTATCGGACAGGCGCTCGCAAATAGTAGCTTCGATAACCGCATTGTCTTCCCCTTTTTTAGTTGGATTGGTCGTGCAGCTGCGCACGCAAGGTGCGCGTCGATCGCCGCGAGTTCGTAGTTGCGAGAAAGAGACGATGATGGGGCGCCTCGTAAGGAGGCGAACAAACGGCTCAAGCTGCTCCGACTTACCCCCGTCAGATGCATTTTACAGTCCCCACCGAGCCCCGCTTTTTTATTCGCGCGTTAGCCGGCAATCTCGCAGTTGCAGCAAAGGTATAAGGTTTACGCTGCTTCTTAAACCGGTAACCACGACGTTGTTGTGACTAAAACCCGGTTTTTCGAGCACACTGCAACAGAAAAAATCGCGCAGTTCTTCGAATGGATTCGAGAGTCGCACTCAAAATCAATTATCACTGCGACGGTGTCGCATGCTTAAGATTGCAGGTTAACGCGCCTGCCAACGCACCTGGAAAACACCCTTCGCGCGCTCGGTTTTGCTGCGGTGCAAGAACCCGTTAGAGGAGTTGGACGAATCGCTGAAGCAGGCTCGCGAGCTTCTCGGCGGCCTTCGCCGCTTCGGCCAGCGTCTCTTCATGCGAAAGCGGTCGCGTCGCAATGCCTGTTGCGAGGTTCGTCACGACGGAGATTCCCGCAACTTTCATTCCGCAATGACGCGCTACGAGACATTCCGGAACCGTTGACATGCCTACGGCGTCGGCACCGAGAGCGGCATACATGCGGATCTCCGCCGCAGTCTCGAAGTTCGGACCAAGCGCGAACATGTAGATGCCAGATTTGACTTCGACACTCGCTTCGCGTGCAGCCTGCGTCAGGAGCGCGCGGAGTTTCGGATCGTAGGCGTCGGTCATGTCGGGAAAACGCGGGCCGATGCGCTCGTCGTTCGGACCCACCAGCGGGTTGAAACCCGAGAAATTGATGTGATCTTCGATCAGCATCAGCGTGCCCGGCACCATGTGCGGCTTAAGGCCGCCGGATGCGTTGGTGAGGATCAGGCGCTCCACGCCGAGCCTGCGCAGGATGCGAATCGGCGCCACGATGGCCTGCGGCGGATGACCTTCAAAGGCGTGGATGCGTCCCTGCATCACGGCGACCGGCACGCCCGCCGCTTTGCCGACGATCAGGTTTCCCGAATGACCGACGACGGTCGAACGCGAGAAGCCGGGGATATCCGCATAGGCCACGCGGACGGCATCGGTGACGGTGTCCGCGAAACGGCCGAGGCCGCTGCCGAGCACGATCACGTCCTTGGGGAACGCTTTGCCGAACCGCGCCTCAAGCGCCGCCGCACCGCCTTCGATGAGGTCCGATGGGTTCATGATTCAAGGTGTTAGCAGTGCGGCCACCGCATGGACAAGGCCTCTTGTTCTTGGAACAATGCTAATCCACATGCGTGCCATCATAGTAGTCCTCGATTCCTTCGGCGTCGGCTCGACGCCGGATGCCGTCCGCTTCGGCGACGCCGGCTCAAACACCTTCGGTCATATCGCCGAAGCTTGCGCCAAGGCGGCGCGCGGGCCGCTGCGAATCCCCAACCTCTTGTCGCTCGGCCTGGGGCTCGCAGCCCGCGAGATCGATCCGCGCCTTCCGGAAATGACGAACGGTGCCGCGACCGGGCGCTACGGCGCCGCGGCGGAGCTATCCAAGGGCAAGGACACGCCGAGCGGCCATTGGGAGATGATGGGCCTGCCGGTCGAAACCGACTGGGGCTACTTCCCGCGCACGGTCCCCACCTTCCCCGCCAAGCTGACGGACGCGCTGATCGCCGAAGCGAAACTGCCCGGCATCCTCGGCGACTGCCACGCCTCGGGCACGGAGATCCTCGAGAAGCTGGGCGCCGAGCACATCGAGACGGGTAAGCCCATCTGCTACACCTCGGCGGATTCGGTGTTTCAGATCGCGGCGCACGAAAGCCATTTCGGCCTCGAACGGCTTTACAAGGTCTGTCACATCGCACGGCGTCTGGTGGACGAATACAATGTCGGACGGGTCATCGCGCGGCCCTTCGTCGGCGAGCGTCCCGGCGAGTTCAAGCGCACCGCCAACCGTCACGACTATGCGACGCCGCCGCACCGCCCCACCCTGCTCGACATAGCGAAGGCGGCGGGACGCGAGGTGATCGGCATCGGCAAGATCTATGACATCTTCGCGGGCTCGGGCGTCACCAAGAACGTCAAGGCAGACGGTAACGCTAAAATCTTCGACGCCACCATCGAATGCACTAAGACGGCACCGGACGGCGCCATCGTGTTCGCCAACTTCGTCGATTTCGACTCGTCCTACGGCCACCGCCGCGACGTGCCCGGCTATGGGGCGGCGCTGGAAGCCTTCGACGCGCGCATTCCAGAACTGCGCACCGCGCTGCGGCCGGGCGACCTCGTGGTGTTCTCCGCCGACCACGGCTGCGATCCGACCTGGAGCGGAACCGATCACACCCGCGAGCACGTTCCCATCCTCGCCTTCGGCCCGGGTATCGCACCGGGACCCATCGGCGTGCGCAAGACTTTCGCCGACATCGGCCAATCCATCGCCAAGCATCTCGGGCTTGCTCCCATGCCCGTAGGGACATCCTTCCTGTGACCACCCCCTCCAATGACAACACCGCGACCGATCTGGTGCGCTGCGCCACGCCGGAGGCTGCCTTCGAGCGTCTGGTCAAGCTCTATGACGAAGCCATCGGCGAGATCGAAAGCGCCTTCACCGCGTTCGCTCACGACCAAGCCAGGCACGGACCGGACCCGGTCTATCCCTATCTCTGCGTGGATGTGGAATTCGGCGAGCAGATCGGCTCGACCCGCCTCAGCTTCGGCAAGGTGACGAGCCCCGGCCGATACGGCACCACGATCACCGCGCCTGCCCTGTTCCGCGATTATCTCATCGAACAGCTCACGCTGCTGACCCAGAACTACAACACCACGATCTATGTCGGGCGCAGCCGCACACCCATCCCCTTGACTTTCGCCGTCGAGCGCGCCTCGCACATAGATGCCAAGCGGCGGCGCAAGCTTGTCGAATACTTCTACCTGCCCCAGCTCGACGCCGCACACGACAGGATTGCAGACGGCGGCGAATGGCCCGGACCCGGCCCCGCGCCGTTGTCGCTGTTCTCGGCCGAGCGCGTGGACTTTTCGCTGCACCGGCTGCGGCACTACAGCGGCACCGACCCGGTGCATTTCCAGGGCTTCGTGCTGTTCACCAACTACCAGCGCTACATCGACGAGTTCGTGATCTATTGCCAGAAAGAGATCGAAGCGGGCCGCGCCCAACGTTTCGTCGAGCCGGGCAACCGCATCAGCGAGCCGGGCAAGCCCGCGGCAACGCCGCCGCTCGCCAAGCTGCCGCAGATGCCCGCCTATCATCTGGTACAACCGGACGGACACGGCATCACGCTGGTCAACATCGGCGTCGGTCCCTCCAACGCCAAGACGGTGACGGACCACCTCGCGGTGCTGCGCCCGCATGTCTGGCTGATGGTCGGGCACTGCGGCGGGCTGCGCGCCAATCAGCGGCTGGGCGACTACGTGCTGGCGCACGCCTATCTGCGCGACGACCAGGTACTCGACGACATGCTGCCGCGCGAAATCCCCGTGCCGCCCATCGCCGAAGTGCAGGTGGCGTTGACTCAAGCCGTGAGCGAGATCACCGGCGCCAAGGGCCAAGTGCTGAAGGAGCGGCTGCGCACCGGCACCGTCGTCACCACCGACGACCGTAACTGGGAGCTGCGCTTCGCCGAGCAGGCGCGGCGCTTCAACCAGTCGCGCGCCATCGCCATTGACATGGAGAGCGCCACCATCGCCGCCAACGGCTACCGCTTTCGCGTGCCCTACGGGACGCTGCTCTGCGTCTCCNNGCCGCTGCACGGCGAGATCAAGCTTCCCGGCATGGCCGACACCTTCTACGAAGAACGGGTCAGCCAGCATTTGCAAATCGGCATCCGCGCGCTGGAGCTTCTGCGCGAGGAAGCCCGGGCCGGAACGCTCCACTCCCGCAAACTGCGCAGCTTCACCGAGCCGGCGTTCAGGTAGGGCGCTCGCGCGCTATTTCAGTTCGAGCACGACCGGTGATGCACCCGTTCCGGGCGGCGGATGCGCCGGCCGACGGCGCAACGCAAGCGGAGCCGGAAAATCTCGCCGTGCACTCCTGAAGCGGTCCGGATGGCGGCAAGGCTTGCGATTCGGCCCGAGCGCAACTATCAGTGCAATTCCTGCGGTGTGTCGGAGGGGACAATGGAAAAAGTCAGAGTCGTGAACGGCCTCGGCGGAACCGCGTGGGTCATCGGGTGGCTGTTTACGATCGGGTATCTGAAGCTCGGTTTCTGGCCCGGAGCGCTGGCGCTGCTGATCTGGCCTTACCACATCGGCGTTGCGATTGCCGGGCTGCATCATTAGCGGTTGAAACGCCCCGCAGAAAAAATTTGACTCGACGGCGCGTCGTCCGCGCCGTTTCTTCGCCCGGGCCGATTGTCCGGAATGCGAGTTCGTGCGATAAGGGTGCATGATTACACGCGCAACTTTCGGCCGGCTGCTGCCGGCCTTGGCCGTTGCCGCCGCCGCATCAGGCGCCGCAGCCGCCCCGCTCGATCTTCCGATGGACAAACCGACGACGGTGAACGGCATCGAATCCGTCTGCACCGGCATCGGCGACGACGCCACGCACAACCCGCTTTGGAAAACCTATCCGCTCAAGATCATGCTGGCGGGTAAAGGCGGACAGTGGCTCTCCGACGCCGACGTCACCGTGACGCTCGGCAACAAGCCCGTGGTCAGCGTGCATTGCGGCGGGCCGTGGATTCTCTTCAAGCTCCAGCCGGGGCGTTATCACGTCGCGGGTGCGCTGGAAGGGGACACTGCGGCGAGCAATGTCGTCGTTCCTGCCAAAGGCCAGGGACGCGTCGTGCTGCGCTTCCGGGGCGAAGGCGGATCGCTCAGTCCCGAACACAAACCGAACTAACCGCACGGCGCGTCAGGCGGACGGCTCTTCGCGGTCCTGAGGTATCTGCCAACCCTGTTCCGTGTTGATGTCGGCGGGCTGTTCCGGCGGCAATTCGAGCTGCAACGGCTCTTCCGCTTCGGCGACGGGTGTCCATGCCGTCTCTTCCGGCGGCATTTCGACGGGCGCGGCCATTTCTTCGGCGGGCATAACCGGTTCCTCTACAGGAGGAGCCTCCGGGATCGCTTCGGCAACGGAGGGCGCACCGGCCACGGCCGTCGCATAACGCGCCAGGACGCTCTCGTGAGAGGCGGCGTATGCCTCCGCCGCGGGTGCGAAGCTTTCGTCTTCGTGCTGACCGAAAAGATCGAACAGGATCTGCGAGAAGCCCGCCGCCCAGAGGCCGAAGCCGAACTTAACGTATTCCCGCGTCGCGCCCCGCAGGAAGAGGTCCATCTGGAGCACGAACGAAGTCCCGTCGAGCGCATAGGCCCTGAGGAAACGGTAACTCTGGTTGCTCCGGTTGATGAAATCCGGCGGCAGCGTGATGCCCAGTTCGGCAGCCAACACGCTGGTTCCGATGGCGATGTTGGTGTAGCCGGGCTCGCCCGCGCCCTTGAAGAGAATGACGGCGAACGGCAGGCCGCCCGGCAGCTCCTCGCCCGTCCGCGAGTTCATCAACTTAAGCGCCGCCTGAATCACCGGTTTGCCGTCCAGCGTGGAGATGCCGTCGACCGTCATCAACCCGGTTTCGCGCATCAGCGCCGACAGCTCGGCAGGCGACATGAAGCCGATCACCTTGGCGTCCTGGCTCATCTTCCGTCTCCTGCCGTCCGGTTGTCGTCCGCCGCAGCGCGGGCCAAGTCCTGCAAATGCCCGGCGGCTTCCGCCGAAATCGTGCGATGCAGCGCCGCCGCCATGTCGACATTCCTGACGAGCGAGGGACCGCCGAAGAAGTCGCGCGTCAGGCGGGTGCGTTCCCGCAACAGCGCAGCGCGTTTGTTGCCGGCCTTTTCGACCTTCGCCTGGAAGCGCGACGGCATCATCCGGTCGAGCCAGTTCCCCTGGCCCGCGGCGGCCCTCGCTTCCGCAGCGCGTTCGGCGGCAATGGCCGCTTCCAGACGCGTAAGCTGCTTCTCATATTCGGAGTATCGCATCCGCATCCTCTCCTCTTCGACGGCAGTCATATCATCAAATAATTGCGGCAACTAAAAGATACGCCGCCCCGCAACAAACGGCGCGGTTGTGCTGATAGCAGGCGTATAACCGCTATATGCGTTCGACAAACAGCATGATCCCGAGGATCGCGGTCACTCCGGCGCACACCCAGCTCGCCATGATCGGAATCTGAATGTTGTCAACGACGACCGGCAATCCTGCATAGGCGCGATAGGCGTGCGCGGCGGCGATCACCAGCAACAGCAAGGCGGCAATGATCGTGAAGGGCTTCATGTTATCTCCCCTGAAACACCCAGCACTTTTTAACACAATTATCGTGACGGCGCTTCGTCAGGAGACGGCGCAGCGATCGATTTCCATGCAGGAAATGGAATTACTTCCGTCTTCTATCAGCCTTATTTACCGGGGTGACGGTTAACGCGCGCGCTGCGATTTCTGTCGCGGATAAGGGAATCTACGTAGGGGGAATTCGCGCTTTGCCGTTGATAGGGAGGGGGTTGCTTATTATAATCATTATAATGAGATATTGGTGGCGACGGCAGGGCATGAGGACACCCGTCATGAATGCTTCCAGAAACTCCAAGAGCAACCCCACAGACTGGAACCCTTTGCCGTCGCCACCATTCTCTTTGCTCCCGTCATGAAGTTTGTTTCAGGTTGTCAGCGGCGGCGGACGCGTATAGTCGCCGGGATGACGGAGGGGGCAAACGAGGCATCAGGTCGAACCATTCGGAGAACGCCATGAAGAACGCACTCGGTACTCGCATTCCAGAGGAACATATCCAGCGCCGGAGCTATGAGATCTGGGAGACCGATGGCTGCCAACAGGGCCGTGATGAGGAATACTGGCTTCGTGCCCTTGCCGAACTGGAAGAGGAACTCGAACGCTCCTGGCAGGCCGCCCTTGCTCCGGATGCAACGACGGATGTCGTGATGCCGCATTTTCCGGTTTCGCAAATCCCGACGAGAAGCGAGTCCGGCAGGATCGATCCCAACACTTTCCGCGAAGCGGCATGACGGACTGAACGTGCAACACAAAAAAAGAACGGCGGCCAGACGGCCGCCGTTCTCCGTTTAGAGGGGGATATAATTACGCCTTCTTGGTCTTGCGGCGGAAACGTCCCGCCACGCCGGCCAAGCCGACGCCAAACAGCAAAAGGGTCGCCGGCTCAGGAACGCCACTGATGACCGGCGGATGGGTGAGATCGATCGGCTCTTCCAACGAGAAGAACGACGTATGGCCATTCGCAATGCCGCCGCCAGCGAAGTTCACTGTTCCCATGTCACCCACGATGCCCGTGAACCAAGCATACGGCCCACCGTACCAAGTGGTGTCCAAGGCATTCGTCGAACCGATATAGGCGCCGATGCCGTCGCCGGACGGACCCGTCTCCATCAAGGAGAAGATGCCGGATCCGGAGATATTGAACGCGCTCAACGTGTGACCGCTGTTGTTGATCACGCCGACCAGGGCATCTTCGGAACCGTCATAGTTGCCGCCGGGGCCGCTGGTTGAAATCGAGCCGTTCGCATTGAACGTGATGACGAGATTGCAGTCCGTTGCAACACCATTGAGGACGCCGCCGTGGCTCGTCAACGTTGTGGTATCGGGGCAACCGTTCGCGGTCACCGTACCGTCCCAAGAGGCCTGAGCCATGCCGCCCATCGCCAAAGCGGCGACCGAAGCGCATGCCAGCAGACCAAAAAACTTCTTCATAAGAACCTCCATACAGTCAGGTCGACAGGACCCGGTTGCTCCACAAATCGGACCCCTCATGCGTCTGCACGCTTGGTATCCGGTGCAAACCAGAGGTTTAGCAACCTCTATGCCAAGTCTGAGCCATATAGATTCTGGAGTGTTTTCATCCGCTTGGCGTTCAAATCACAATACGGAAAAGTCAAAGTGTAAACGCCGACGACACTCTCGGCTGTTCTTCCGCAGCGGAAACGAAAGCGAGATTCGTCAGTTGCGCTTAGTGGTTGGGCTAGTTCGCCGCGAACGCGTTCAGCGCGTCCAAATGGCGTGCTTTTTCCCTGCCGCTGAGGAAAGAACCGAGGATGCTGTTTCTTGCCAGCGCCAAAGTTTCTGACACGGTAAGTTCGAGCGCTTCATGGACTGCCGAAAAGTTGTCGTAAACGTAACCGCCGAAGAACGCGGGATCGTCGGAGTTCACCGTGGCGCGCAGGCCGAGTTCGAGCATGCGCCGCAGTGGATGCGCCTTCATGTCCTTCACAACGCAGAGCTTGAGATTGGAGAGCGGACAGACCGTCAGCGCGATCTGTTCGGCGGCGAGACGCTGCACCAGCTTCGGGTCTTCCAGGGCGCGGTTGCCGTGATCGATGCGGTCGACGTGCAGAACGTCGAGCGCTTCCCAGACATACTCCGGAGGGCCTTCCTCGCCCGCATGGGCGACGAGCTTCAGTCCTTCGGCTCGCGCCGCCGCGAAGACGCGGGCAAAGTTCGACGGCGGATGGCCGACCTCCGACGAATCCAGCCCGACGCCCGTCAGGCGGTCGAAATACGGTTCGGCTTGCTTGAAAGCAACAAACGCGTCGGCCTCGTCGAGATGGCGCAGGAAACAGAGGATCAGCTTCGAGGTGATGCCGAACTGTGTTTCGCCCGCCGCTAGTGCCTTCAGAATTCCATCGGTAACGACATTGAACGGAATGCCGCGCGCCGTGTGCGTCTGGGGATCGAAAAAGACTTCCGCGTGCACCACGCCGTCCGCTGCGACGCGCTTCAGATAGGCGAGCGTCAGGTCGAAGAAATCCTCTTCGGTGCGCAGCACGTTTGCGCTTCGGTAGTAGATGTCGAGGAAGTCCTGGAGGTTCGAGAAGCGGTACGCGGCGCGCACCTCTTTGACGCTCTTGAAGGGGATGTCCACCTTGTTGCGCCGGGCGACGGCGAACATCAGCTCGGGCTCGAAGCTGCCTTCGAGATGCAGATGGAGTTCCGCTTTAGGGAGTTTGCGGATGAAGGAGTCGTCCATGACGGAGGATTGCAGAGGGCCGATACGTTGGCAATGCTAGGCGCGCGTATGCGCCAATGCTCCGGCGACATAGGTGCGGGCCACGGCGCGGTCGTCGCCCAGGATCGCCAAGGCGAACAGCTTCTCGACCAGCGATGAGGTGCGGTTCCACCGCCGTTGCATCAACGGCAGCGCCTTGGCGTCGAGCACCAGAAAGTCGGCTTCCTTGCCGGGGGCTAGGTTGCCCACCTTGTCGTCGAGCCTGAGCGCCCGCGCGCCGCCCAGGGTTGCGAGATAGAATAGCTTCAGAGCGCCCGCCGCCCGCTTCTTCAACTGGCAGACCTTGAAGGCCTCATTCATGGTGGCGAACAGCGACAGGCTGGTGCCTGCGCCAATGTCGGTGCCGAGCCCGACGCGCGCCCCTGCCGTCTCTGCCACCAAGAGGTCGAACAGTCCGCTGCCAAGGAAGAGGTTCGAGGTCGGGCAGAAAGCGATGCCGCAGTGCCGCTTGCCGAGGCGTGCCCATTCGTCCGTCGACAGATGCAGGCAATGCGCGAAAACGGAAAGCTGCGTCGCCAGGCCGTATTTCTCATAGACCATGAAGTAGTCGGCGCAATCCGGGAAGGCGCGGCGCACGGCCTCCAGCTCATCCAGATTCTCGGAGAGGTGTGTTTGCAGGTGCACGCCCGGATGCTCCTTGAGCAGGCGCCCGGCCAACTCAAGCTGGCGATCGCTGGAGGTCAGCGCAAAGCGCGGCGTCACGGCGTAGCCGAGCCGCCCTTTGCCGTGCCAGGCGTGGATCAGCGCGCGGCTTTCCTGATAGCCCGTCTCGGCGGTGTCGGAGATGCCCGCGGGCGCGTTGCGGTCCATCAGCACCTTGCCGGTGACGATCCGCATGTTGCGCTTCAGCGCCTCCGTAAACAGCGCCTCGGCCGAGACCTTGTGCGCCGTGGCGAAGACCAGCGCCGTCGTCGTGCCGTTGGCGAGAAGCTGGTCGAGGAAGAAGCGCGCGGTCTCCGCCGCCACGTCCTCGTGATGGAAGCGGCTCTCGGCCGGGAAGGCGTATGCCGACAACCAGTGTAGAAGGTTGTTTTCCGGCGAAGCGACGATGTCGACCTGCGGGAAATGCACGTGCGCGTCAACGAAGCCGGGAACGATCAGCCCGCCGGGGAAGCGCTGCACCGGTGCGCCTTCGAGGCGCGGCGCCACCTCCGTCCACGGCCCGATCTCCGCCACATGGCCGTCCTCGACCAAGAGCACGCCGTCTTCGAAATGACCCACCGCGGCCTCGCCCGCCGACGGATCGTCGAGCAAGTGGAAGATCGAACCTCTGAAGGCGTGGCGTGGCATCGTTCGGCGCTTCTGACGCCAGCAGGTGACTGGCTGATTTTAGCTCTGTGGAAACGGAAAGCTACGTTATACGTGCATGCACCAGCTGGCGCGGGGGCGGGGCCGTATCGGCAATTTCGACGGCTTTCCGAAGTGCGGCGATAGCGCGCCCCGCCGAGGCTTCGTCCGCCGCGTGAACCAGAGCGAGCGTGTCGCCCACCTTCACTTGCGCGCTGACCGGCAGGAACTGCGAAAGCCCGACCGCGAGATCGACCGTATCGGTGGTCTTCTTCCGTCCGCCGCCGAGATCGACGACCGCAAGGCCGATGTCGCGCGTGTTCATCCGCGCCACGACGCCGGAACGCAACGCCTTGAAGGGCACCGTCACGGGCGCGCGCACGAGGTACGATTCGCTGTTCTCCAGGAAGTCCTTCGGCCCGCTGAGGGAAGCGACCATCTTGGCGAACTTCTCGGCTGCCGCCCCTGAGGCGAGCGCCGCCTCTGCCTTGGCCCAGCCTTCTTCCGGCGAAGCCGCCAACTTGCCGACCGCAAGCATCTCACCAGCCAGTGCAATGGTGACGGCGTGCAGGCGCGGCTCGCGGGAGCGGCCCACGAGGTAATCGACAGCCTCGGCGACTTCGAGCGCGTTGCCCGCCGTGGTGCCCAGAACTTCGTCCATGTCGGTCAGTAGGGCGGTGGTCGGCAACCCGGCCCCCGTGGCGATTCCGACAATGGTTTCGGCGAGTTCGCGGGCACTCTTCAAATCCTGCATGAAGGCGCCGGAGCCCAGTTTCACATCCATCACCAGGCCTTGCAGTCCGGCGGCGAGCTTCTTCGACAGGATCGAGGCGCAGATCAGAGGGATCGATTCGACCGTCGCCGTCACGTCGCGCACGGCGTAAATCCTCTGGTCGGCGGGGGCGAGATCTGCCGTCTGGCCGATGATGGCGCAGCCCACATCGCGCACCACGCGGCGCAGCGTCTCCAGATCGGGCTGTGCGCTGTAGCCGGGGATAGCACCGAGCTTGTCGAGCGTGCCGCCGGTGTGTCCGAGGCCGCGGCCGGAGATCATCGGTACATAGCCGCCGCAGGCCGCCACGATGGGCGCCAGCATCAGGCTCACCTTGTCGCCCACCCCGCCGGTGGAGTGCTTGTCGAGCACCGGGCCGATGCCTTCCCATTTCAGCACCGTGCCCGAATGAGTCATGGCGCGGGTCAGCGCCACGCGCTCCGCCATTGTCATGTTGCGGAAGAACACCGCCATCGTGAAGGCGGAGACCTGGCTTTCGCTCACGCTGCCTGATGTGACGCCGCGGATGAATTCGGCAATCTCGGCTTCGGAGAGTTCGCCGCCGTCGCGCTTCTTGCGGATGATTTCCTGCGGGAGCATGTCACTTCCCCAGATGCGACGGGCCGAACGACAGCGGCAAGAGTTCGCCTAGCGTCACGGTGCGGCGCACGCCGTTCGGATCGCAGAGGTGGACCGGCACGTCGTCGGCCGCAAACTCGCGCAGGCGCTGGCGGCAGCCGCCGCAGGGCGAGATCAGCTCCTCGCCTTCGCCCATCACCAGCACCTCGACGATGCGCGTTTCGCCGTCGGCGACCATCGCCGAGATCGCGGAGGCCTCCGCGCAATTGCCGATCGGATAGGCCGCGTTCTCGACGTTGCAGCCGCCGTAGAGCTTGCCGTTGCTCCCGCGCACTACCGCGCCGACATGGAACTTCGAATAGGGCGCATAGGCGCGGGCCATCATCGCATTGGCCAGCGGCAGCATGTCGGAAACGCCCATCACTGCTCCTTCTCGTAGGGCATGCCGTCGTGTTTGGGGGCAACGGCGCGGTCGATGAATCCGGCCAACAATAGCACGGTCAAGAGGTAAAGCAGTGCCTATACCGCCTGGACCGGTACTGCAAATCCGTCGCGCCCTCTTCTAACTCGGCATGCCGGTGATGAAGGAGGGAATAGCGCCGACCAGGGCCGCGCTCAAGCAGGTTGCGAAGAAGCCCGCCAGCATGGCCTTGCCCACCATCTTGATGATCTCGTCGCGCCGTTCGGGCAGCAGCACCGAGTAGCCGGCGAGATTGATTCCGACCGACGCGACGTTGGCGAAACCGCACAGTGCATAGGTCATGATGGTGCGGGTGCGCTCGGTCATCTCGGCCGCGGGAATTGCGCCCAGCTTGATGAAGGCCGTGAACTCGGTCAGCACCATCTTGGTGCCGAGGAGCTGCCCGGCCTGCATGGTTTCGCTGTTCTGGATGCCCAGGCACCAAGCCACCGGCGAAAAGACGTAGCCGAGAATGCGTTCGACACTGATCGGAGCCCCGCCGACGGGCGGCAGTGCGCCGAACATCAAATTGACCATGGCGACGAGAGCCACGAACACGATCAGGCACGCGGCGACGTTGACCGCGATCTGCGTGCCGTCATTAATGCCCTTCATGATGGCGTCCATCGAGCTCCGATAGACACGCTCGTCGGGCGGCATCTTGTCCTGGGCAGCTTCGGCCGCGCGATCGCGCGGGATCAGGATGCGCGCCAGCAGAATGCCGGCCGGCGCCGTGATGATCGAAGCGGTCAGTATGTGGGCCGCCGCGCCCGGCAATACACCCTGCAGGATCGTGACATACGCCACCATCGTCGAGCCGGAAACGCAGGCCATACCCACGGTGATGAGCATGAACAGCTCCGAACGCGTCAGGCGGCCCAGATAGGCGCGGATGATGATGGGGCCTTCCACTTGTCCCATGAAGATGGTGGCCGCCGCCGCCAACGCGGTGGGACCGCGCAAACCCATGGTGCGCGAGAAGACGAAGCCGAACGCCTTGGTGATCCATTTCAGGATCTTCCAGTGCCACAGCAGCGCCGCCAGCGTGCACACCACCATGATCACCGGCAGGACGCGAAAACCGAAGACGAACAAGGCGCCTGGCGTGGTGAGCGGATAAGGCTGGGGGCCGGCACCGCTCAAGAAGCCGAAGACAAAGGCAGTACCGGCCTGGGCAGACTTCGCCAAGCCGTCAAACACCGCCCCGAAGCTGGTCAGCCCCGCGCGGATGGCGGGCACGCCGAACAGCGCCATCACCAGGGCCACCTGCAAGCCGATCGCCCCGATCACGAGCAGGAATGGAAAGCGCCGCCGGTTTTCCGAGAACAGCCAGCACAGGAGGAGGATCAGCACAACCCCGGCCACGCTTTGCAGATTGAGCGCACTCATCATGCCGTGAAACATTCCCCGAATTCCCCCGTTGGCCGGCGCGCCAGTCACCCCCGACTGCAGCGCGGCGTCAACCGCCCAGATGACGCGGGGGACCTTCCGGGGTGGCCGCGCCGGATGTCAAGGCGCGGGAAGCGCCAGGTAGTTACCCCCTGTGGATAGTCCGCAGTTTTGGCGGGGGCCACGCCGCGATTGGCGCGGATCGGGCCGAAGAATTTCGAGATGTTCCGGAGTTCGAAGGTCGGTCCGGTTATGACTGCACCTCCCTCCGCGTTCTGGCTCGCCGGCTGTATATCGTGTACGCCGCAATCAACGCGGAGATAACGGTGCACAGGATTCCAAGCGCGATACTGAGGTCTCGATCGATAAGCGTGAAAATACCGAGAGGCATTTCAGCGCACATCCAATCCCGCGGCGGGATGTAAAACGCGCAGGCCATCGTAAACGTGACGAAGCCGAACAGGATCAGTACGCAGAAACGCCAGATATCGACGAGGCTTCGTGGCCGGTTCCATCCCGCAGTCAAAGACGCCGCCAAGGGCAGCAGAAATACCAATCGGAAGGCAACGCCTCCCACCGGGAACACAAACGCGGTGTTGGCGCAGGATGTCGCCTGCACTGTGTAGATGACATGTAAAATCGCCCAAACGATCCCCGCCAAGACCGGCACGGCGACGGCGGTGATCCGGAACGATCGTAGGAGACGACGTCCAATATTCATGGCCCCCGCCCAAGCACCTTTTACGCCCCGTACGGTATCCACACGTTCTTGACTTGCGTCGCATGACGGAGGAACTCGCGCCCCTCGCCTGCCTGCCAGTCGATGCCTTCCGCCGTCCAGGTCTGTTTGATGTCGTCCACCGCCGCTTCTTCGATCATCTTCTTCGACGGGCCGAAATACCAGATCGCCTCGACGCCGCGATGTTCCGCCAGCACCTTGGCCAGCACGTCGCGCGGGCCGGTGACGATATTCACCACGCCCGCGGGCACATCGGAGGTTTCCAGCACCTGATAGAAATCGGTCGCCGCCAGCGGATGCTTTTCCGACGGCACGATCACCACGCGATTGCCCATCGCCACGGCGGGCGCCCACAACGAGGTGAAGGCGAGCAGCGGCGCTTCGTCGGGGCAGGCGATGCCGATCACGCCGACCGGCTCGTTCATCGCCAGCACCACCCCGCGCAGCGGCGGGTTGTGGACCAGGCCGTCGTACTTGTCGGCCCAGGCGGCATAGGTGAAGAGGCGGCGTACGGACGCCAACACTTCCCGCGCCGCATACGCTTCGTCGACACCGGTCATTTCGCAAATGCGCGTCGTGAATTCGCCCACCCGCTGCACCAGGTTCTCGGCGCAGTAATAGAGAATCTGCGCGCGCAGATGCCCGGTCGCGTTCGCCCAGCTTTCCGCCTTCGCCGCCGCTTCGACGGCGTTGCGGATGTCCTTGCGGTTGCCCTCGCCGACATGACCGACAAACGCGCCGTTGGGCGATTTGATGGCACGTGAATAACCGCCATCAGGACGGGCCTGCTTGCCGCCAACGTAAAGCTTGGCGGTACGGTCGATGGTTTCGGGAAAAATATCGGGCGCAGGGTTCACGGCCGGTGTTGGGGGGACCGGCTTCGCCTTCGGTTTCAGATAGGCGAACATGCCTTCGCGTCCGCCTTCGCGGCCGTAGCCGGACTCGCGATAACCGCCGAAGCCGACCGCCGCGTCGAAGTTGTTGGTGCAGTTCACCCACACCACGCCAGCCTTGATCTTGGGCGCGAGGTCGAGGGCGACGTTGATGTTCTCGCTCCAGATGCTGGCGGCGAGGCCGTAGCGCGTGTTGTTGGCAAGCTGCGCCGCTTCCGCGGGTGTGCGGAAGGTCATCGCCACCAGCACGGGGCCGAAGATCTCCTCCTGCACCACGGTGGAAGCGGGTTCGACATTGGTGAGCAACGTCGGCGGATAGAAGCAGCCTTCGGGGCACTTCGTCTGGAACAGTACCGCGCCTTCCGCCACGCCCTGCTTCACCAGCTTGTCGATACTGGCGCGCTGGGTCATGGAGACGATGGCGCCCATGTCGGTGGTCTTGTCCAGCGGATCGCCGACGCGCAGCTTTTCCATCCGCGCTTTCAGCTTGGCGATCAGGCGCTCGGCCACGCTTTCCTGGACCAGCAGGCGCGAACCGGCACAGCACACCTGGCCCTGGTTGAACCAGATAGCGTCCACCGCCCCTTCCACGGCGCCGTCGAGGTCGGCATCCTCGAACACGACGAAGGGCGACTTGCCGCCCAATTCCATCGTCAGTTTCTTGCCGGTGCCCGCTGCCGCCCGGATGATGCCACGGCCGACTTCCGTCGAGCCCGTGAAGGCGATCTTGTCCACGTCCGGGTGGCGGACGATGCAGTCGCCCGTCTTGCCGGGACCGGTGACGATGTTGACCACGCCCTTGGGCAGATGCGCCTCGGCGCAAATCTCCGCGAACAGCAGGGCCGAAAGGCTCGTCTCCTTCGACGGCTTCAGCACCACCGTGTTCCCGGCGGCGAGCGCGGGAGCGATCTTCCAGGACAGGATCAGCAGCGGAAAATTCCACGGCACGATCTGTCCGATGACGCCGAGCGGTTCGTGATCGGGGAACTCGCTTTCGAAGAGCTGCGCCCAGCCCGCATGATGATAGAAATGGCGCGCCGTCAGCGGCACGTCGATGTCGCGCGTTTCGCGGATCGGCTTGCCGTTATCCATCGTCTCGACCACGGCGAAGAGGCGCGAATGCTTCTGGATCAGCCGCGCGATGGCATAGAGGTACTTCGCGCGGCCATAGCCGCCGAGCTTGGCCCATCCCGGCTGCGCCGTGCGGGCGGCCTTGACCGCCGCATCGACATCCGCTTCCGAGGCGTGGGCAATGGAGGCGAGCTTCTTGCCGGTGGCGGGATTGAAGCTGTCGAGGCGCGCCTCGGTCTTCACCCATTCGCCATTGATGAAAAGATCGAAGGCGCGGCCGTGGCTATCGAGCCAGGCTTCGGCGGGCGCGGTGCTCTCAGGCGCCGGGCCGTATTCCATCGTGTCGAGAATGTCGGCGACGTTCGTCATCGTAAGAACCCTTCACCTCCCCCTTGCGGCAGGGGAATC
>PMKE01000068.1 GCA_003158585.1 Alphaproteobacteria bacterium
CGTCATATGCGATAACCCTGCCCTCGCGGGGAGGTCGAAAAAGTTTCGAGCAACGCGAGAAGCTTTTTCGGGTGGGGGGCTGACCCAGCAGCAACCCCCACCCGACGCGCTTCCACCTTCGCGCTACGCGCTTCGGCGGACAAGTCGCGCGTCGGCCTCCCCGCAAGGGGGAGGCAAAGGAAAGTATGCCGTCACACCAACTCCACCGCCATCGCGGTCGCTTCGCCGCCGCCGATGCAGAGGGAGGCGATGCCGCGTTTCAGTCCTCGCCGTTTCAGAGCGTGCAGCAGTGTCACGATCACCCGCGCGCCGGAGCAGCCGATGGGATGGCCGAGGGCGCAGGCGCCGCCGTTCACGTTGACCTTCTCGTGCGGCAGGTTCAGGTCGCGCATGGCGATCATCGCCACATTGGCGAAGGCTTCGTTGACTTCGAAGAGGTCGACGTCGTCGATCTTCCATCCCGCCGTTGCCAGCACGGCCTTCACCGCGCCGACCGGCGCCGTGGTGAACCAGCGCGGTTCGTGCGCGAAGCTCGCCTGCGCCACGATGCGCGCGATGGGCACGAGCCTCCGCTTCTCCGCCGCGTCGCTGCGCGCCAGGATCAGCGCCGCCGCACCGTCGGAAATCGACGAAGAGTTAGCCGCCGTCACCGTGCCGTCCTTGGCGAAGGCGGGCTTGAGCGTGGGAATCTTCGCGGGATCCGCCTTGCGCGGCTGTTCGTCGGTTGCCATTTCGACGGCGCCGCCTTTGGCAGGAACCTTCACCGCTACGATCTCGTCCGCGAACGATCCGTCGGCCTGGGCGCGCTTCGCCCGCATCAGCGATTCCGTTGCAAACGCGTCCTGCGCCTCGCGCGTGAACTGATAGTGCCTCGCGGCATCTTCGGCATAGGTGCCCATCAGGCGATGCTCGTAGGCGTCCTCGAGACCGTCCAGGAACATATGGTCCTTGATCTCGCCATGCCCGATTCGGTAACCGCCGCGTGCTTTGTGCAACAGGTAGGGAGCATTCGACATGCTCTCCATGCCTCCCGCTACGGCAAATTCGGCACGGCCGAGCGCCAGCAGGTCGGCGGCGATCATCACCGCCTTCATGCCGGAACCGCAGACCTTGTTGATGGTGGTCGCAGGCACGCGATCCGGCACGCCCGCGCCTCGCGCTGCCTGCCTGGCCGGGGCCTGCCCGACACCTGCGGGTAAGACGCAGCCCATGACGGATTCGCCAAGCGTGCCCGCCTCTATACCGGCCCGGGCAACCGCCGCCGCGATGGCGGCAGACCCTAGTTCGGGGGCCGTACAGGGCGCCAGTTCACCTTGAAATCCGCCCATCGGCGTGCGTGCCGCCGAAATAATCATCACATCGCGAGCTGCCATAGTTGTGCTCTGTTCCTAGTCTTTTCAGGGTGTTGATTAACGCAAACGCGGACATCGCGCCGCTTTGAGCGGGGCCGCGACTGGGTTATCATTAATCGTTCGTTAGGGCCATGTGTGGGGTGAAGTGAACAAGGGGGTTATCGCTGCCTTGGTAGGGTTGGGCGCGGGCCTTGTACTGGCCGGTGCCTTTTTTGGCGCGCCCTACGCGGGGGTAAGCATCTCTCCGACGCTGGTGATGATCTCGGTGGCGATCTTCGTGTTCGCCTCGACCGTTACGCTGCTCACCCATACAGCGCTGACCGCGCCCGAGAAGAAGGGCCCAAGGCCCTGGCGCCGGATCGGCGACCTCGGCCTGAAAGAGTATTTGCATTTCCCGAAGGGCGGCCTGAGGCCGGTGCTGAGGCCGGACTCGATCATCGACGAATGGGACTTGTTGCGCCACACCGCCCACTACAAAGACGACGAGGTCTTCCTGACCATCAAGAAGGCAAAGGGCAAGCTGATATTCAACCCGCTGGTGATCCAGCGCCTGTTCAAACAAATTGCGGGCTTTCCCGGCTTCATGCACATCCTGCTTGTGAACGAGCATGACGAGTATATCGGCTACATCCCCGCCCCTTATGCCCGTATGAAGCTGACCGGCAGCGAGGCGGAATCGCTCATCACCAAGTACATCATCGACGTGCTGGCGGACCCCAAGCAGAAGGGCATCGACCTGCGCGAGATCGGCGGACTGTCGATCGACGAGACGATATCCGACAACGAGACGGTCTCGGGGGCGTTGCAGAAACTCTCCGAAGGCCTGTTCCGCGGCTTCGTGGTGTTCAAGGACAAGCGCAACCGCAAGCCCCTCGGCGTCATCTACGAAGCCGACCTCTACAGAGCCGCCATCAAGACCGATTAGAACGGCTGTGGCCGGATGAAGCGCATTATCACGGCATTTCTGGCAGCTCTCGCGTTGAGCGGAGGTTCCGCGCGAGGCTCGTGCCCGCTCGCGGGCAACGACTTGTCCTGGACGCAGCACGCTTTAGCGGGATGGGCCTTGGCCCGTGACGAAGAACTCGGCATCGCCAAGCCTTACGATCCAGTCATCATCGTCTTCGAGAAGTACTGCGCCTGGCGACTGCATCCCCGCGCCGAGTCCGCGATAGGCTTCTTTCCGACCAGGACCGTGCTCAACTCAGGTGCGACGCACTACGTCGTGTGGAGCGCACCGCTGCAAGGGCGTGTGCCGCTGCCCGACGGTACCTTCGCGCCGGTGCAGAAGATTTCTTTTGCTTCCCCCCTGCCCCACGGAGGCGCCTTCTTCGTGATGTCGGGTCCCGCGCTGTGGGGAAACGACACGTTGCTGTCATTCGCCGTCTTCGTCCACGAAATGACCCATACGCAGCAGCAGGCCACGCTGGGCATGAGAGCGGAGCAACTCGTTGCCGAAGGCGTGCTGCGCCCCGACGACACCGGCGACGTCATCCAGAGGCGCTACCAGAACGATCGCGCATTCGCCTCCGCCGTGGCCGAGGAAACAAAGCTTCTGTTCGCGGCGGCGGCCGCGCCGACAATGTCGGAGAGCATTCGCCTTGCAGGCCTTGCCGTGCAATCCATCGAGAAGCGGCGGGCGGCGGCTTTCACGGGGAACGCCGCACGGCTTGCGGAAGTCGAGGACCTGTTCCTGACGATGGAAGGCTCGGCGCAATGGGCCGGATACCGCTTCCTGCGCAATCCGGCCGGAGGAAACCTCAAGGACAAAGACGCCCTCGAAGTCATGCGCGGCAAGCGCCGTCCCTGGTCGCAGGAGGAAGGCCTTGCGCTGTTTCTGACGCTGGACTGTCTCAATCACGGCTGGCGGGGCGAGGTGTTCGGTACAAAGCCGGCATATGGGCTGCCGCTGCTGAAGCAGGCGCTGGCAAGGCGCTGAGCCAACGCCAAGATCAATCATCGCAGAGCTGACAATATGCCCGGATCGCGCCATGAGTGACCGGCACGGCTAGCATCTGATCAAGATCACATTGAGAAGGATGGCCGACCGGGCGAGCGCGGCTCAAAGAAACCGCTTCATCGCGACGGCTTTTCCTGAACCCGACTTGAAATAGCGCTCCAATTGCCTGGCGATGCGCTCGGTCTTCACGGCGACGTAGGCGGATAGCGACACAGGCCGATAAGCTCTCGTCGAACGGACCTCGCCGGATTGGTGCGTGCGAACGCGTTGGCGCAGATCGCCGGTCGAGCCGACATACATGTTGCCGTTGTTCAGAAGCAGAAAGTAGACGTACCACATGGCCGCAGTCTCCCTGCGCTCCTTCGGAGCTTCGGGAGACACCCTACGCCCTTCGAACTTCGGCATGCCACCCGAAGCCCGAAGGGCGTAGGGTGGTGCGGTCGAGAAGATTCGAACTTCCACAGGAGTTACCCTGCTAGCACCTCAAGCTAGTGCGTCTACCATTCCGCCACGACCGCATCGCAGGGGTCGCGGGGTTTAGCAAACCCGGTCAGGCTTGTGAAGGGCGCAGAAATCAGCCGAAAAAACCGGGGGCGGAGCGCCAGAGAATAAAGGCCGCCACGGCCACCACCACCCCCGCGAAAAGGCGCGTCAAGACCGCGCGGCGCTCCGAAAGGCGCTTGGCCAAGGCCGTCCCGAGAAGGCCCCCGGCGATGCCGCCCAGGATGAAAAGCCCGGCGATGCGCCAGTCCACCATCCCGGCCAGGGCGTAGGACACGGCGGTCGCCAGCCCGAAGGTACCCACCGAGACCAGCGAGGAGCCGACCGCGTTGATCGTCGCCATACCGCTGCCCAGCATGATCGCCGGCACGATGAGGAAACCTCCCCCGATGCCGAAGAAGCCGGACAGCGCGCCGACCAGCAGTCCGATGGCAACCAGCCGCAAAGCGATGGTGCGGTCCATCCGCACCTCCGGGTCGCCCTGTGAGGCACGCGGGCTGAACATCGCCGCTGCCACCGCCAGCATCACGATGCCGAAGAGGAACAGGAGCTTCTTGCCGTCCACCAACTGCCCGAGCTGCGCCCCCGCCAGTGCTCCCGCCACGCCCGATACCGCGAAGGTCATCGCGCAAGGCCACTTCACGGTGCCGGCGCGCGAATGGGCAATGAGATTGGCGAAGGCGTTCACCGCCACGGCCAGGGCGCTGGTGCCGATCGCCACATGCGTCGAGCGCACGCCGACCACATAAATCAGAAGCGGCACTGCGAGAATGGAGCCGCCCCCGCCCAGGAGCCCGAGTGCGAAGCCTACCAGCCCTCCGCTGCCGACGGAGAGGAGATCGGTCATCGCGCCGGAGACCTGTTCCAGGGCATCAGTTGCAGCAGCTTGGCGAGCCCGCACCAGCCGGAGAACCCGGCGAAGACCAGGCCGCAGCCAACGAAGGCAGTCAGCGCGACGAACCACGGCGACACGAACTTCGCCAGCACGAGCCCTGTCAGGATGATGGCTCCTGCGGCGATCATCACCTGGCGCTGCAATTCGATCGGCGCCTTGCGGTCGAGCCTGGTCGTCAGGCCGGCTGCTTTCCAGCCGAGCAGCCCGCCGTCCAGCACATGGATTTCCCTAAGGCCGAGACTCGACAGGCGCTCGAAGTTCGCACAGGTCCGGTTGCCGCTCTGGCAATGGAAGATGACGGCTTTGACGCCCTCGGCGGTAAAATCGTGTGCTTCAAGCGATGACAACGGCACCAGCCGTGCCGCTGCGATATGTTCCCGCGCGTGTTCGGCGGGTTCGCGAATATCTATCAGGACGGCGGAGCCTTCCTCAACGCGGCTTTTGGTTTCTAGCGGCGAAATCTGCGGGATGTTCATTGCACGTCACTTTCTGCAATAGAGTTCGTAGAGGAGCGTCACGAGCTGCTGCACCTTGGGATCGGTGACCCGGTAATAGATTGTCTGTGCATCGCGCCGGGTCGCGACCAGACCGTCCTCGCGTAATCTTGCGAGGTGTTGCGAGAGGGCCGACTGTCCGAGCCCCGAAGCGCGTACCAGTTCGCCGACGCTACGTTCGCCTGCCACGAGTTCGCAAAGGACTTTCAGCCGCGCGCCGTGGGACAGTGCCCGCAGCAGGGCCGCCGCCTCTTCCGCCTTGCGGGACATGGCTTTAAGGTCGTTCAGTGCCGCTTTGCCCACGTTCTCTCCTTTAGTTATTGCTAATTTAGAGAATGCTAATATATACGTCAAGACCCGCCCGGAGACGTCGTCATGGAGCCTGTCGTCACTGCCTTTTTCGATCCGGCCACCAACACGGTCAGCTACATCGTCGCGGACCCGGCGACGCGCCGCGCCGCGATCATCGACCCGGTGCTCGACTTCGAGCCGAAATCAGGCCGCACCTCGACCAAATCGGCCCAGCGCATCGCCGCCGCCGTGGAGTCCGAGCACCTGACGGTGAACTGGATCCTCGAAACCCATGCCCATGCCGACCACCTCTCGGCCGCGCAGTTCCTCAAAGAGCGCTTGAGCGCGAAGATCGCTATTGGCGAGCACATCAAGACGGTGCAGGATACTTTCCGTCCGATCTACAACGCGCCCGACATTGCCGGCGACGGCTCGCCGTTCGACAAGCTTCTGGCGGACGGCGAGAAGCTCCCCATCGGCAAGCTCGAGCTGGAGGTGATGTTCACGCCCGGCCACACGCCCGCCTGCGTCAGTTATCGCGTCGGTAGCAACGTCTTCGTCGGCGATACGCTGTTCATGCCCGATTACGGCACGGCGCGAACGGACTTCCCTGGCGGCGATGCACGCGCTCTCTACCGCTCTATCCGTCGCATCCTGTCGCTGCCGCCCGAGACCGTGCTGTGGATGTGCCACGATTACGGCTCGCCCACGCGCACGACCATCGCCTGGAAGAGCACAGTCGCCCACCAGCGGGCTGCCAATATCCACATCCGCGAGGGCATCGACGAGGAAAGCTTCGTCGCCATGCGCATCGGCCGCGACAAAACGCTTTCCATGCCGCTGCTCATCTTGCCCGCGGTGCAGGTGAATATCCGCGCCGGAAAAATGCCGCCCCCCGAAGACGACGGGAACGTGTATCTGAAGCTGCCGGTCGACAGATTCTGACAAGCCCGCCCAACGGATGGGGTCACCGGACGCCTGCGTCCGGACCCGACGACGGTCAGTTCCCCGCTTTCGGCAAGCCGAGTAAATCCCGAAACACATCAGGCAAGGCGACGCGCAATTGCAGTTGCGAGAGAAAGGTTTGAATGTCGTCGATATATTGCGGCTTGTAATCAGCCGGCATATGGATGTCGCACGTTTTTCCCGGCAAACCCGGCACCTGCGTGCAATCCTTGATTTTGTCTAAGTTATTGCCTGCCATCGCTGCCGCCAATTCTTCGTCGCCGTAGCGGCACAGATCATCGTCCTTCGCCCGCAGCGGGGCGAGGTTGACTTCCATGCCCCACACGTAATCGACCAGATGCTCCCGTTCCGGAACCGGCATCGTCTTGGCATAGGCCCACAAGTCTTCGGTGTCGCGCATCAGCCTGTCCCAGTGCTTTGGCCCAGCCGAACGGTCGTGGCAGCGCGCGCTGTCGATGTTCACGACGGCCATGGTGTAGAGCCCATATCGGACGGCGGTCTTCTTGAAAGCGTCCGCATCCGGCAACCCGCCGCGCGCGTTGGCCAGCCCCACATTCCACAACGTGACCGAATATTGCTTGCTGATCCAATAACCTCCGCCGGTAAAGACGCGATATTGCTGCCAGCTCAACAACTGGTTCACGCCCATCGGTGTGGTGGCGAGCTTTCGCATTTCCGCCGTCAGCTCGGCGAAATGCCGGCCGTCGAGAAGGCGGTCGAGCTCGGCCCGGTTTGCTGGAAATTCGAAGTCCGGCATCGACATGACACGCTGCCCCATCAGGACGCGCGTTTTCTCCAGATCGTCCGTAGTCGTTTGCGCCCAGCCGTTCTGGAAGACACAAGCTGCAAGTACAAATAGCGCCGCAAAGCCGTGAATTCTCATAACCGCCCCCACACATCGACGTACGGATAGTATAATTCCGGATGCAGAACCGTCCCCGCTGCCAAAGTGCCGCAGACGCAGTCAGATTCCTTCGCCGTCCACGCCGTGGATGCCGCATTCGTCCTTGTCGAGGCCTGACCAGCGCCCATCGCGATAGGCTTCGCCTGTTGCGATGCGCCGCGTGCAGGGCATGCAGCCGATGGAGGGATAGCCGTCCTCAACCAGCGGATGGCGCGGCAATTCGTGCGCGTCCATGTAGGTATCGAGATCGGCCTGCGACCACTCGGCCAGAGGATTGAAGCGGAAGCGCCCCTCGAACAATTCGACGGTATGCATCGCGGCGCGTTCGCGCGTCTGGAAGCGCTTGCGTCCGGTGATCTGCGCTTCGAAACCTTCCAGCGTGCGCTTGAGCGGCATGATCTTGCGGAAAGAGCAGCAGGAATCGGTGTCGCGCGACCACAGCGTGCCGTCGGGATCGCGCGTCGCCCGGTCGATGGGATGAGGCGCCAGCGAGCGCACGTCGCCGAGACCCAGCAACTCCTGCAAACGGTCGCGATAGCGCAGCGTCTCGCCGAACAGCTTGCCGGTGTTGAGGAAAAGGACCGGCGTGTTGGGATTGATCTGCGCCGTCAGATGCAGCAGCACCGCGGACTCCGATCCGAAAGAAGACACCAACGCGGCCTTGCCGGGAAAAGCGCCGAGCGCCAGCACGAGGAGACCGTGTGCATCACGACCTTCCGCCGCTGCGCGGAGTTCTTCCAGCCGTTGCCGCTGCACCGGATCGGCGCCATTGCCCGTCATGCGGTCGAAGGCACGCGGCGCGCCCTGAAGGACCGTCACCCTGCTCACGGTAGCCAGCCTTTCTCGTCGATCAGGCGGCGGGTGCGATCCGAGATTTCGCCGGGTGTTACGCCTTCATTGCGCCAGCGCGTGCGCACCGCGCCGAGTTCGCCGAGCCGCCCGTCCCATTCGCTGCCGAAGCGTCGCTCCAACCATTCGCGCAGGCGCCGCGCCACACCCGGCGAGCGTCCGCCGGTGGAAACAGTGAGGACCAGATCGCCCCGGCGCACTACGGCGGGAATATGGAAATCGCAAAGCTCGGGGCGGTCTTCCACATTGACCAACACGCCCGCTTCCCGCGCCCGCTGTGCCAGCGCCTCCGGCCGTTCGAGACCTGCAATTAAAAGCACGGAGAGACCGCGCAGAGCCTCTTTGCCTGCGTCTGCGGCCACAGGGACGGGTTCGACGCAGGCGTCCTTCAGCAGGGCAGCACGGCGGGAAAGGCCCTCGCCTTCGCCTGCCAGGCCGATCCTGACCATCCGCGGATTGACTACGACCGGAAACATCCCGCCGCCTCTTCGTCCTCTTCACAGAGGTACGCAGAGCGCCCGTAAAATGCAAGGTAACAGTGGGGAATTATTTATATTACACTTATCAGTATGTAATTACTGGTAACCGCGCAGAATCTCGGTCACCGACACCCCGATCTTGTCGCCGTGGATGAGGATTTCGCCCTTCGCCACCGGCCTGTCGTTGGCCATGATGAGCACAGGATCGTCCTGGCAGGTATTTAGCTCGATGACGGCGCCGCGGCCCATACGAAGGAGCTGGTGCATGGCGATGACCGAACGGCCCAGCACGACCGAGATTTCGACTTTGACACTGGCGAGATTACTCAACATGGACCATATCCCTGAGGCGTCGGAGGAAATCCTTAGAGCGCCATGCTTTCGGACAGGTTAAAGCCGGCTGACTGGCAGGTGCGGGAGGGGCTTCTGCCCTATCCCGAGGCCGTGGCGTTCATGGAAGCGCGCGTGGCGGCCATCGCGGACGGCAAGGCAGCCGATCTGGTCTGGCTGGTGGAACACCCGCCGATCTACACCGCGGGCACCAGCGCCAAGGACAGCGACCTTCTGGAGGCGCGATTTCCCGTCTTCAAAACCGGCCGTGGCGGGCAGTTCACCTATCACGGGCCGGGGCAGCGGGTCGGCTATGTAATGCTCTACTTGAGGCCGCGCGGCGGCGACGTGCGTCGCTTCGTACATGGCCTCGAGGAGTGGCTGATCCGTGCCCTGGCGCATTTCGGGGTCAAGGGTGAGCGTCGCGAAGGGCGCGTTGGAATCTGGGTCGTGCGCGGCACGCGGGAGGACAAGATCGCCGCCCTCGGCGTGCGGGTTCGCCGCTGGGTGACGTTCCACGGTGTTGCACTCAACGTCGCCCCCGACCTTTCGCATTTCACCGGGATCGTGCCTTGCGGAATCCGCGGGCACGGCGTGACGAGCCTCGCCGATCTTGGTCTCGGCGTTTCGATGACGGAAGTTGACGCTGCGCTGAGGGAGGCTTTCCACGAGGTCTTCGGGCCTACGCGTCTTGTCTGAACGGCATAGTTGCCATCCCCAGTAAATGCGATAACTTCTCACTCGCATTCAAATCTATAGGGGAAAATTCATGCCGCGCGTTTCAGCAGCTTTCTTCGCCGTGGGCGGATTGTGCGTACTGACGGGGATGCTCCTGGGCATGCACATGGGAGCAACCAGCGATTTTGCCCTCGTGCCCCTGCACGCGCATCTCAACCTGCTCGGCTGGGCGACGATGGCGCTGTACGGCACGTTCTACGCCCTGACGGCGCAGACGATGTCGAAGTCCCTTGCCTGGATCAATTTCTCGTTTTCCGCGGCGGGTATCATCATCCTGGCCCCGGCACTCGGGATTTTTCTCAAGACCAACAACGCCGCGGTCATCCCGGTGATGATGGTTGGAGAGGTGCTCAGCGTCCTGGCGCTTCTGACGTTCCTGTATTCCGCCTTCCGCGAACTGGCGCGGCGCCGCACGAAGCCGCAAGGCGCGGCCGTGCGGGCCGAATCCGTTGTTGCGGAGTAGCTACCGCTTCCGACGGCGCAGCGCGCCGAGGCCCGCAAGACCTGCGCCGAACAGCGTCAGCGTGAGCGGCTCGGGCACGCCGGGATTGTGATCGGGCGGAACGGACACGAACAGATTCTGGTTCACGTACTGGCCTTGATCGGTGCCGTTGCCGATCTGGTAGCCGCCGTAGCAGCACGGCCCGGGCAAGAGCGCGTTGAGGTTCGTAAGCTCGCTGTTGAAGGCCGCGGAGCCGGTCGCCGTCGTTCCGTATTCGATGTCCCAGATCTCCGCCTGGATCGCGGCAGACAGCGAATTCGAAGGCGACGCGATCATTTGCGCGTTGCCGTAAGCAGCCATGAAACCGATCTCGCGGATTTGCAGCGCCGTCAGCGGATTCGAGGTACCTGGACTGCTTCCGCTGTTGTCCGTCGTCAACGGCATGGCCTCATAGGTATAGCTGCCGCCGAGATTGATGTGGTGGAAGATGTCCACACACCAAACACCTAGCGGGCCGTCTTGCGTGGTCAGCACGATCTGGCCTGCGATGCCGATGTTGTCGCTTCCCGCACCGAAGACGCCGCCCGACAAGGTGACACTTTCGTAGTATGGAACCTGAACGTTCGTGATAATGATCGATCCCGATGCCGGAGCGGCAGATAACGCAACACCGCATGCCGTAACGGCTGCGGCTATTACGGTCTTTAAACGTCCCAACTCATGTATTCCCATCGCCTGCTCCCCATATGAATCGAAAGAGGACGAAAGCAGGTTTCAGGCCAACGCGAACGACACCGGACTGACGTTACGTCCATCTATGAGTAAAGCGTCACGTTCGTCGTTGGCGCAGTTCTTTCAAACCAATTCTGTAAACTTCGTTGACACTTTACGAGTTGGAGCAATGGGGCGTGTCAATTATTCTTACAGCTCGCACAAGCGCTGCCTAGAACGATCCCTGCCGGCGGAAGCCTTTTCCCGGCGGCGGTTCGGCCTTGTGGATTTCCACGTTGGTGACGCGCGCCCCGGTCGGCCCGCGCATGCAGAGGCCGACGAGTTTTTCCACCGCCGCGTTCGGCCCGGACATCAGCACTTCCACCGTGCCGTCGAAACTGTTGCGGATCCAGCCGTCGAGACCGAGCCTGCTTGCTTCGGTGATGACGAAATGGCGGAAGCCGACGGCTTGCACGAAGCCCTCGATCTTCAGGCGCAGCGAAGTGATGTCGTCGTCGCTCATGCGACTCTCATATCACATCGCCGTGAGCATGGTTACCGCCGTTTCGGCCTGGTTCCGCCGATTCGCACTGTCCTGCAGAACATTGAAGTCACGGTAGTTTTCTGAGGTTTCGCCGATGCACAAGCGCCATGCGTTTTTGACGCATTGCAGAAATAGAGGACACAACCTCACTTTCAATTCAGTTATTTCGAGCGGGGCGTGGCGTGCGTACGAAGGTAAGTCTTGCGGCATTCACTGCGGCAATCCTGATGGGATGCTGCGCCTGGGCCCAAACCGACCAAAGCGGCGTTCTGGTCTATCAAGCGGCTTTTTTTGCCGACGCCCGGCCCAACACCGCGATGGACATGATCGGCCGTTTGCCGGCTTTCAGCTTCGATGACGGCAATTCGGCGCGCGGATTTGCCGGAACCGCCGGCAATGTGCTGATCGACGGCGCGAGCCCCACCTCGAAGACCGACGACCTCCAATCGATCCTCGACCGCATTCCTGCATCCGATGTGGAACGCATCGAAGTGATCCGCGGGGGCGCTCCCGGCATCGATATGCAGGGTCATACGGTCATCGCCAATATCATCCGAAAGAAAGGCGACACGACCCAGATCGTAGCGATGGTAGAGGACCATATTTTCGCGGATGGACATGGAGTACCGAGCGCAAGCTTGCAGCTCACGCGCCACGCGGGCGTGAGCACGTATGAAGCCTCGCTCGTCCGTTATGGCAATTTCAACGATGCTGCCGGCAACGGGTCCTATACCGTTACCGACGTAACGACGGGCGCCGTCACGCGCGATCGCGCGCACACGACGGGAATGGGCACAGGTGGGGCATTCAATGGCGCCGCGACCGTTCCGTTGTTCGGCGGCCAGTTCAAGGCGAACCTTACCCTTCAGGACAGCCCTTTCCACTCGTCCGTCGCCTATTCCGGCCCCGGAGGCGATCAGCTCATCACCGACCGCTCGGGCAACCTGAACGGCGAGTTGGGCCTGCATTGGAGCGGCAATATCCTCTCCTCGCAACTCGAGACGCTGGTCCTGCAGCGTCTGGGCCGCGCGACGGACGTCAATGCCTCCACCACCGCGGACACGGACCAGATATTCGCGTCGAAGAACACCACCGGCGAAACGATCGCACGCGCCACCCTGCGCTACCCGCCGACGCCCGGTTTGACCCTCGAAGGCGGCGCGGAAGGCGCGTTCAATTTCCTGGATGGAACGAGCAGTTTTATCTACAACGGTGCGGCCGTACCGTTGCCGTCGGCGAATGCACGGGTCGAAGAAAAGCGCGGCGAGGTGTTTGCCCAAGGAACCTGGAAATTTGCGCCGGACTGGATATTCGAAGCAGGATCGCGCTTCGAGATTTCGACCATCAGCGAGACTGGCTACACGAGTCAAAGCCGGTCGTTGTCCTATCTCAAGCCGCGCGCGGTATTGACCTGGACACCGACCAAGAACACGCAGCTGCGCCTGCGCTATGAGCACACGGTCGGACAACTCGATTTCTCGAATTTCGTCGCAAGCAGCAACTTGGCCGCCAGCGGCGTGAACGCCGGCAATCCCGATCTGAAACCCCAGCAGATTACGGAGTACGAACTCTCCTTCGAGCAGCATTTCTGGCAAAAGGGCGCGCTCGTGGTCACGCTGCTGCATCAGGAGGGCAAGGACGTCGTCGACCAAATTCCGGTGACCGGCAGCTCCGGTACGTTCGATGCACCGGGCAATATCGGCGGCGGACGGAACAATCAGTTCGACGTCGAGCTGACATTGCCTTTAGACAAGGTGGGCATCTCCAATGGGCTCTTGAAAATCACCAATATCTGGCGCTTCAGCGCGGTTCGCGATCCGGTGACGGGGCAGAAGCGCGTGGTTTCCGGCCAACGCCCGCAGGACGTGGAGTTGAGTTTCACCCAGGATATCGAAAGCCTGAAATCGACCTGGGGAATCTTCTATTACAACTGCTGGGACGAACGCTATTTCCGATTGACGGAAGTGCGCCACAGCCGCGTTATTCCGCCGTTCATCAGGGTGTACTGGGAGTACAAGCCCACCCCGTCCTGGAGCCTGCACTTCGAGCTCTATAATCTGGGGCAGTTCGTTTACAACGACACGCGCAGCGACTACGCCGGACCCCGCGACACGGCGCAATTGGTCTCGATCAACGAGCTCTCGATAAAATCGCAGCCGGAATTCTATTTCCAGATTCGCAGGACATTCGACTGACGGTTCAGGCGAATTCCAGGATCACGTCGTTGAGCGCGAGATTGTCGCCGCGCTTGACCATGATCTCCCCGATGGTGCCGTCGCGCTCGGAGACGAGCACGTTCTCCATCTTCATGGCTTCCACGATCGCCAGCGGCTCGCCCGCCTTTACCTCCTGACCCACGTCCACCTGGACCGAGACGACCAAGCCCGGCATGGGGCAAAGCAGCTTCTTCGTCGTGGCGGCCTTGGCGCGCTTGGACATGAACCTGGCGAGCTCGGCCGCCCGCGGCGCACGCACCGCGACCAGCGCCTGCTGTCCGCCTTGCGACAGGCGGTAGGAGCCGGCCAGCCGCGCGATCTGGATGGCGTATTCCTTCTCGTCCTCGCGCAGACGCAGGATCGGCTGATTGGTTTGCCAGGCGATCCCGGCGGAATAGTCCTGGCCGTCGATCTTGGCGAACAGCTCTCCCCCAGTGAGGAATACGTCCGCGACGGTAAACTGTTCGCCGCCGAGAGAAGCCGAAAACTTCTCCGGGCAGATGTGCGGACCGTTGAGCGTGCCCGTGATGCCGCTGGCGCGTTTGGTGCGGGCGAGCTTGGCGGCCACCGCCGCTGCCACGAAGCGCCGCTTGGCAGCGGCGTCGAGCTGACGCCCTTTGAAGCCGTTCGGGAATTCCTCGGCGATGAAGTTCGTGTTCAGACGCCCTTCGCGGAAGCGCGGATTGTGCATCACCGCGCTGAGGAACCCTACATTATGCTTGATGCCCGAGATGACGAATTCGTCGAGCGCATCCGACATCGCTTCCACCGCTTCGGCGCGCGTCGGCGCGTGGGTGGCGACCTTGGCGATCATCGGATCGTAGTGAATCGTCACCTCCTCGCCCTCGTGGACGCCCGTATCGACGCGCACGCGGGCGTTGCCGTGCGTGCCGTCCGCTGCCGGGATATAGCGCACCAGCCGTCCCGATGACGGCAGAAAACCGCGCGCCGGGTCCTCCGCATAGACGCGTGCTTCGATGGCGCAGCCTTTCGGCTTCACGTCGGCCTGGGTAAGCGGCAGTTCCTCGCCCGCCGCGGCGCGGATCATCAATTCGACGAGATCGAGGCCGGTGACGAGTTCGGTGATGGTATGCTCGACCTGGAGCCGCGCGTTCATCTCCAGGAAGAAGAAGTTGCGATCCTTGTCCACCGCGAATTCGACCGTGCCCACGCTGTCGTAGCCTGCGGCCTTGGCGAGCGCGACGGCCTGCGTACACATGGCTTCGCGCATCCTGGCATCGGCGAAGGGCGACGGCGTCTCCTCGATCACCTTCTGGTGGCGGCGCTGGATGGAGCATTCGCGTTCGCCGAGATGGATGACGTGGCCGTGCTTGTCGCCCAGCACCTGGATTTCGATATGGCGCGCGGGCGAGATGAACTTCTCGATGAACAGGCGGTCGTCGCCGAAACTGGTGCGCGCCTCGTTGTGCGAGGACAGCAACGCCTGCATCAACTCCTTGTCGCTGCGGACGATGCGCAGTCCCTTGCCGCCGCCGCCCGCGGACGCTTTCACGATGATGGGATAGCCGATCTCTGCCGCGGCTCGCTTGGCGTGCGCGAGGTCGACGATCTCGTCTACGAATCCGGGGATGGTGGCGACTTTCGTCGCCTTGGCGAGCTTCTTGGCGAAGATCTTGTCGCCGAGCCGCGCAATCGCCTCCGGCGACGGTCCGATGAAGGAAAGTCCCGCGACCTTGGTCACCGCTTCGGCGAAGGCCTGGCGCTCCGAGAGGAAGCCGTAGCCGGGNNCGCCTGACGCTCCGAAAGGAAGCCGTAGCCGGGATGGATGGCGTCCGCGCCGGTCTTATGGGCGGCTTCCAGGATGGCGTGGGTGTCGAGGTAGGATTGTACTGCGGGCGCAGGACCGATTCGCACGCGTTCGTCGGCGATCTCGGCATGCAGCGCGTCCCGGTCGGCGTCCGAATAGACCGCCACGGTGGCGATGCCCATTCGCCGGGCCGTCCTGACGATCCGGCAGGCAATTTCACCCCGGTTGGCAATGAGTATTTTCTTGAACACGCGTTCCCTCTATGCGCCCCCTTTTGGGTTGCTTTTAGGAGGTCCAAAGGCTCAGGTAAACCCATGCGAGGTTTAGCCTTAATCCGCCTGCCTCTGGTCGAAGTCCCGCGCCGCCTGGGCTTGGCCCTGTTCCGCATCCATACCGAGAATGGCGCCTTCGTCTCCCTCGGGATGGCCTTTGTCGGACTGGGGACGGCCCTCCTCTTCGGCCGCAATGCCGCGGTACTGGCCGCCACCGGTGCGCTCTGCGCCAGCGTCCTGGACCAGCCGGGCCCCATCGCCATCAAGGCCAGGATGTTCGCTCTGGCGGTCGCCGGATCGACTCTTCTGACGATCGCCACCATCCTCGCCAACGGGCACGCGCTGATGATGGGCCTGGTGGTGGCGGCGATGAGCTTCGTGACGGGGCTGATCACCGCCTATGGCCGGCGCGCCATCGGGCTGGGGGTGGCAGCCGTGCTGGCGCTGCTGTTCGGCATGGCGGCCAACCTGGCCGGAGCCATGCCGGTGCCGCAGCATGTGGCGATCTTCGTCGCCGGAGGCATCGCCTATTCCCTCTTCGCGCTTGCCGCCTCCGCGCTGCTAGACGACCGCAACCGGCGCCTGTTCCTGGGCGAGGCGGTGCGCGCCTTCAGTGTCTATCTCGCGGCCAAGTCCAGTGTGTATGACCCGAAGGAGCGCACGCGTCCGGCGCTCGAAGCCCTGATCGAGGCGCACGCCGCTTTCACCGAACGCCTGCAAGCCGCGCGCGACATGATCTTCGTCCGTTCGAGCGCCCCGCGCCGCAGGCGCTGGCAGGCGGCGCTGCTCGCCCTGCTCGACTGCTTCGACACGGTGGTCTCCAGCGCCGCCGACATCGAGACACTGAGGCTGTCGGGACATACGGACCTGCTGCTGAAGTTCAAGGCGCTGACGGCCGCGCTCGCCGAGGACACCGAGAGACTGGCGCTGGCGCTGGTGACACCCGGCCTCAACATCTCCTTCGAGACGCGCGCGGCCGAGATCGCGGCCATCGAGCGCGAGGTGAAGCAGCTGGAATCCGTCGAAGACGGCGAGGAGCCGCTGACGGTCTCAGCCTTCCGCTCCACCGGACACAAGCTGGCGCTTACCGTCGAGCGCCTCGGCCATCTGGCGCAGGCGGCCGACACACGCACCGAGGCCGCCGCCATCCTTCCCAACGTAGACTTCGAGGCCTTCGTGCAGCGCGACAAGATGGACCCGCGCGTGCTGCTGGCCCAGTTCGATTTCTCCTCGCCGATCCTGCGTTATGCCATTCGCCTGACCTTGGCGATGACAAGCGGCTACCTGCTCACCCTCATGCTGCCCGGGATGCTGCACGGCGGCTGGGTGCTGCTGAGCACGGCCCTCATCATGCGCGCCAGCTACAGCGTCACCAAGCAGCGGCGCAACGACCGCATCGTCGGCACCGCCGCGGGATGCCTGGCAGCGGCGCTGCTGGTCCATTTCCTGCCGCGCGACTGGCTGTTCCTGCCGATGCTCGTCACCGTGGGCACGGCGCACGCCTTCGCCGCCGTGGATTTTCGCATCACCGCCCTTGCGGCGTCGATCACCGCGTTGTTGCAGCTTCATTTCATCGCGCCGGAGGCGCCGGCCGACGCTTTTCTCGTCCTGGAGCGGCTCGCCGACACGCTGATCGGCGCGGGTCTTTCCTGGGGCTTCAGCTTCCTGCTGCCGAGCTGGGAGTGGCACAACGTGCCGAAACTCGTGGGGTCGAAGATCGCCGCCGACCGCCGCTATGCCGCCCTGTCGCTGGCGCGCCAGCGCAACGACCACGATTTCCGGCTGGCGCGCAAGCGGGCGCACGACGCCACCGCCATCCTCTCCATGACGGTGCGGCGTCTGTCGGACGAGCCGAAGCTCGACCGCCGCGTGCTCGGCACGCTGGGCGACCTTCTGGTCGCGAACTACCTATTGGCGTCCGACCTCGCCTCGATGCGCGTGCTTTTCCGCATGCGCGCCAAGGAGCTCGATCCCGTCGCGACGGATAAGCTGCTGGAGACGGCGCGAAACAATGTGGCGCTGGCGCTCGACAGCCACGAGGCGAAGGACGCGCCCGTGGCGCGGCTGTCGCGGCGCAGCCTTGGCGCCAATCTCGGCGGCCACAACGCCAGAGTTTCACTTACCCGGCGCCTGATCCACATCGAACGCACGGCCGAACGCGTCGCGGCGCTGGCCGCGCAGGCAATGCGGGGAGTGTGAAAGCAAGCACTAATGCCCGTCGTCGCTCCAGTGCGGCGGGTCGCCGGCCAGCTTGAAGACGCCGAAGGTGGCACCCACCTGGATCAGCTCGCGGTTGGAGCCATCGCGCGGCGTAGATTTGATATGTCGTTCGCGCGCCTCGAAGTCGAGTACGCTCAGCGTGTCGTGCCAGCCGATGGTCATGTCGACGGCGCGGCGGTGGCAGTGATTGCTGTCGAGTGCGGGCGCGTAGTTGAGGTCGAATGCCTGCACCATCGCGCCCGCCGCCGCCCGCGCGGCCGCACCGTCACCGCGGTGGGTCCAGTCGATATCGACCTTCGCCATCTGCTGCACGTCGCCGGGGTTGCAACCCCCGTTGGCGATCCGCCAGCACCAGTGCATCAGGTAGGCGCGTTCCGGCGGGCGATAGGTCGCCGTGACGACGACGCCAGCGCCGCCCCTCTCCATCGCCGAGATGAATGCCAAGAGGCGGCCGCGGAAATCGGGCAACAACGCATCGGGCGACTTGCTTCCGGGAAACCGCTCGCACCATTTCGGCCCGCTGACTTCTGCCATCGTCCTCGTCCCCCATACGAACGATTATAAGCCTATACCGATTCTAGGCCGGCTGCGGATCGCGCAGGAAGATCAGGGTGGCCTCGTCCTTGTACGTTGTTTCGCGCCAGAGGCGGAAGCCGCACTTCTCGGCCACGCGGATCGAGGGCTTGTTCTCCGGCACGACGATGCAGAACATGCGCGGGCGGCCCAACTGCACATCCGCCCAGGCGAGCGCGGCGCGCGACGCCTCCGTCGCGTAGCCTTTGCCGTGGACGCGCGAGGCAAGAGACCAGCCGGCCTCGGGCAGCCCTTCGAGCGCGGGATCGAGGCCGCGCTTGACCTCGAAGATGCCGGTCACGCCGACATAGGCGCCGGTTTCCTTTTCCTCGACCGCCCAACTTCCGTAGCCCATCACCGCCCACACGCCGAATTGGCGCAGGAATTTCGCCCAGATGTCCTCGCGCGTCAGCGACACGCCGTGGAAGTGACGCTGCACGATGGGATCGCTCCAGATCGCCACCATCGGTTCGAAATCGTCGAGCGTATGGCCGCGTAAGATCAGGCGCGGGGTGGAGAGAACGGGGATGTCGAGGCCTGTCAGGTTCATCCGTACCGCCTGCTTTCAATGTGTGGGAGGGGGATAAGCCGAATGCGCAAGAGCTTGAAAGTTATTTTTCGATTTTCGCCTCTCACCCTTCTCCCCCCTCTCCCCAGCCGGTGCATTCCGAAAACACGCAAAGTCGAAATCGAATCGTTCCAAAATGGGGTTATCCGCTTGCGGCACCGCGATTTTCGCCCGATTAAAAACCGCTTGTGGGGGCACGGGTTCGGTAAATCTCTCCTCCTCGGCCGACACTACCGACGTGATGTGGTGAGCGCGAAAGACGGCGTCAAGACCGTGCGACGCTAGACCGCGCGGATGTCGATCATGGTTCCGGGCTTGCAGCCGGAGAGGACCGCCAGCAGGTCGTCCTCGTTCATCGCGATACATCCGGCGGTGGGCCGGAGCGATCCGCCGGGGGCCGTGCGGGCCACATGCAGGAAGATCGCACTGCCTTCGCCGGGGACGGGCGGCGCATCGTTGTATCCGATCACGGCGAGGAGGTCGTAGACATTGTCCTCGCGCCACATCACTTCGGCGTCGGCTTTGTAGGGCATCTGCACGAGGCGATTGTAGGCGGGGTCCGCGGGCTCGTCGCACCAGCCGTCCGTGGGATTGGTTTTGATGGCGGGAAGGCCGGTCTTCGGTTGCGGGACGCGGTCCGCGCGATAACGCACCTCGCGCAGCGGGAACGTGCCCGCGGGCGTGCCGCCGTCGCCTTCATGCTTTGGCTTCACGATGCCAGAGCGGCCGAGGGCGCAGGGATATCGGCGTCCGTTGAAATGGAGCGTGCCGGTTGTTGCGCCCTTCGCCGCGCTGACCGTGACGATGCCGGTTCCGCTTGTTCGCACTCTGCCAATAGCAGGCGCGTTGAAAACACAAGAAATCAATCCGGCGGCCGCGACGATGATTCTACGACGGGAGGGCTGCGTCACCATTCTCTTGTACCGCTCGAATTCCCACTCCGATCCCAAATATACCGGTATTCCGCCGCAACTGAAACGCAAGTCCATCTCTTCCGAAAGGACGCAACTGCGATAGAATGGCCAGCACTGGGTCGATCTGGGAGGTCATCATGAAGTGGATCGTCGTGTGCCTTACCATAGCGGGGTTAAGTACGGGTGCGTTTGCCCAAACCCAATGTCCGCCGCCGAAGGTACCGAGTGTGACCGGCGCTTGCGTCTGCCCGCCGGGCACGCATCAGGGCGCAACCGTGGCAAATGTCTGCATTCCCAACTGTCCGCCGCCGAAGGTTCTCAATGCGGCAGGGCAGTGCGTTTGTCCCCCCGGCACCCATCAGGGCGCAACTGCGGCGAATGTCTGCATTCCCGATTGCAAGCCGCCCAAGGTAATGGGTGCGAACGGCATGTGTGTCTGCCCGCCGGGAACCCATCAGGCGGCAGCCGCGAACATCTGCGTGAAGAACTGAACCGCGCCGGTTGAGTTTGGATACCGCTAAAACCCCCGGCCGAGGCAACTCGGCTGGGTAAGCGGGTTTGTCGTTCCGGCGCAAAATTCGGAAAATGTCGAAATCACGCTTTGAGCCCAATTATATTGCTTTTCCCCTCCGGCCGAATTTTACTCTAACCGCAATCTACAGCCTCAACCTCAGATGACGATTTGTATTAAGCCTTCGACCCGTTTCACGACGCCATACTTTTCGACATTATGACCAGGGCAACTGAGCCTATATCCAAAGACGTACGGGCCATCACCGGTGAGATGCAATACCAGTTTACCTAAATCAAAGCGCGCTTCGCGATAAATGGGCATGCTGTGTCCAACAGCCAAGTTTTTATGCATATGCTTTGCTGAGAGTTTTACATCCCGATCATCGACCGAACGGAATGAAAACTCCGTATCCGAAATGCTGAAACCCTCTGGTGCTTTTCCAAAGGCCCTATTGTCGACAAAAATTGAAATGGAACTATAAAGGGCCGGTTCGCTAGCTCTGTTTCCTATTGTGACCTTTAGCTCCGCCTCAGAATGAGTACCCTCCTCTACCGTCCCTAAAACTAGAAATTCAAGAAAAAGCTCGGGAGCAGAGGCGCGACCAAATATATCCCTCACTTCATAATCTTCCATCGGGACGGATTGAAAATTGAACCGCTTATAATATTTGTTATCGCTCGCTTGATGTGGGGCAAAAGTGGTCGCCTGCGGTATTTCCACTGCATACGCGACCCATCCATTGTTCAGAGAAATTTGCTTTATTATGACACCTTGAAGCCTTGGCTTGATTGTGGAATTTACCACCTGTTCCAACCACTCACGCGAAATAACATCCGGATCATGCCCGTTGTCGATGTTCGAAGGCACATGATTGTGCTCAATGATTCCATAGACGATTTGGCCCCCCGCAGAATTTGCAAACGCCGAGAAATCTTTACTGATCTCGTTTCGCGAGACGTTTGACTTTTCGAGAGCATCGGAGGCTTTGTAATCGAGCGTCAGACTTTCCTGAACTGCGTTGTCTATAAGTGCTTGCAGGTCACTAATTGTCCATTCCGAAATTGGACGCATAATTCCCCCTCACAGCGGTATATTCCCGTGCTTCTTCCACACTGCGGGCACTTGCTTGTTCCGCAGCATCCGTAGCGCTCCCGCGATGCGTTTGCGGGTGTTGTGGGGGCGGATGACTTCGTCGATCCAGCCGCGCGAGGCCGCCACGAAGGGGTTGAGGAACTTGTCCTCGTATTCCTTGGTCCGCGCCGCAATGGCTTCGGGATTGCCGGCGTCCTTGCGGAAGATGATCTCCACCGCGCCCTTGGCGCCCATCACCGCGATCTCGGCCCACGGCCAGGCATAGTTCACGTCGCCGCGCATGTGCTTCGACGCCATCACGATATAGGCCCCGCCATAGGCCTTGCGCGTGATGACGGTGACTTTCGGCACCGTCGCCTCGGCATAGGCGAACAGCAGC
>PMKE01000139.1 GCA_003158585.1 Alphaproteobacteria bacterium
GCTGCTGGAATTCGAGATCACGGAAAGCACGCTCATGGCGCATGACGAATCGACGTACGGTACTCTGCGCAAGCTGAAGGATTTGGGAATTTCGGTCTCCATCGACGATTTCGGAACGGGTTACTCCAACCTCGCCTATCTGAAACGCTTCCAGGTCGATGCCCTCAAGATCGACATTGCTTTCATCCGCGATGTCACGCCCAACGCGGACGATGCGGCTATCGCGATCGCGATCATCAACATGGCACACAGTATGCGGTTGAAGGTCATCGCCGAAGGAGTCGAGACGCGGGAACAGTTGGATTTCCTGCGCGTTTACGGCTGCGACGAGGTCCAGGGTTACTTTCTTTCGAAACCGCTGCCGGTGGACGAGCTTTCGGCAAAATTCCGCCAGATCGCTGCGAACAGCACAGGAGAGCAGTTTGCTTCACAGGATAAGCAACGGAGCATCGCTCATGCATAATCTGGAACCGACGCAGATGGGTATGCCTCTGTTCGATCAGAATCATGCGATCGACTATCGGCCCAGACCACCTCGGAAGCGAACCTGCTTGAACGGCAAACTGGTGTATAGCGAGGGCCCGTACCTGCCCGACGGCGCGTTCACGCTTGACTGCTCGATCCGCGACATTTCCGAAGGCGGAGCCAAGGTCGTTATCCCCCAGCATCAACCTTTGCCGCCCAATCTGTATCTGATCGTCGTCAAGTATTGCGTTGCCTATTGGGCGAATGTCGTGTGGCTCAACTATCCCGCCCGCGGGCTTCAATTTTCCAAGACATTCGCGATGAACGGGCCATTGCCCGACGATCTGAAATTCCTTCGAGCTCTGTGGGGCGACCTCTACGCGAGGCCAGGACACGTCGAATGGTGAAAAAAGAGTCATCGCCTGAGTATTTTCCGAAGCTGCTCCACGGAACCGCCGTCGTCTAGATTGGCAACCGGCGGAAGAGGTCACGGACCTCAATCCGCTCCCGACGGCACACCGGAAACCGGATTCCATACTCGGCAATGTGTGCGACCGTCGCGGACACGCATATGCGCGCACGGAGGAGGCCGATATGAACTATCTGATAGGTGCATTGATCGCGTTGGCTCTTCTCATCGGTTCGGCGTTAGCGCAAAGCGACAATCGGAGTAATGCCAGCCAGGGTCCCGCAAATCTTCAAGCCAATCTCGGCTCGGGCTACGTGCAGGCCATCAATTACACCGTCAGCGTACCGCCGCCGGCGCCGCGCGTCTCTCGTGCCGTCGATCCGTATGAGCATCTTCAATTCGACGTCAATGATTGGCAGCAGCACAATCTCAAGGCCCCGCCGCGCGGCTACCACTGGATCGGCAACGACAGCAACAAGTACCTTCTCGTATCGATCGACAACGGGATCATCCTGGACGTCTGCAACCAGAGCGACCACCGCAGTCAGCGTCAATGGTCGCGCGGCCAGAAATTGTCGGCCGATTACCTGAGCAACCGATATGTCGTCTCCGATTGGAGAGGCTATCATCTTCGGATGCCGGCACGCGGCACCCATTGGGTTCGTGTCGATAACAAGTTCATGCTCGCGGTCGAAACGACCGGCGTCATCGTCGAGATTGCGTTCAACGGCAAGTAGCCGGCGTAACGAGATGAAAGTGAAACACAGAATTTGTCACAAACGTCTAGCGGCAATAAACCTTCGTATTGAAGGATTTGCCAATCTCCCGGAGTAGGAATGAGAAGATGATGAACATTCGAGGATTATTTCTGGCGACGACGCTCGCCACGGCAGTCCTGGCAACGGGCGGCATGACCGCTCCCGCATATGCGGCGTCGGAGGTTGACCTCAACAGGGACTCCAATCAGGCGCTGCTGACGCTCTACAAGCTGCATCCGTTTGCGGAGAGGCTGTCGCACAGTGCAAAGGCCATTCTCATCTTTCCGAACGTCGTCAAGGCCGGCCTGATCTTCGGCGGTGCGTATGGCGAAGGCGAACTGCAGGAGGGATCGAAGATCGACGGCTACTACAATTCGGTGACCGGATCTTGGGGCCTTCAGGCGGGCGCCCAATCGTACTCATACGTCGTGTTCCTGATGAACGCCAAGGCGCTGCGCTACATCCACCAATCGCACGGATGGGAAATCGGCGTGGGTCCGACCGTCGTCGTTGTCGACGAGGGCGTTGCCAAGAACCTGTCCAGCTCGACGCTGAAGGACGACGCCTACGCCTTCATTTTCAGTCAGCAGGGCCTGATGGCCGGCATCAGCCTTGAAGGGACGAAAATTTCAAGAATTAAGCACTAAACGCCTACATGATGAGTTTGGCGGCGCTATCTGCAATAGATGGCGCCGTCAGCCTCATCGTGATAATATGTGAACTCGATTTGTCAGGTTGGAGAATGAGGCGGCTGCCTACACTGTTCGTCTCCGACTGTGGAGGGGGGATGCCATGAGAATGAAACCCGTTGTTATCGGTACGCTGGTTGCAGCGCTTTGTGTCGGCGGTGCACATGCCGCAAACGAGCCCGCACCGGAAAAAGGCACATTCGGCATACTTGTCGAGAACGACTGGTTCGGCAATGCCGATCATGACTACACGAACGGCATTGAGCTCACCTACACGACATCTCCACAGGCTACACCCGACTGGTTGATCGACACGGCGCACTGGCTGCCGTTCTTTACGGCGACGGGAAAAGGCGACGTACGCACTCGCTATGCGATCGGCCAGAACATGTTCACGCCGTTAGATAAGACCTTGTCGAACCCGTCACCGACGGATCGCCCCTATGCAGGATTTCTGTATGGCACGGTCGGGCTTGTCGGCGACAGCGGCACGCATCTGGACCAACTGCAGTTCACGTTCGGCGTCATCGGGCCGATGTCGCTCGCCGGAGATGCGCAAAATTGGGTGCACGGAATTATCGGCGACCAGAAAGCGAATGGCTGGCACTATCAATTGCACAATGAGCCTGGGCTCATCATTCAGTATGAGCGCAGCATCAAGCTCATTCCGCCCAAGTCCCTTCTGGGCCTGGTCTTCGACGTCGAACCGCATTACGGCGCGGCAGTCGGCAATGTCTATGACTTTGCCAATGCCGGCGTTATGGCCCGCCTGGGCTTCAACTTGCCGGGCGACTACGGCCCGATGCGGATCGATCCNNATCTGTTTCTCGACGGCAATACCTTTCAGACCAGCCGCAGCGTGAAAAAGCTGGATCTGGTTTACGATTACGATCTCGGCGCGGCGATCACCTTCAGAACGATTCGACTTTCCTACACCTATGTCATCCGCAGCCGCGAATACAAAACTCAGCCTGCAATGAGCAAATTCGGCGCCCTCGCCCTTTCGTTCCGCTTCTAACGCCCAAGTATGGAACACGCCGGAAGTGCCGCTACGAACGCTTCCGGCTGCGTGAGTAGATTCCGAGGCTGCACTGCCAAGTTATCGTCGGCTAGGGTTAACGCACTGGTGGAACGGAATCCAGACTCTATCCAAATCGTCGGAAGAGCAGCACTTCGAGAATTCCAGCTGTAATCGGGCGCTGAAAAAAGACGCGAAGGCTTAGGCCTAGTCCACCCAAACCGCATTGCTGGAGGAGACTCCAATGAAAAAGCTATTTGCTTGTGCCGCTGCGCTTGGGCTGTTCGCAGCCGTGCCGGCGCTGTCGGCACCGAACGATCACAATAAAGGCAAGCACGATACGACCTCGGCGGAAACACAGACCCGTTCGGGCCCGGGCGGCATCCATCAGAATGCGCAGACCGGAAAGATAACCGGCGCGGCACACGTAAGGGCTGGCGGCGCTAACGTGCAAGAGACGACCACTGCTAGCCACGTCGTCAGGAACAACAACAATTTTGGCAACAACACCGTACACCGCAATGGCCCGGCGGCCTTGACCCCCGTCACGACCAGAAGTCAGGTCAACGTCAATTCCCGGCAGGGTAACTCCGGATGGTCCGGCAACTCCACAAGTCACCAGCCGTTCGCCAACACTCGGCAGGGTAATTCGGGAATGTTCAGTAACGCCACAGCGCGTCACCCCACCATCAATTCGCTGCGGCTTAACGTACAGGCGTCGCGTCATTTTCATAACGGCGACTATCGCGTTCCGGTGGGTTACCAGTCGCGCCATTGGGGCTACGGCGACCGTCTGCCTCGCACGTATTTTGTCCGCGATTACTGGATCAACGATTTCATGATGTTCGGCCTGTTTGCGCCGCCAACCGACCTCATCTGGGTGCGCGTCGGAGACGATGCGTTGCTTGTCGACAGATACAGCGGCGACATCGTGCAAGTTCAATATGGCGTCTTCTATTGAGTTGTTCTTGACTTGAAGATTGCAAACCCCGGGAGCAATCCCGGGGTTTGTCCCGCTGTCCGCATATCGACATGAGCTCTGTTGGCCGATGAGTTGGATAAAGCGACAGATTCCGACAGCTGAAATGCCGCGCGCTGCTAGAGTTCCCGGCCTGGGATCGGAGTATGACAATTTCCTGTACGCGGAGATCGGCGCGGAACCGAACGGAACGCTGCTCAGCGTCCTGTCGGTGCTGGCGCGATTGAACCTCGATCCTTGGCGGGAAGCGGCCAGTCTAGCCCAATCGCCCGGTGAAGCGGCGGTTCAGCGATTGGCCTCACTGATCGCGGCAATACCCGACGGACCATCGGTGCCGGCAGAGCCCAAGACGACAGCGGCCCGATTGATCGCGCTTTTGCCGCGCCGGCCTCTTTACAGCGTCCCACCGCGTCAATCTCTGCGCGGCTTTGGCACGATGACAAGACCTCAAGCTATCGTATACGCGATCATAGTCTTGGCGATGTTGGTGTACGGCGCCGTATTGCTCACAGGAGCACGTTCGTCGCCCGCCCCGAACGGCATCTCGCATACGTCAGCCTCCAGCACGACCGAAGGCGACACAAAGAGCAGCGAGCCCAAAATCATCCGGAAGTGACGCGGACTTATCATCATCAGCCGGCGAACATAGTGAGCGGAGTGACTTGACGCGCTCCCAACCTACTGTTCCGAGAGCTTGAGCGAGCGCAAACGCATCTCGCAGCGCGGAGCACTTTCGATTCGTGATTTGCACAATCTTTGGCGGTTCAGAAAAAGAAAAGCCGCCGACCAGAGGGGTTCGTGGAGGTCGGCGGCTTATTTGGCCTGATCGATGCGTGCGCTGCGGGGCAGTGGGGCTGCACGTCGATCACCAGATAATTTGGCTGGTGGCCAATGTCTGCACCGTAGTCGACGGCGGTTCCGCTGGGCAGGTTCGGAATCTACTCATATGGCTTGAGCAATAATGTTGCGGGACTCATGGCCGTGGTCTTGCGCCATCCCGGCAAGCTGCAGACCTCGCCAACGGCGATAGCGCCGATGTTTCGGACCCGTCCAAGGCTGCATGGGTACATTCCGATCCTACCGGTATTATTGCTATCTCCATAAAGCATATTGGCGAACAGAGATCAGAGATGACTCAGTCGGGATTTGTTTCCCGCTCATCTCAGCCGCTTTGTCAAAGAACGCAGGCGTTGAATCGAAGCGCACCAACACACGAACAACCATAAGGTGACAAAATGAGACGTATCATGCTTCTTGCGACAGTCGCGGTGTTTGCCACGGCTTGCGCCAGCCCTGAATACCAACATCGTGCCGATCTGGTCGGCCCCCCAGGTGCTACGGGCGCAACCGGCCCCACAGGCGCACAAGGTGCAACGGGCCCGGCAGGCGAACCTGGCTATGCCATAAGCGGCCCCGCCGGTCAGACCGGGCCGGCAGGTCCCATGGGCCCGCAGGGCAATACCGGAGCAACAGGTGCCCCGGGTGCCGTCGTCGTTGGCGCTCGCGGGGAGACTGGCGCGACGGGTCCCGCCGGCGCGCAGGGCGAGATGGGCCTAGCGGGTGTTCAAGGGTCGAGTTCCATGGGTCCCGCCGGCCCCATGGGTCCGACAGGTCCCGCGGGTGAGCAGGGTTATACAGGCGCCACAGGTCCGCAAGGCGCGACTCTGGTTGGCCCGACCGGCCGGACAGGCAATATGGGTGCCACCGGCATGCAGGGCGCAAGCGGTCAGACAGGTGTTAGCGGCCCATTGATGGCCGGCAACGTCGGCAGCGCCGGGCCTTCCGGACTGCAAGGCGTACAGGGCGATGTGGGAGCAACCGGCGCCCAAGGCGCAGTCGGTATCATCGAGCATTGGGCCTACTATCGGGAGTTCAACTTCGATCGCAGGGACGCAAACATTCGTGATTCCGAGAGGGATCGCGTCTCCGAGATCGCCGTCTATTTGAATCAGAATCCATCCCTCAATGTCGGCATTGACGACTCCACGAGCGGCGATGGACGCGATCGCGACCTTGGCGATCGCCGCACAGGCGCCGTTCGCGATGCACTGATCCAAGCCGGTGTGCCGGCTTACAAGATCCAGATCGGCGCGTTCGGCGATCCGGATCGCGGGCATGAGCGCCAGGTCCAGGTGCTGATCGAAACAAGAATTTAACCAGCACTAAAGTTACTTATTAAGCCCTTTGTAAGTGTATCCACAGAATCGCCTCCGCGTCATACGCGGGGGCGATTTTTTGGGTCGGGATAAGTCGCATTTGCGCCTGCATGAGTAGATTCCGAGCCTGCCGCACGACACACCCGTGAGCCTATGAATATGGCTCGGTGTTTCATGTCCACGCGGCGGCGTTAGATGCCCGCCTGACCGGAAAATGATCAAGGAAATGTAACGTGAGCTCGATCTCGGCCCCCAGCCGTTTTATGGAAATACGCGCGCCCGCAACAGGCACCGTGGCTGTTTACGACGTCGGCGATTGCATCAAATACTGGGGCAGGCGCGGAATTTTCGCGGGAGCGACCTTCGGCTTTGTTCTCGGTGCGATACTCGTGGCAATACCCCTCACCACCGACATCCTCACATTCGGAATCCTCGGCACTATGATTGTCGCTTCAGTCGAGTGCGCCGCCATCGCCGGCGGCTTCGGCGCGTTGGCAGCCGCACTTTATGGCAAAGGCGTTTGTCGCAACAGCGCGAACGAATTGGAGCGGACATTCGTCGAGGAACGCCGGATTGCAGACGCCAATTGGCAGGAAGTAGGCGTTACACGATCCGCATGGCCGGCTCGTTGGGTGTTTCCGGGACCATCTACGGAGATTCTCCTTCCAGAGAACACCAGCGATTACATGGATACCGTGAACTCATCACTGCCGGACATTCAGGCGAGTGTGAGCGCGAGTGACTCCTAGAAAATAGCCGCAGCGAGCAGTGACGGCCATTACGAAGCGCCGAAGCATCGTTCGCGGTTATGCAACTGAGAAGCCCACATAGGAAAAACTCATGAACTGGGATCAAATCGAAGGAAACTGGAAGCAGTATAAGGGCAAGGTCATGTCGAAGTGGGGCAAGCTGACCGATGACGATCTTGAGTCGATCAAAGGCAAGCGAACCGAACTGCTCGGCCTTCTTCAGTCGCGTTACGGTCGTGCCAAGGAGCAGGCCGAACTCGAAATCGATCAGTGGACCAAGGAGCTCAAGTAGCGACGACGCATGACTCGCGCGGTCCAGTACCATTATTCCAAATGTGATAAGAACAAACTCAATGTAATCGACTGCAAGTCGAAACGAATTTTGTTTGGCTTGTGATCGGCGCGCTTGCAGGTTTGTCGACAGGCAAGGTAATCAAGGGCGGCCGGTTCATCCGATCAGAAGTAATGGTGCCCAGGGGCGGATTTGAACCACCGACACGCGGATTTTCAGTCCGCTGCTCTACCAACTGAGCTACCTGGGCGAGGTCAGTCCTCGGAGGATTGGTCTTGTAGGCAAGCGGGCAGCGTCTGTCCAGCGAAAGACACCGGTACCGTAAAGCACTTCGCCGCGGCCGGTTTTCCCCGGCCGCGGCGATGAGTGCTCTCTTCCCGGTCTGTGCCGGCGACCCTTCTTTTACATGTGGTAGCTGATTTCGGCGCCCAGGATGTTCACGCCCATGGAAACCTCGCCGTTCAAGGAGCCGCGGGCTTGGTTCTCAGGTGTCGCGGTCAACAGATTGATCTTGCCCTTCTGGAAGAACAGGTGGCCATAGGACACGTCGAGATTGATGTGGTCGGTAAGCTGCACGCCGGCGCCGACGGTGATCCAATAGCGGCTGCCGTCCGGAATGCCCGGAGTCCTGTAGGTGTCGCCGGTCGGGGTCTCGTCATAGGCCGTGCCCAGACGGAGCACCCAAGACTCGCAAGGCTTGTACTCGACGCCCAGCGATCCGAACCACGAATTATTCCAATTCATCGTCGTGAGGTCGTCGGGCTGGCTGTACGTGTTGGGCACTGCCACGGCCCGCAACTTACCGAATGCATTCCAGCCCGTCCAATCGATACTGACAAGCGCGGTGAGCTGATCGGTGACTTTGTAGCGCGCACCGAAGGTCACGACGGCCGGTGTCGAGAAATCGGCCTGCGCGCCGCCGTCTTGGAACATGCCGGAGACAGCGGAAAGGTACTGGCCTACCGTCAGGTTGCCAAGCGCCACAAACGTCGTCGTGCCGTAGGTGAATGTCTCCGTTCCCTTCAACGTGTTGTCGATCTGGGAGCGATAGGAAAGTCCCAGCGACAAATTCTCGTTGGGCGTCCAAGTGATGCCGAGGACATAGCCATATCCCCAGTCCTGGGCCTTGAGAAGAACCGAGCCGTCCCGCAAACCGGGCGCCGCTATGACTGAGGGTATACCGTGGCCCAAGCCGATCGAACCGAAGTCGATCGCTTTGCCGAGCCTACCCTTGATGTACTGAACCTGGACGCCCGCTGCGAAGGCGAGTTCCGGAGTCGGCTGGAAGCCGACCATCGCCGTAACGTTCACCGTCTTCACGTCGCTATTCGTCGCGTAGTAGCGGCCGACCCAGTCCGGGCCGTAATCCGTCACCATGCCCCAGGGCGAAGTGACTTGCAGGCCGACCGTGAACTGATCGGAAAGGCGCGCGCGTACCGCCAGCGACGGGAGCAACGCGGTATTCACGATGTCGTCCAGATGGGTGGGGCCGGTGACCGTGTGGGCCAAAGCAGCGGTAGTAGCAGTGAAATCGCCCGAGGATTGCGGCAACAGACCCATGGCACTCGAAGAGACGTCGAGAGTATCGACATCGGCGACCAATGCCGGATTGAAGAACATCGTCGAGGCTTCGCCGCCAGGAGCAGCCCCGCCCGCATATGAAGCGCCAAAGGCGCTTGCGCTCACTTCGCGCAAGCCGAAGCCGCTGGCCAAGGCGGACGTGGTAAGCAACAAAGAAGTACAAAGTACCGTTACTGCCGTGCGGCGCATGGCATTCCCCTCATGGATGTTTCCCCGAGGGCAACTATAACAGAATGGTTACGCGCCCAACCGGGGTGCGGCAATTCGTCGAGCGGACAGCCCTCTGATCCGCCTGAGAGGACACCGTAAACACGCTCAAATTAACGAGCTAGATCGGTGAAACACCTACTGACCTTAGGAATGGTCAAGAAAAAAGCGGTTGCAACTTTTTTGCAACACAAAATCGACATCTAACAAACTGCCCTCTCAGGCTCCTGTTCCGATCTCGTAGCGCTCCCGGGAAAAGCTGTCGTCCGACTCTAACAAGAGCCTCGCTACGCCCTTGCGGGCCAGCGCGGCGCTCAACGATTCGCCCTGCTCTTCCAGCCAGCCGACGACTTCCGGCGCGGCTCTTACCCGGATCGCCTTGCCGGGTGCGGCGCGGGCGCTCTCTTCGACGCGGCGCAGGATGTCCATCGCCACCACATCCGTCCTGCGGAGCCGCCCCAGACCTCCACAGGCGGGGCAGTCTTCGCTGCAAAGCGATTCCAGCGGCTCGCGCACCCGCTTGCGAGTGATCTCGACCAGGCCGAGCGGGGTCATGGGGCCGACGGTGAACGGCGCCCTGTCCATCGCCAAACTGGCAGATAACGCTTCGAGGACGCGCTCGACGTGGTCCGGTTCTTTCATGTGGATGAAATCGACCACGATCAGGCCGCCGATGCCGCGCAGCCTGAGGTGCCGGCCGATCTCTCGCGCCGCTTCCAGATTGACGGTCAATCCGGTGTCTTCGATAGCGTTTGCGTGCACGAAACTCCCGGAGTTCACGTCGATCGCCGTCAGCGCCTCGGTGCCTTCGATGGTGATCCAGCCGCCGCAGGAAAGCGGCACGCGCGGGTGCAACAAGCCGTCGATTTCGGCTTCGAGATCGTCGAACAGAGAACCCGGCCCGGCGTAGAATTCGATGCGCTCTTCCATGTGCGGTATCGCCTCGCGGCAGAAGCTGCGCGCTCTGTCGGCGGCTTGCGCATCGTCGATGCGGATGCGCGAGGTGTCGTCGTGAACGATGTCGCGCAAAGCGCGTTCGACCGGAACGAGGTCGCGGCGCAGGGTCGAAGGTATCTTGGCGTCTTTGCAGGCAACCGCGATGGCTTCCCATTCCCCGGCCAGCCGCCGCATGTCGTCGCGCAGTTCATCCTTGGAAACCCCGATCGCCGCCGTGCGGAAGATGCAGCCGGCGCCGGACGGCAGCACGCCCTCTGCCGCAAGTTCCTCGCCGAGGGACTGAAGGCGGGCCCGTTCCGCCTCGTCCTCGATGCGCCGGGAAAGGGCAATCCCCGCCTGACAGGGCGTCAAGACGCCGAGCCTTCCTGGCAAGGTGACGGAGGCCGTCAGCCGCGCCCCCTTTTCCCCCATCGGGTCCTTGATGATCTGCACCAGAACTTTGTCGCCTTCGCGCAACAACTCGCCGATCGGCGTTTCGACCGCGGCATCGGGCACCAGGCATCTGGCTTCGCGGGCGCCGAGAAAACCCGCGCGTTCATGTCCAATCTCGACAAAGGCGGCTTGCACCGCAGGCACGACGCGGATGACGCGCCCCAGCACGATGTCGCCGATCAGGCTGGAGCCGTTCGCCTCGCTGCTGTTCAGCGTGCGCGTGCAGCTCAGCGCCTCAAGTTTTCCGTCCCGGACGACGGCGACGCGGGTCTCCGCCGCGCCGACATTGATGAAGATTTCTTGCGACATGAACTTCGTTATGAGCGTTCCGCCGGGAAGTGCAAGCGGGTTGCAGCGGCTACGCGCACTCCTCCGTCAACGCGTCAATGCTATCAGACCCGTACAGCCGTTCCACATGATCTGGATGCCGATGCACAGAAGGATGAAGGCCGACAGCCTCACGAGGACATTGGTGCCGCTCGAGCCCAGGCGCGCAACCGTCTTCTCGGCGAAGCGGTAGCAGAGGTAGATCGTGATCGAGAGCGCCAGCAGCCCCGCAAGGGCAGCCGCGCCAAGTGCCGCCAGATGCGGCAGATCGACAAGGCTGGGTCGCTGGCTGCCGAGCGCTATTGCCACCGACATGGAACCGGGGCCGACCGTCAGCGGCATGGTGAAGGGATAAAATGTGTCGAGCGGCTGCGTGCCCGAGCCGGCCTCGTGATTGTCGGCGTTGAGCCCGGAATTCAAGAGCCGCCAGCCAAAGGCCGTCACCACCAGGCCGCCGCCGATCCGCACGACGGGCAGGCTGATGCCGAAGAACTCCAGCACATGCGATCCCACCAGCAGCGAACCCAAGAGAAGGAAAAAGCTGTTGACCGCCACGCGCCGGGCCAGCACAGACCGCTCGTGACCGGTGTAGCCGCGCGTCAGGCTTAAAATGATCGGGGCATTGCCGACCGGGTTGATGATCGGAAACAGCGCCGCATAGATCAGAAAGAAGGCGTTGACGAAATCGTTCATGATAGACCTGTTTCAGCAGGCGTAACCGCAGCCGCGCAGCAGCAATACCGTCTCGGCCAGCGGCAGACCGACCACGTTGGAATAGGAGCCGTTGATGTGACGCACAAACATCTCGGCGAGACCCTGCACGGCATAGCCGCCCGCCTTGCCGATGCCTTCGCGGCTGTCGACATAGGTTTCGATCTCGGCGGGCGTCAGGCGGCGGAAGGCGACGCGCGTCGTGACGATCCGCGTCCGGAGCTTTCCGTCCGGCAGAAAGACGGCGACGGCCGTCATCACCTGATGCTGGCGCCCGGACAGCAGCTTGAGGCAGAAGCGCACGGTTTCCGCGTCCTCGGCCTTGGGCAGGATGCGCCGCCCGCAGGCGACCACGGTATCCGCCGCCAGGACTAGCGCCTGCGAACGTGGATTCGTCTCGGCAAGCTTCGCGGCCACCACGGAGGCCTTCTCTGCCGCCAGCCTCAGTGCATGGGCGCGGGGCAATTCGCCGGGGAGCGGGGTCTCGTCTACGGCGGCGGCGTGGATGGAATCGGGCACGATGCCGGCCTGCGCCAGCAGCGCCTTGCGCCGCGGGCTTTCACTGGCCAGCACGAGGCGGCCCGATGGCTCACTTGAAGCGATAGGTGATGCGTCCCTTCGAGAGATCATAGGGAGTCATTTCCACCATGACCTTGTCGCCGGTCAGCACGCGGATGCGGTTCTTGCGCATCTTGCCGGCGGTGTGGGCGATGATCTCGTGTCCGTTCTGCAGCTTCACGCGAAAGGTCGCGTTGGGCAGAAGCTCGCTGACCACGCCTTCGAATTCGAGCAGTTCTTCCTTGGGCATCAGGCCTCTGGGTTGACGGCAAAATCCGGCCCGGAGATTGCACTTAAAACCGCCAAAAGCAAGGCTTTAAGGGGTCCCATCCCCGGGTTTATCCTTTGAGATGCAGCACGCAAATGAGCGTAAAAAGGCGCCGGGCCGTGTTCAAATCCACCTCGATCTTGCCTTTGAGCCGTTCGAGCAGGATCGCCGCCCCCTCGTCATGCAGGCCGCGCCGGCCCATATCCAGCACCTCGATCCGGCTTGAAGGCTGGTTGGGGATGGCCTTGAAGTAGCTCTCGCAGACCTGGAAATAATCCTTGATCACGCGGCGGAACGGCGACAGCGAGAGGATCAGCTTGCCGTGCGCCTCGCCGCTCATGAGGCGGATGTCGAAGATGAGGCGGTTCGCCTCGATACCGAGCACGAGCTGATACGGTCCGCCATGCGAACCCACCGGGCGGAAACTGTTGGTCTCCAGAAGATCGTAGAGCGCCACTTCGCGTTCATGCTCGATTTCGCGGGTGCAGCGGACGGCGTTGCGCTCCTCCAGCTTCACTTCGGTCAGCCGGAAGGAAGACGCCTCAGTCATCGGAGGAACGCGCGTTGAGGCGCGCCGCAACCGAGCGCGCATGCCCTTCAAGGCCCTCGGCTTCGGCGAGCGCGATAGCGTCGGGTCCGAGCTTGGCGATGGACTGCGGCGTGCAGGAGAGCAGCGTCGTGCGCTTCAGAAAATCGAGCACGGAGAGGCCCGAGGAGAAGCGCGCCGTGCGCGCCGTGGGCAGCACGTGATTGGGTCCGGCGATGTAATCGCCCATCGCTTCCGGAGTGTGACAGCCGAGGAAGATCGCGCCGGCGTGGCGGATCTTCGCCAGCAGCGCGTCGGTGTCCTTGACGGCAATCTCGAGATGCTCGGGGGCGATGCGGTCGGCCAGCGGCGCCGCGTCCATGAGATTCGCCGCCAGGATGACGGCGCCGTAGTCGCGCCAACTTGCCGAGGCGATCTCCTTGCGCGGCAGCAGCGCCAGCGCCCTCTCGACCGCAGCCTGCACCTTCCCGGCGAAGTAGGCATCATCGGTGATGAGGATGCTCTGCGCCGAGGGATCGTGCTCGGCCTGGGACAACAGATCGGCCGCAATCCAATCGGGATTGTTGGCGCCGTCGGCGATCACCAGGATTTCCGACGGCCCCGCCACGGAATCGATACCGACCTTGCCGAACACCTCGCGCTTGGCGGCGGCGACATAAGCGTTGCCGGGTCCCACGATCTTGTCGACCGGCGCGATGGTCTTGGTGCCGTAGGCGAGCGCCGCCACCGCCTGCGCCCCACCGACGCGGTAGATTTCGCTGACGCCCGCCAACCGCGCGGCTTCGATCGACAAAGGATTGATGGTGCCGCCGCTGGCCGGCGTCACCATGACGAGACGTTTCACGCCAGCCACGACCGCAGGAATGGCGTTCATCAGGACCGAACTCGGATAGCTCGCCGTACCGCCGGGCACATAGAGCCCGACGCTGTCGAGCGGCGTCCAGCGCCAGCCGAGACGCACGCCCGCTTCGTCGGTGTAGAAGGCGTCCTCGGGCATCTGGCGGCGGTGGTAATCCTCGATACGGCGGGCGGCCACGTCGAGAGCGGTCAGCGCTTCGCGCCCGCACTGCGCGCGCGCCGCCGCGATCTCCGCTTGCGAAAGGCGCAGCGTTTCCGGGGTCAGCTTGACGCGGTCGTAGCGTTCGCCGAGGGCGATAAGAGCCACGTCTCCACGGGCGCGCACGTCGGCGATGATGTTCCGCACCGAAACGGAGACATCCTCGTCGGTCTCGCGCTTCAGCGAAAGAAGCGCTTCGAATTCGCCCGCGAACCCCGCGGCGCGCGCATCCAGGAAACGTGTCATTTCAGTGCTCTTCGTCCTCGTGGCGCGGACGGCCGCGCGCGGCCCAATCGCCGCTGACATCGGCCAATCCGGCGTCGAGGCATTCCACTTCCAGCAATATCGCCCCGCCGCCTGCGAAAACAAGCTCGACCTTGCCGGCCGGATCGTCGGCGGAATTGGGCGTGAAGCGCAGCGTCAGCAACTCGACGACGGCATCGGGCGCGCCGCGCTTCAGCTTGCGCGACTTGACGGACAACACGCCGTCGAAATGCAGGCCCGTGCGTACGCGAAGATCGCCGCGCTTGCCGCTTTCCCACTTGAAGCGGTTGAACAGCGCCGCGAAGCGCCGCTTCTTCGGCAGATAGACGAGATCGCCCATCCGCGCCACAGCGTCCTGAAGGCGCGTGGAGATGACTTCGAGGTCCTCGGGATCCTCAGCGGTCAAGATCGGTCCGTGTGCGGTCATGTGGGCAGCCGTTCGATGTCGGCCCCGACGCGGCCGAGTTTTTCCTCGAGCCGTTCGAAGCCGCGATCCAGATGATAAACGCGGTTGACGATAGTCTCTCCTTCCGCCGCAAGGCCCGCAAGCACCAGGCTGGAGGAGGCGCGCAGATCTGTCGCCATCACCTGGGCCCCCGTGAGGCTGGGAACGCCCGTCACGATGGCGGTGTCGCCGTCGACCTTGATGTCGGCGCCCATGCGCAGCAGCTCCGGCACGTGCATGAAGCGGTTCTCGAAGATGGTTTCGCGGATGCGCGAGACGCCCTCCGCCGTTGCCATCAGAGCCATGAACTGTGCCTGGAGATCGGTGGGGAATCCGGGGAAGGGTTGGGTCTCGACCGAAGCGGAGACGGGACGATAGCCGTTGCGGGTCACCTTAAAGCCTCGCTTCGTGGCGGCAATCTCGGCACCGACGGATTTCAGCAGATCGGCCACGGCGCCGACGAGTTCGAGCGACGTGCCGGTCAGCTCCACCTCGCCGCCCGCAATGGCCACGGCCATCGCATAGGTTCCGGTTTCGATGCGGTCCGGCAGGACGGAATGCTCGGCCGCGTGCAGCCGGTCCACGCCTTCCACCTCGATGCGCGGCGTGCCGAGACCTGTGATCTTCGCGCCCATCGCGGAAAGGCAGCGGCCGAGATCGCCTATCTCCGGTTCGCGCGCCGCGTTGGCGATCACGGTGCGGCCTTCGGCCAGCACGGCCGCCATCAAGGCATTCTCGGTGGCGCCGACGGACACGAAGGGGAATTCGATCACGGCACCCTTGAGGCCCTTCGGAGCGCTGGCGATGACATAGCCTTCGGTCAGCTCGACCGTGGCGCCCAGGGCCTCCAGTGCCTTGAGGTGCAGATCGACGGGGCGAGCGCCGATGGCACAGCCGCCGGGCAGCGAGACCTTCGCCTCGCCCGCGCGCGCCAAGAGCGGCCCGAGCACGACGAAGCTCGCCCGCATCTTGCGCACGATGTCGTAATCGGCCGTCGTGCCTTGGAGCGTCCCGGCGCGCAGACGGTAGCGCCCGCCCTGCCCCAGCGAAGCCTCGCCTGTCCATTCGACATCGACGCCGAACAGCCGCAGCAGATCGGCCATGAAGGCCACGTCGGCCAGCTTCGGCACGTTGGTCAGAACCAGCGGCTCGCCGGTCAGCAGGCCAGCCGCCATCAGCGGCAAAGCGGCATTCTTGGCGCCGCTGATCGGGATTTCACCCTTAAGGCGAGCCCCACCTCTTATCCTGATTTTGTACATAACCCCTCGGGCGGTTCAGGCCGGGCGTTTTAGCGCGCCAAGCCCTTCCGCGACAGCATCAATTGCTGCCTATTTCAATCCGGTTTTTTGTCTTTTCCAGGGTAGGACGGCGGCGGGGTCTCCCCGGTACCGGCCCGGGAGGCCGTTTCCTTGTCTTCAAGGGCGCGGGCGCGCGCCTTCCGGCGCTTCAGGTTCTCGCGCAATGCGGCCGCAAGCCGCTCCCTTCGGCCGGCGGATTTGACCGTTTTTGCCACGCCGGAAGCCCTTTCCCTTGCGCCCGGCTATGGGCTATAGCAGCCCTCCTTTCGGGCCCAATAGGGCCACCGGTCGCCGGAGTAGCGTAGTGGTAGCGCAACCCCTTGGTAAGGGGTAGGTCGTGAGTTCGATTCTCACCTCCGGCACCAGTGCCTCTTTTTTAGGCAACAAATTTAATCACAAAATATTACGTAACTAACTGAATTTCCTGAGAAATATTGAACATACTCGAACATAGCGAAACGCCCCAACGCATCGAAATTGTTGGAAAAATGTTGGAAAGAAATCGCCCCTCTGTTGGTACGCGTTCATATTCGTAGTACCCATTTGGCATGCCGCTGACCGATCTCCAATGCCGAAAGATGAAGGCCGATTCTAAGCTCGTGAAGCTTTCGGACATGGGCGGGCTCCAGCTCTGGGTATACCCGACCGGATCGAAGCTGTGGCGCTTCGCGTACCGCTTCGGCGGCAGGCAGAAATCCTTCGCGCTCGGCCGGTATCCGGCGACAACCCTCCTTCAGGCTCGGATGGGCCGGGACAACGCGAAGGTGCAGCTCGACGAAGGCATCGACCCGTCGCACGCAAAGCGGCTTGCCCGCATCGAGCGCGAGTTTCCGAGTGACCGTTTCGAGATCGTCGCGCAGGAATACCTCGCGAAGCTGCGCCGGGAAGGCCGCGCCGAAGCCACGATGAACAAGCTCGAATGGCTGCTCGACTTTGCCCTGCCCGTGCTTGGTCCCATGCCAGTGAGCACCATACGCCCCATCGATGTTCTGGCCGTCCTACGCACGGTGGAGAAGCGTGGGCGGTACGATTCGGCACACAGGCTCCGCTCGACGATTGGGGCCGTCTGCCGGTATGCTGTCGCCACGGCGCGGGCGCAGGTCGATCCGACCGCGCCGCTGCACGGGGCATTGACGACGCCCATCGTAAAGTCGAGAGCCGCGGTCACTGACCCGAAAGCTGTTGGAGCGCTCCTACGCGCTATTGACGGGTTCACGGGCCAATTTACGACCCGCGCCGCTCTCAAGCTCATGGCCCTGTTCTTTCCGCGCCCAGGAGAATTGCGCGCAGCGCAATGGCCCGAGTTCAACCTTGAAGAAGCTATATGGACGATCCCTGCCGCGAGAACGAAGATGCGGCGCGAACACCGCGTTCCGCTTGCGCCTCAGGCCATCGCTCTGTTGCAGGAACTTCACGGCATCACAGGCAACGGTCCGCTCGCTCTTCCGGGTGTGCGCACCGTGCGCCAGCCGATGTCCGAGAACACGCTCAACGCCGCGCTCCGGCGTCTCGGATACGCGCAGGACGAAGCAACATCGCATGGCTTCCGCGCCACGGCTTCGACGTTGCTCAATGAGTCCGGGTTGTGGAGTGCGGACGCTATCGAGCGGCAACTTGCACACGTCGAGAGCAACGACGTGCGCCGCGCCTACGCACGTGGTGAGCACTGGGACGAACGCGTGAAGATGATGACGTGGTGGGCCGACTATCTCGACCAATTGAGGAAAGTAGGTCAGGTCGTGCCGATGGAGCGAAAATCGGCATAGCCATCTAGGGTAACCTGCCGCCTGCGGGTTATCATCAATGGCAAGGTTCCCGAAACATTACCCGTCGAGTCAATTCACGAGGCGACCAGCGCCATTTGAAGCGCATGGTACATCGTCGGCGTCGATTGGCGACACACCTTCATACCCGAGATGCAAAACGCTGACGTGCAGGCGTTCGGCGTTATCCACTTGCATTTGCATGACATAATTGACTTGCATACGTAACACGCTATATACTTGTACTAATGCAACACAAAACACGTGTGTCGAGACAGGGAACATCCGCCATGGCTGCGCCGCATGAAAAGCTCGCCGCATCGCTTGCGGTCCTTCAAAAGCTCCAGCGGGACCGGCGTGTGTTCCGCTCGAACGAGTTCTCCCGCGTGCACCGGGAGCGCCTCGTCAAGAACGGTTTTCTGAGGGAAGTCGCCAAGGGCTGGCTGATTTCTACGAGCCCCGGTACCCAAAGGGGCGACAGCACGCCCTGGTTCGCCTCGTTCTGGGAGTTCTGCGCGCGCTATTGCACCGACCGCTTCGGCGAGGCGTGGCACCTTTCGCCCGAGCAGTCGCTTCTCCTCCACGCCGAGAACACGATCATCCCTGCCCAGGTCGTCGTGTACAGCCCCAAGGGCGCGAACAATACCATCAAGCTCCTCTTCGGCACATCTATATATGACCTCAGGCAGCGGATGCCCGCCAAGGCCGACCTCGTGTCACACGAGGGCCTACGCCTCTTCTCACCCGTCGCCGCGCTCGTCCGCGTCCCTGAATCCTTCTTCGCCCGGAACCCGGTGGAGACGCAGATCGTGCTTTCGCGCGTCAAGGATGCCTCGGAAGTGCTGGCCCAGCTTCTCGACGATGGGCGTTCGGTCGTGGCGGGTCGCCTCGCAGGAGCATTTCGCAGAATCGGCCGCGGCAGCGTTGCCGACGAGATTGTCACCACGATGAAGTCTGCCGGGTACGTGATCCGCGAGAGTGACCCTTTCGCTCCACAGCAGACCTTCGGCATCATTGAAGCTGCCGCACCGCCCATCGTGGGGCGGCTTCATGCGCTTTGGGAGGCGGCACGCGGCACCGTTATCGAGGCCTTCCCGAAGGCGCCCGGCCTGCCCACAAAACCGGCGGACTATCTTTCCTTCGTGGACGACATCTACACGAGCGACGCCTATCACTCCCTCTCTATCGAAGGATACAGCGTCACGCCGGGTCTCATCGAGCGCGTCCGTTCGGGCGCCTGGAACCCCAAAGAGAACGTGACGGACGCCGAGAGCAAGAATGCGCTCGCCGCGCGTGGATACTGGCAGGCGTTCCAGCTGGTGAAGAACTCAGTGGCGGAAGTCATCGGTGGAAAGAACCCCGGCGCATTCATCCGGGCAGCGCATCGCGAGTGGTACCGCGAGCTCTTCCAGCCCTTCGTGATGGCTGGCATCGTTCCAGCAACCGCCATTGCCGGATATCGGCGTAATCCGGTGTACCTGCGCGGCTCCCGCTACGTGCCGCCGCGCGCAGAGGCCGTATCAGATGCCATGGCCGCGCTCTTCGAGCTTCTCGAAAAAGAGCCGGAACCATCCGTGCGCGCCGTCCTCGGCCATTGGCTTTTCGGATACATCCATCCGTATCCGGACGGCAACGGGCGTATGGCCCGCTTCTTGATGAACGTGGCGCTCGCATCGGGCGGGTATCCTTGGACGGTCATCCGGGTTGAAGACCGGGACGAATATCTTCATGCGCTCGACCGCGCGTCCATAGACCTCGATATTGCTCCGTTCGCCAAGTACGTTGCAGGACGCGTGCGCTGGTCCATGCAAAAGATGGCAAGAGGCGGAAACCGCCGTCTCTTGAAGTAACGGATTTCTGACCTGTCTATGTACACAAAACAGAAAGGCGGGCCGAAGCCCGCCTTTCGATTTTGTGCGCTAAGAGCTTTCGCTCAAACGCTTGTTAACGGCTGCTAGGCCCGGAGGCTTTCGCTGACGGCGCGCGATCTCCTATCGGCTAAATATTCGAACTTTGCGCTGCGCTAGTGTATGCCCCTAGTTGCGATGTGCAATTCACTAATCAGGAACGACGGGTCGGATAGCCGATAGGAGATCGCGCGCCAGTCGCAACACCAACGTCCCGATTCGCAAGAGAACCGTTGGTTAGAGATTTATACAGCACGGGTCGTTGGTGGGAAAGATATTTCTTGCCCCAGCGATAGAATTCGTTCATGTTTGGCTTGCCTCTGGGTCCAAACCAGAGCGCAAACGGCCGTCGGTGGTGTCCTGCAGGGCACCACCACAACTCTCCGGAGGGCTGGATGGCTTACCGCCTTGGTCTCGATATCGGCACCAACTCCATCGGCTGGACTGCGGTCACTGTCGATACGCACGGGCAGCCCAACGGCGTTCTCGGTCAGGGCGTTCGCATCTACAGCGATGGACGCAATCCCAAGGACGGCTCGTCGCTTGCAGTCCAGCGTCGCGTGCCGCGCGGAATGCGGCGGCGGCGGGACCGCTATTTGGGCCGGCGCAGCGAACTGATGGAAGCGCTGATTGCACTCGGACTGATGCCGCCAGACGAAGCCGGACGCAAAGGGCTTGAGACGCTCGATCCCTACGAACTTCGAGCGAAGGCCGTCCACGCTCCGCTAACACCGCATGAGCTTGGCCGCGCGCTTTTTCATCTGAACCAGCGTCGCGGCTTCAAATCGAACCGCAAGACCGACAAGGCCGAAGACAATAAGCTAACGGAAAAGATCGGTGAGTTGAAGCGGCGCATCGATGAAAGCCAGGCGAAGACGCTTGGCGAATATCTCCACAAGCGTCGCCTAAAAGGAAAGATGGTGCGAGCGCGACCTGAGGCCGGGTTTTATCCCGACCGCGCGCTTTACGAAGACGAGTATGAGGAAGTCCGCAAGGTGCAGGCTCCGCATCATCTCTTGCGAACATCACAATGGGACGACCTCAAGGACATTATTTTCTACCAACGCCCGTTGAAACCGGTCGATCCGGGTTGGTGCTTGCTGGAGGATGGTGAACAGCGCGCGCATCGCGCCCTGCCCCTCGCCCAGGAATTTCGCATGGTGCAGGAGGCGAACAACCTTCGCATTCTGATTCTCGGCGAACCAGCGAAACGCCTGACGCAGCAACAACGCGACAAGGTATTGAACGATCTTCGCACCAAGAAAGAGTTGAAGCTCGAACAGCTTGTTAAGCTGCTGAAATTGCCTTCCGGGGCGCGGATCAATCTGTTCGACGAGAACCGCAAAGCTCTGAAGGGTGATGAAACGGCTTCCCGCCTGTCACATAAGGACTTGTTTGGCAAAGCATGGGCTTCCATGCCAATTGAGCGCCGCTCGGAAATTGTACGCAAGCTGATCGAAACGGAGAAGCTGGAGGAAATAGAACGTGTTGCCCAGTCGGATTGGGGACTGGATGCAGCATCTGCAAAGAAGCTTGCGGCTACGCCATTACCCGAGGGTTATGCGCGGCTCAGTGAAAAGGCCATCGCTAAGCTGCTGCCCATCATGGAGGAGCAAGGCCTCAATTATGCCGAAGCTGTGGCGGAAGTACCGGAATACGGACATCATTCCGATTTCCGGCCCGACACGGCGCTAGACGCCCTGCCTTACTACGGCGCAATTCTGACGCGGCAGGTCGTCGGTGGTGACGCCGTGAAGCCGAAAGAGGATACCGTTGCCCATTACGGTCGCATCGCCAATCCCACCGTGCATATCGGCCTGGGCCAGCTTCGTCGCGTCGTCAACGCACTCGTCAAAGCCTATGGCAAGCCGGAAGAGATTATTGTCGAGCTCGCGCGCGACCTAAAAATGAACAAGGAGGATAAGGACAACGCGCGAAAGACGAACCGAGAGAACGAGGTCAAAAATAGGCGGCGCGAGGAGCAGATCAGAGCATCCGGCGGCGTACCGTCCGCACATCTGTTGCGCAAATTGCGGCTGTGGGAAGAACAGGCCTTCGGCTCTATCAATGTGTGTCCTTTCACTGGCGACGCCATCTCGTTTGCGATGGCGATTTCGGACATTACCGAGATTGAACACATCTTGCCCTTTGCCAAGACGCTCGACGACTCCATGGCAAACAAAGTTCTCTGCCTGCGCGACGCCAACCGGGCCAAGCGTGATCGTTCGCCGTTCGATGCGTTCCATGCCAATCCTAAAATCGGTAAGTACCAATACGACTATGCAGCCATCTTGCTACGGGCAGAGACATTGCCGCCCAACAAGCGCTGGCGCTTCCACGCAGACGCAATGGAACGGTTTGCGAACGAACAGGAGTTTCTCGACCGCCAGCTTAACGAGACCAAATATCTGTCGCGCATTGCGCGGACCTACCTGGCGCATCTTTACAACGAAAAGACCGAAGGCCGTCTGCGTGTGCGCGCCATCCCCGGCAAGCTGACAGCGATGCTGCGCGGTAAATGGGGTTTGAATGCCCTGCTGGGTGACCACAATCGGTTGGGCGGGGAAACCGACGATGGACCGGCGCGGAAAAATCGTGATGACCACCGCCATCACGCCATCGACGCATTTGTGATCGCAATGACCGATCAGCGGTTGTTGAAGGCGATCTCCGATCTTAATTCGGAAGCCGACCGTAAACGCTTGATCGAAGCGGTACCGCTGCCGTGGGATGACTTTACACCCGATGTGCTTCGTCCGCATTTAGAACACATTGTTATTTCGCACAAACCGGATCACGGGACGTTCGGCGATAAGGGAAGGACGTCCGGCTCACTTCACAATGATACCGCGTACGGGCTGATAGCGCCGGGCAAGGGCGGCAACTGGAAAGTTGTCTCGCGTAGTGCGTTGAAAGGCGTAACTAAGAAATCGGAACTTGAAAGTGTTCGCGACGCTGCCCTGCGCGTAGCGCTTGAGGCGCTATGGGACGAGGTAGAAAAGTCGGGTGGCAAGCCGGGGGACTTTGCAAAGCGTGCGGAGGAGGAGGGTGTCGTGCTCGGCGGGCGCAAGATGAAAGTGCGGCGCGCGCGCATGACCGAAGAACTCAATGTGGTCCAAATCAAGGATCGCAAGACCGGTTTACCCTACAAAGCGTACAAGCCGGACGGCAATGCCTTTGCCGATATTTACCAACTGCCGAACAGACGCTGGACAGCCGTCGTCGTCCAGCGGTTCCATGCCAACCAGCCCGATTTCAACCCGGGGGAATTACGTCCGCATCCGGCAGCGAAGAAAATCATGCGCCTTCATATCGACGATATGGTTGCAATGGAGGACGGCGGACGCCGCCGGATTCTGCGCGTGGTCAAAATGAGCGGTCAGACAATCACGATGGCCGATCATCTGGAAGGTGGCGCCCTGAAGGCGCGCGATGCCGACAGAGACGACATATTCAAGTACGTCTCCAAATCGGCAAGCAGCTTGAAGGATGTCGGATTTCGGAAAGTTGGCGTCGATGAAATCGGCCGCTTAACCGATCCTGGACCACGTCGAGCGAGCGCCGGATGATAGGGCGCGTCGTTGAGGTCGCGAGCGACGGGCGCCATCTGGCGGTGTCGCGCGGCTTCATGACGATCTCGGCAGACGGCGAGGAAGTCGCCCGCGTGCCTCTCGACGATATCGGCGTGCTGCTCTGTCACGCGCACGGTCTGACCTATTCCAACAACTTGCTTGTCCAGCTTTCGCAGCGCGGCGCAGCGGTAGTCTTGTGCGGTCCGAATCATATGCCACTTGCCTGGGTCTGGCCGCTGGACGGCAACCACGTGCAGGCGCTCCGGATGCGCCATCAACTTGAAGCGGACGAACCTCTCCAAAAGCGCCTGTGGCAAGGGCTCGTCCGCGCCAAGATTATCCAGCAGGGCGCAGTCCTGAAACGTCTCGGCAAAGAGGACGGCGCCTTCGAAATGCTGGCGCGCAAGGTTCGCTCCGGCGATCCGGAAAACATGGAAGCGCAAGCGGCCAGGCGTTATTGGCCGCTGCTTATGGGCGATGAATTCCGGCGCGACCGTCAGTCCGGCGGCACTAACGCAATGCTGAACTACGGTTACACGGTCTTGCGCGCGGGCGTCGCGCGCGCCGTTACCTCGACAGGACTGCATCCTTCAATCGGACTGCATCATTCCAATCGTGGTAATCCGATGTGTCTGGTGGACGATCTCATGGAGCCGTTCCGCCCCCTAATTGACTATCTGGTGGTGAGGCTGGCGGCAAATGGTGAAGTGGATGTTACCCCTTCGGTGAAGGCCAACTTGGCCCTCGCACTCAGTCTCGACATGGCGACCGCGCGCGGGACTACCCCAGTCTCAACGTGTCTGGAGCGCCTCGCGATATCGCTGGCCGCAGCGTTCGAAACAGGCAAGCCGGAACTTGATTTACCCGAACCGCTTTTGCCACTCGAATTGCCGGAGTTGGGGCGCAAGGAACAGCAAGAGAGCTAAGAGGCAATGCTTACGGGTTATCGTCTTATGTGGATGATGGTGATCTTCGACCTTCCCGTAGGAACCAAGCGCGAGCGCCGCGCAGCAACGAAGTTTCGTAACTTCCTACTCGATCAGGGTTTTTCCATGAGCCAGTTCTCGGTCTATATGCGCTTTTGCGGTGGCAAGGATCAGGCGGAGAGCTACAACAAGCGAATCGAAAAATCTCTGCCGAAAACGGGCCTTGTCCAAATTCTCAACTTCACGGACAAGCAATATGAGAGCATTATCTCATTTGACGGGCGCACCCGTGCCCAGAAGAACGAGAATCCGCAGCAATATGCTCTATTCTGAAGAATTAGACGCGGAACGTTTGGCGAAAGGGACCCCGCCAAACCCTTTTCAATCAAGGGCTTGGCGGAACATCCACTTTAGCCGATAGGAAATCGCGC